>JBDKRX010000218.1:0-33174 GCA_039683175.1 Phycisphaerales bacterium
CATTGTCCGACGCCGAGATTCTCTGGCTTGCGGGTCGGACGGAACCGGTAGCCACGCCGTTCTGAGGCGGGCCGGTTCCCGGCGTTTCGCCGGCTGTAGCGAGAACACCCAACGGGGCCTGCGTCCACGCGACGCAGGCCCCGCTTTTCTTGTTGACGATGTGTCCCCAGGCTGATACCTTCTCAGGCACTTGCATCGATCAGATGGATACCTACATGAGAGTCTGGTTGGACCATGGCGAAGGTTACGCTAAAGCGGATTGCGGCGGAGGTTGGCTTCTCCGAGGCCACTGTATCGAGAGTCCTGCGGGGGCACGGTCGTCGTTATAAGATCCGGCCGGAGACGGAGCAGGCGGTCTTTGAGGCCGCGCGAAGTCTCGGCTATACGCACGGTCTGAGCGTCTTCAAACCGAAACCGCTGCGCACCCGGACCTTGGGGCTGCTGATCCCGGACCTGTCGCACCATTTCCTCGGACAACTGGCTCGTACGATCATATCGAAGGCGGGGGAGTCAGGATTGGCCGTGCTGGTGTGCGACACGCTGGAAGACACGGAGACGGAGGTTCAGCGGATCGAGCAGTTGCTCGATCAGGATATCGATGGCCTGCTCGTTCTGCCGGTCGGCAGGCAGTGGGACCACATTCAGCGTCTGTCCCACCGGGGTCTGCCGATGGTCGTTGTCGACCGGATCGTCCCGGATGTGGAGTGCCACTGCGTCGGCGTGGACAACTATGGGGGCGCCTGCGAGGCGGTTGAGCATCTGATCCAGGCCGGCCATCGGCGGATCGGCTGTATCCAGCGTTTGCCCCATTCCTGGATCAACAACGAGCGTGTGCGGGGCTACCGGGATGCGCACGCCGCCCACGGGATCCCGGTCGATGAGCGTCTGATTGTGGGAGATCTCTACGGCCAGCGCAACGGCTACCTCGAGACCAAGCGGCTCCTGCAAATGGACCCCACGCCCACGGCGATCTTTGCCCTCAGTCATCTGGTCACGCTCGGTGTGCTGCGCGCTCTGCGCGAGCATCGGCTGGCGGTTCCAGGCCAGATGGCCCTGGTTGGTTTTGACGATCTGCCCACTGTCGACTATTTCGAGTGCCCCGTGACGACAGTCAGGCAGCCGATTGAGGAGATGGCTTCGCTGGCGGTCAGCTTGCTCCTGGAGCAAATCGAATCCGAGGGCAATGTCCGTCCCGTGATGATCAAACTTCCGACCGAGTTGGTCCGTCGCCGGTCGGTGTAGCAGTCGCAAAGACATCGCCCCATTCTCCGGACGCATCGCCGGGCGGCGACTGTCTGACGCCGAGATAGCTGCTGGTCATCGGGTACAGGTTGCCGTCTTTCCATTTGGCCATGCCACGTCCATGTGCGATCAATTGCTGCTTGTCGTTCGCCAGGGGGACTCGGGTGTGCCGGCCTGCGAGGCCTTGGGACGCTCATCGAAGGGCGGCAGCTTGCCGCTGTGCACGTCGTGCAGACGCTTGTGCGTCGTCCTGGCGGCTTGGACCATCTCGGGATAGGGACGATCCGTGGCATCGACGAATCCGATGTTGTAGTTCTCTCCGTCCATGCGTCCGAGGACGGGCTGATCGCTCCATTGGAACCAGTGCGCCCCTACGAAGCCGGGCAGGGCGGCCGCCTGCTCGACGTAGTAGCGGTATCCTTTGGCCCGCTCGACCTGATTGGCGGTCTGGACGAGCCCCGCGCCGAGCCCGTCGGCGGGCACGCCGAGGTGGAACTCCCCGATCAGCAGCGGCCGCCCGGTGGCTGCGTACAGCGCCTTCAGTTGCCTCGTCGGCTCGTACTCGTAGATGTTGACGCTGCACACGTCGAACATCCTGCCCATCCGCTGGATGGCGGGCGTGGGCGACCCGCCGAAGCGGATGCCGAGATTCAGATGGTTCGGGTCGTGCTTCTTGATCGCTTCGCCCATCAGCGTCAGGTACTTTTCGAACATGGCGTGGACGAATTCCTCCCGGCGTTTGGGCGTGTCTCCCTGGGCGAGGTGCTCCTTGAGCTTGAGTTGCGTGGCCGACTCGGGTCCCTTGAGGAACATGTCCACCATCTCGCTTTCGCGGCCCTCCCACGGGGGCTCGTTGCCGAGGAAGTAGCCGAGCAGCCACGGATCGCTGCGGTGCTGGGCGCACTGACTGGCCGCGGTCTGATCGATCCTCTGAGCCAGTTCATCCGAGTATACGTCGGGCATACCCAGATAATAGGGATCCATGCGGGGTGTGCGGAGCGACACGACGTAGACCTTTCGCTGTCCGTCCTCGGAGGCTCTCAGCGACGACCAGTTGCCGACCGTGTTCATCCCCCAGGCATCCATCCGCTTATGCACGAGGGTCGTGCCGGCCTCGGTCTGCTGGCTCCGACCGCGGGCGGCGCTGATGCAATCCGAGCCGGTGGAAAGGAACAGGTGCCCGTGCGGGTCCACGAACCACCACCTGCCATCGATCTGCTCGACGCGGAAGAAACCGGTGGCTCGGGCCTTCGTGTTCTTGTACCCGCCGTATTCGCAATAGTCGAACTCGCCGCTGCCGGTGAGAGACTCTTGTTCCTCTGCGAATTCTTTCTCCAGTTGCTCACGGCTCCTGATCTTGCGGGGCCAGTCTGCGTGGGCCCACTGCCCGAACTCATCGACGACAGGCTGCTTCTCCAGGAATTCCGAGCCGGCGTCTTCCTTGGATAAGCGGATGTCGCGGATCTCCAGGGAGGCCCCGTCGAGCGGATATTCCATCGTTACGACGATTGCCTCGATGTTCTTCAGGTCGCCGAACGGTCCCCACACGCCCATCCAGAACGAGCCCGTGCGGCGATTGTTCGTCGAGGCCAGGTCCATGCCCCGCTGGTCCTTGCCTTTGAAGTATTGCAGTGGGACGGAAGCCCGCAGCCAGACATTCTGACCGAAAGGCTGGATCATCAGCCGGCGCTTGCCCTCGGTGGTGTAGAGCCACAGGGAGAACCGCTGGGGCGAGGAAGTCCTCATCTCCAGGACCAGAAACGTGTAGTCCGACCAGTCTGAGGGCAGTTCGGGGGCCAGTTCCTTCAACGCCCACCTGTGTTCCGAGATCCGGCCCTCGAACGCGACCTTCAGCGGTTCCTCCAGGGCCGAAGCCATCCCGCTGAGAAACGTGGAGCAGGCGACGATCAGAATTGCTCGCGACATCCTCATAGCACCTCCAATAACTCCCATATGCCGACGACGGGGACTGCTCCCGGCGATTGCAGCAGGCCGAGGACAATTGTATAGGCGAAGGCGGGCCGGTGCAAGAATCCCAGGACCGGTCACAAGGGCGTGGCTCGCCACTCTTTTCCGCCATTATGCAGCAATTCGTTGTCACCGCCGGCGGATTTCTGGTACTATAGAGGTGGATAAGCAAGCAGTACGGCGTCGATGAAACCGGGAGCCGTGGCAGTGTTGTTTGTCTGGCGTCTGGTTGAAGAAGTCGATGCGCAGGTGCGCTTGCGCGGGTATTCACACAGGTTCTGTGGTTGGAGAATCTCTCGCCCGAGTCATCGGTCGGTTCATAGGCCATTGAGAATGGTGTGGTTTCTCGATGGTATTGAGCATTGAACTCGCGCATTTCCCAACAGGGTAGTGCGGCTCAGGCGAGGGCTTCAGTGAGAATGCAGGCGTTCTTCGCACGTCTCAGCATCTCCCCATCCGCAATTTGGGTTGGTGTACATTTTGATAACGCCGGGAAAGAAACGCTCGCCCCGCAGACCACACCGGGCGACCCTTGCGACGGCTCGTCCGCGGAGCCGCAGGGTTGGAATCACACCCGCGGCATGCGTTTTTACCGTGTTCGCCTCGCTGGGCCTGGGTTTCGTCGCGTGGGCGGTTCACGCGACCTTCTCCAGTGGCGGTGCCAGCACCGGCGGCGCGGAGTCTCATCTCAGTGCCCCGACCCTGCTCGGGCAACTTTCGACCCGGATCGAACCGACTCTTGGGGAAAGCCGGCGCATTTTGCTCGGGCAACGTCCTGCAAACGACCCAACGTGCATTACACGAAACCTCAAGGACGGTCGTGTTCTCCTTCCGGCCGATCCAGCGGGTGGCGCAGGGCTGCGGATCATGGCCGCCTACGGCGACGCGCCCGATGCCCCGATGGCCTTGTACCACTGGTCGCAGGAGACGTTCCGGCCAATCCTCCAGGCTGAGCAAGACCGCAATACCTCGGCTCTGGCGAAGGCAGAGGAACTGGCGGCCCTCGCTATGGAGTTGGCATCCCGGATTCGCGAGACCGGCGACGTATCGGTTCTGCAACCCGTCGATGACTCAGTGGCTTCGCCCGCATGGCCGGCGGAGTGCTTGCGCCGGCTGGAGTCGGCCCTCGCGACGGGAAACTTGTCTTCCTCGAAGATCTGGGCCGAAGAACTCGCTGCTGCGACGTTTGCTCTGGCGGACCTTCACCGCTGGCTGGACGTCCTGCTGAGCAGCCACCTTGCATCACTCGATTTTCAGGCCCGCTGCCGGACGGCTTTCACACGAATGGATTCAACGGAGCAGGAGGGGACCCATCTCTGTTTGCCGGCGGCCGGTCAGATGATCGCCTGGGGCGAGAATTACCTGGAGGTCGAGCATCAGTCCGAGGGGTTGTTCCGGCCCTCGACCACCGCCGTCACCCTTGGAGGCTCCCTGGACCTGTCGCGCGTGCCGGCCGCGCGATGGATGCCGCCGGACCTGCGCGAGGCGTTCCTTTCGCTTCGGTCCCATCTGTCGCCCGCGATACAAGCCGTGTGGGACCAGGCCGCAGCGATGCCCTTCGAGCGGACGTACCTGGCCAATATGCTCTTTCGCAACGTTTCCTGCAACTCGCTGGCGCAGTTGGGTCTTGTCCTGGAGCGGTTCGATCGCTCGCACGAGACCGCGACAGTCGCGGAGTTGATGGATGTCCTGTTCTACCGGGCGGGGCTCCATAGCAGCGGGTTCCCGTGGTCCGCCCGCTATGATTCTCGCATCCTGGATGCGGCGGGAGCGATCTCGGCCGACCGTGAATTGACAGCCCTGCGAGCGCAGCATCTTGCCAACAGTCTGCTCAAGGGTTGGGCGAATTATGCCGGCGGTTTGGCGACGCTGAGCCAGGCCCTCGACACCGGCAAATTCGACTGTGTCAGCGGGACGGATTTGATCGGGGCGCTCTATCGTAATGCCGGCCAGGGTGAGTACTTCGTGGTCCGTCTCAACTGCGGCACGATCGGCCACAGCGTCGGTGCGGTTCCCGTCGAACGCGACGGCGAGCGGCAGTTGCTCATCCTGGACAGTCTGAATCCGCTTTCGCCGAGCGGGACTTGGCCCTCAGCCTACTTCCACGGACTTGCCTGGCCGCAGGGTTATCCAGGCAATCGGGGCCTGCTGCTCTCGGCCGAACTCTATGCACGCGGCCTCGACGGCTATGTGTTTTCCGAGGGATACGTTGTACGGGGCGAGAACGCCGGCCAGTGGGTCCGCGTGGCGCTGCCGTACCTGCCGGGCTGTGAACGGGCTGACTGTGTAAGGGTTTTCGCCGGTCCCTATCCTCCGATTTCGATTTCTGATGTGTCGCGGACCCCGGCAAATCCGTAGCATTCCGATCTGGCGGTCGCCGATCTGCGAGGGTTCTCTCTATTACGTCTTGATGCCTGCAACGGCTTCGCCTCTGCCGATGAGGCAGATCTCGGGTCGCGGCGGGACCACCATGCCGTGGCCGAGGTAGAAACCCGGATGCGGCGGCTTGTTGTAGACGACGTTCTGCCATGCGACGGCCAGACGGTATTGCGGGTCGTGCATCAGGGTGTGGATGCGATGTTCTGTGGGGATCGTCGTGGTGTACAGCCGCAGCGACTTGCCGTCCGGGGCGGTCATCAGCATCTCCTCCCGCCAGTCCCCCAGCAGATCGGCCACGAGGTTGGGCCCACGCCCGCCGGGACGAGAGGTGGTGGAGAAAAGCCTGTCTTCCGTACCTGTCTCCCAGTTCCACTTCGTGACGCTCGATCCGGCGACCAACTCGCGCAGCAGGTCCCCATCCCACCAGATCGCGAAACCGCCGGATCGGGGCTTGGGACCGATCTCGTTGCCCTCGGAATCGCGCAGGCCGCCGGGTCCGCCCCAGGCCTCATAGCCGCGGTGTCGGGGGTCGATGTCGGCTGCGACGCCGCCGCCGACGTCGATGCCGGGACTGTGCTTCCAGATCGCTTCGCCCGTTCGGGCGTCCCGCATCGCGGCGCCCGGGCTCTGGAACCGGACCGTGTCGTCCTCGTTCTCGTGAACGGTGAAGACCTCCAGGCCGGGCCGGTCCGGGTACATGTCGCTGATGTGCATCGAGTCGCCGTGCCGCCAGCCGGTGGAGTAGAGCCCTTTGCCGTCGTCGTCCACGACCATCGCGTGGTAGACGATCTCGTCCCTGCCGTCGTTGTCCACGTCGGCGACCGAAAGGGAGTGGCCTCCCATGCCCGAGTAGGGGGAGGCGTCTGAGAAAGGCGGCTGGCTGATGCCTGAGTCGAAAACCCAGCGGATGGCCAACTCGCCGTCACGCCAATCCCACGCGGCCAACACGATCCGGCCGTAGACGCCCCGACACATGACGACGCTGGGCCGGACGCCGTCCAGATAGGCGACGCAGGCTAAGAAGCGGTCGCAGCGGTTGCCGTAGCTGTCGTTGCCTCCGTTGCCGCCGATCCCGCCCCAGCCGTCAATGGGGTAGCGGTTGAGAACGTAGTCCACGGTCTTCATTGCGGCGCCTGTGGCGCCATCGAAGACCGTCAGGTACTCCGGCCCGTCGAGGATTCGCCCGTCGGTCCGGTCGCCCGGCTTGTGCGTACGCCAGTCTTTCTCTTTGTCACCGATCACTTTGCCCACGCCGTCGGTGGTCCCGTCGGCGGTCTTGCAGACCATCTCGGCGCGGCCGTCGCCGTCGAGGTCGTAGACCATGAACTGGGTGTAGTGCTCGCCCTCGCGGATGTTGATCCCGAGGTCGATCCGCCACAGGAGCGTGCCGTCCAGCTTATAGGCATCGAAAACGGGTGTCCCCGTGACGCCGGCAAAGGAGTTGTCCCGGCCGCGAGAGACCTGGTGGAGAACGACTTCGTACTCCCCATCGCCGTCCAGATCGCCGACCGAGGCATCTCCTGGCCGGTACTCGGTTATCGGGCGGATCGGGATCTCGATGTACTCGATGTCCCTGACCTTCACGGGTTTCGAGGGCATCAACTCTTCGCCGTTCACGATCGGCCGGACGAAGTACTGCAGGGCCTGATTCGGATCGGCTTTGGCGTCGAGGGAATTGGTGGCTCCTGAGATCGGGGTGTCGTTCACTCTCGCCGGCAAGCCATCTTCCTGGACGCGGTACAGATTGAAGGCAATCCCCTCGGGGTCGGTTCCGAAGAGCCGCCAGCCGATATAGACGCCATTGGCCTGCCTGATGGCCACGATTCCCCGGGTGAGGTTCTCCATCTGCCGGGGTGTCGTCGCCCGGCAGAGGTCACCGGAACCGGCGACTCCCGCCAAGCCAAGGCCCAACCCCATGACAATTCGCGTCGCGAAGTGATCCATGACAGTTACTCCCATGTGCATAGAGAGGGACGAGGCGCCTATTCCGGACCTGTGCCTGCCGAGGGCGCATTGGCTGGAGTTTACCACAGAGCAACTGAGTGGCAAAGTGAAGATAGTATGGGAAATTCCCGTAATATAAGGGTGTATCGTTGACAGAAGACACGGCATCTGCTTAGAATGGCTAAAATAGGCATATGCCGTGCAGGCAGAAAGGAGGTCCTCGTTTCGTCTTGTGCAGCAGTTGGTTCTGGCAGTCACGGTCTCTTGTTTTCATTTAGGGTACTTGGAGAATTGATCATGAGCATGAGTAGCACAGGTTTTGTTTGGCACCACTCTGCGAGGGCGGTCCTTGCAGTACTGATAATGAGCATGGCGGTCCAGGCAGGGACGTTCACCATCGTGGACCTGCCCGCGACGGGAACCGACGCGGCCATCGGCATCGACAGCACCAAAGAATACACACACACCTTCGACTTCGGGTCCGGCACAGTCGCCACCGTCAATGGCGTGGCGTTCGAGCAGGGGCTCTCTGGGACGATCGCGGCCGCCTACACGGGCACGAGCCAGCAGGGATATGGCTGGACCATCACCGACACGCGGGCCTCGGTGAGCATCGCCATTCATGCCGGCAACGACCCCTCCGGTCAGTGCGACGGCGATTCCGTCCAGCTTCTCTATGACATGATCTATCACAGTGCTTCGACGACGATCGGGGCCGGTGTTTCGCTGACCCTGTCGGGTCTGACGCCGGGAGTCACCTACTCGACCCGCTACTATTATCGTTCGTGGAGCGGCACTACGAGCGACCGGACGATTACCGTCCAGGCAGACGGCGGGCACAACGGGGATTTGTCCGATACGATCGACATCGAGATCGATGGCGGCGGCGCCCACTATCTGGACTACACCTTCGTCGCAGACGACACCGACGTGACCTTCCACTACCTCACCAACGACAACAACAACGGCATTCACATCTATGCCCTGAGTAATGAAGTGGCCAGCGCAGCGGGCAGCGCCGTCCTCCCGAGCCCGGGCAACGGCGCGACCGATGTCCTTCGCGATGTCATGCTCTCCTGGCAGGCGGATGAGGCCGCCGAGACGCACAACGTCTATTTCGGCGCCTCTCGCGAGGCCGTCGCAGCCGCTACGACCGCCGATCCGGAACTCGTCAGCGAGGGTCAGGACGAGACCACGTTCGACGCCGGCCGGCTCGAGTTCGGCCAGACCTACTATTGGCGTGTCGACGAAGTCGGCGCATCGGTTGTCGCAGGCACCGTTTGGAGTTTTACGGTTGAGCCGCGGTCCTATGCCCTTGCCGGCGCCAAGATCACGGCTACGGCGTCGAGCATGGCCGGTGCGACCATGGGTCCTGAGAACACCATCAACGGTTCCGGCCTCAATGCCTCGGATCAGCACTCCTCCACGTCCACCCAGATGTGGCTGAGCGCGATGGGCGAGACCGCACCCTGGATTCAGTACGAATTCGACCAGGCCTACAGGCTCGACAAGATGCTGGTCTGGAACTCCAACCAGGCCGTTGAAACCGCCCTCGGCTGGGGCGCCAAGGCCGTGACGATCGAGGTTTCCCTGGACGGCGAAACCTGGACGGCTGTCGGCGATTTCGAGTTCGCACAGGCCCCCGGCCTGGACACCTACACGACCAATACGACCGTGGACTTCGCGGGCGCAGGCGCCAAGTACGTGAAACTGGCGATCAACAGCAACTGGGGCGGCAGCATCAAACAGTACGGCCTGAGCGAGGTCCGCTTCTTCCAGGTTCCAACCTATGCCAGCGATCCTATCCCCACTTCGGGCAAGGCCGCGTTGGCTCCGGCGGTGACCCTGAGCTGGCGGCCCGGACGCGAGGCCGCGTCGCACCAGGTCTTCGTCGGGACCGATGTCAATGACCTGTCTCTGGTGGACACCGTCGACGAAGCCGCCTGCGAGGTCGATCTTACTCTGGACCAGACCTACTACTGGAAGGTGGTCGAAGTGAACGACGCCGAGACGCCCAGCACGTGGGAAAGCCCGGTCTGGAGCTTCTCGACGAACGACTCCCTTATCGTCGATGATTTCGAGAGCTACGACGACGTTCAGGAAACCGGCACCACCATCTTCCAGACCTGGATTGACGGCTGGGGGATCGACGAGAACGGTTCGCTCGTCGGCTATAACGCGCCTCCCTTCGCCGAGCAGACGATTCTCGTCGCCGGCAAGCAGTCCATGCCGTTCAGCTATGACAACACCAGCGCCGCGTATTCCGAGGCCGAGCGGGTGTTCGAGGAGGCACAGAACTGGACGGAGTATGACGTTCAGACGCTGTCGCTGTATTTCTTTGGCGATGCGGACAACACCGGCGCCGGCCAGCTCTACGTCAAGATCAATGGCACCAAGATCCTTTACGGCGGCGCAGCAGCCGACCTGCAGTTGGGGAGCTGGATGCCCTGGACGATCGATCTGGCCTCCACGGGCGTCAATCTGAAGAAAGTCACGAAGCTGGCAATCGGCGTCGAGGGCAGCGGGTCGACGGGCAATCTGTTCATCGATGACATCCGCCTGTATCCTGTTGCCGGTGCGACCGCAACACCGGTCGATCCGGGGACGACGGGTCTCGTTGCCTACTACAAGTTCGACGGGGACGCCAAGGACTCCGCCGGTAGCCACCATGGCGCCGCCACCGGTTCGCCGGGCTTCGTCGCCGGCAAGACCGGCCAGGCCCTCAATATGACCGCCGACGGACAGTATGTCACAGTGGCCTACGCTGCCGACCTCGCGATGAGCACCTTCACCATCGGTGCATGGATCAATGCCGCCGACTTCAGCGCCTTGCGAGCCATCCTGGGGACCCGCATCGGTGGCGACTACACCTTCGATGTGAAGGCCGAAGCCACGCGGATTCACGGTGACATCGGCAATGGCGCCGCCTGGCTGAATACCTCTTTGGATATCTCCACGGCCAGGGGCGGTGTCATCGATACCGGCGAATGGCATCACGTCGCGTATGTGATCGACAACGCGACCCAAGCGGCCTACATGTATCTGGACGGTGCCCTGGGGGCGACCGCGACCTTCTCCGGAACACCGATGTTCATGAACTCTGCGGAGACTCTGGGCATCGGCTACTGTTCTTCCGGGGAGTATATGCACGGCCAGATCGATGAGGTCCGCATCTACAACCGCGCTCTGTCGGAGGCGGAAGTGGCAGGTCTCGTCGGCCGAACGGGACCGATCTACATCGCCCCGTGAAGAGAGTGATTCCAGTACAGACGGCGGGGCCCGCGGGCTCATCCGTCCTCATCTGCGACTGTAGATGAGCAGTGGACAAGCAGGATTCGGGGGATGCCGGGTGCCATCCGGGACTTTGTGACCGGACGATACCAGGGCATCCCCCTTTCTTGTTGGGTGGATTCAGTTTTGTCCCGCGTTATGCGAACAGTGCCGGTTCCCATCCGGTATCCCCGGGGACAAGGGTTGTTGGGGCTTGACATTGTCGGCGGAGAGGCGTATTATAGGTCCCTATTGAAACATCCGATAATAGGAGCGTTGGAGGGTTCGTAACCGCCGTTGCGAGTGGCGTCGAGGCCTTGGTCGGCAAGGGTGATGACGCAGGTGGGTGTTATGGTACTGGGTACACAGATCTTACAGGACGAGGGGATTTCCTGTGGTATTGTCTGGGGCGGCACGACGCCTGTTCTGCAATGGGCAGGGGTTGCGTGTCGATACATTTCCGGTATGACTGCGTGTAGATTCAAGAGGGGTTCTGGCCTGTGGCCGGGGCGCCTCTGCTCGTAGATAGGTCTTTCGGTCAAAATAGTCACAAGTGAGTAAGGAGCGAACACCATGAGGCATCGAGCATTTTGGTTGACCGGGGTCTTGTTGATCGGCCTGCTGGCGGCGGGGCCGGGACAAGGACAGGAGGGCGTAAATATGCTGACCAACGGTGGTTTCGAGAGCGGGGTGATCGCGCCGTATGGAACCTCCGGCAACTTCACTACCACCGTGGTCACGGAATGCACGGGTGCCGACGTGCCGGAAGATCCCATTGAAGGCAAGTACTGCTTGCATGTCGAGGTTGCGGCGGCGGGGACGAACAGTTGGGACATGTACATGACGGATGGCACCTACACCTTCAAGAAAGGCAAGAAGTACACGTTCGCCGCCTTCCTGAAGTGCAAATCCGGCACGCTGCAGGTTCGCTTGAAGCCGGAATTGTCGGCCGATCCGTGGACGGGATACAACGAGACCGTGGTCACGATCACCGACGAGTGGGCAGAATACTGGACGACGACCAACGCCTTTACGGCCGACAGCAGCCCCATGAGTCCCACCTTTCACCTGGGTTTTGCCGCCGGCGACTTCTGGATCGACGGCGTGAGGCTTTTTGAAGGCGAGTATGTTCCCCCGGAATTCATCACGAACTTCACGGCGATCAACCCCAGCCCCGCGGATGGTGCGACGGATGTGCCTCGCGAGGTGGTTGTGGGCTGGACAGCGGGTCCCTATGCCGAGACCCATGACGTGTACGTCGGGATGGCTTTTGACGACGTGAACGCAGCGAGCACCACGAATCCGAGGGGGGCGATGGCCAGCGTGGGGCAATCTGAGACGACTTTCGATCCGGAGGGACTCCTTGAATTCGGCCAGACCTATTACTGGCGCGTCGATGAAGTGAACGCGCCGTCGGCCCCCGCTACGCATAAAGGGGATGTCTGGAGCTTCACAAGCGAGCCGTACGCCTATCCGATCACGAGCCTGACCGCCACCGCGTCCAGCGCACAGCCCGACTCGCCTGCCATCAGGACGATCGATCGCTCCGGGCTCGACGGGCTCGATCAGCACGGCGTCGATTTGAAGCAGATGTGGATGACGCCCGGCGGCCTTCCCGCCTGGATCCAGTATACGTTCGACAAAGAATACAGTCTGCTCGAACTGTGGGTTTGGAACGCCAACTCGCAGCTCGAACCGTACATGGGTTTCGGGGCCAAGGACGTCACGGTCGAATACTCCACCGACGGCCAGACCTGGACTGTTCTGGAGAACGTGCCGCAGTTTGCCCAGGCAGCCGGCATGGCGACCTATACGCCCGGCACCATCATCGATTTCGGCAAGGTCATGGCGCGGTACGTCCGACTGACCGTCAGCGACAACTGGGGCGCTACCGAGATGGTCGGCCTGAGCGAGGTGCGATTCTACTATGTGCCTGTCGTGGCGCGCGAGCCCCAGCCGCAAGATGGTGCGGCCGGCGTGTCTCTGGAGCCGACCCTGAGCTGGCGACCGGGACGAGAGGCCGTCTCGCACAAGGTCTATTTCAGCGATGACAAGCAGGCGGTGGCGGATGGGACGGCGCCGTCCGAGACCGTGACCGGCAATCGCTATGAGGTCAGCGGCCTGGTGTACGGCAAGTACTACTACTGGCGCGTGGACGAGATCAACGAGGCCGCGAGCATTCCCGTGAGGGAAGGCAATGTCTGGAGCTTCTCCACCACGGACCACTTCGTCGTGGATGACTTCGAGAGCTACGACGACAACGTCGATGCCGAAACCACGATCTGGAACACCTGGATCGACGGCTTGACCGACAAAGCCAGCGGCTCGCAGGTCGGCTACGACAATGCCCCGTTCGCCGAGCGGGCGATCGTCAACGGCGGCGCGCAGTCGATGCCGTTCGCCTATAACAACGCCGATGCGCCGTACTACAGCCAGGCGTACCGGGAGTTTTCGCCCACCCAGGATTGGACGGTCGACGGCGTGACCGATCTGGTCCTGTACGTCCGTGGCTATCCGGCCGTGGGCGAGGTCGCGGTCACTGAGATCGGCGGCAAGATGAACGTGACCGGCGCCGGCGCGGACATCTGGTACGACTCCGACGAGTTCACCTACGCCTACAAGACCCTCACCGGCACCGGTACGCTGATCGCTCGCGTCGTCAGCAACGGGACCGGCTCCAACACGTGGGCCAAGGGCGGCGTGATGATCCGCGGCAGCCTCAACGGCGGGGCCAGCCATGCCTTCATGGCCCTCACCGGCGGCGGCGGCAACGGCGCCAGCTTCCAATACCGGCTCGAGACCAACGGCGACTCCGCCAGTCTCGACAGCGCCTCGACGATCGCGCCGCCGTACTGGGTCCGGATTGCGAGAGCGGACGGCATGCTGACGGGCTCGGTTTCCAGCGACGGCAAGACCTGGAGTTCGCTGGGCACGATCGGCGATACGCTGACCGATCCGGTCTACATTGGGATCGCGGTGACCTCGCACGAGGCCGGCGTGGATCGGACCTTCCAGTTCGACAGCATCGCCACGACGGGCGTCGTGAGCGGCGCCTGGCAGGGCGCGGTCATTAGTTCGCCCCTGCACAACAGTCCGCAGAACTTCTACGTGACCCTGCAGGACAGCTCCAACAAGAGCGCCACGGTAAACAAGGCCGATCTGGTGACCAGCGGCGTGTGGACCGAGGTGCGGATTCCCCTGACCGACTTCGCCGGGGTGAATCCGGCCAGGATCAAGAGGTTGTACGTCGGGGTGGGCGACCCGAGCAATCCCGTGCCCGGCGACACCGGCCGGATGTTCATCGACGACATCCGTGTGGGTTGCATGGTCGAGCGGGTATACCAGAACCTGCTCACCAACAGCGGCTTCGAGACCGGTGTGGTCGATCCGTGGACCATCTACGGCGGCACCCTCGAGGCGGTCCAGGCCGATACGGTCGAAGGCGACTTCTGTATGCAGGTGACGGTCCCGACCGCGAGCGCCAATTTCTGGGACAGCGGCGTCAAGTGCACAGGCCTGACATTCCAGAACAACCGGAAGTACACGCTTTCGGCGTTTTGCAGGTGCGACCAGGGCACCCGGCAGATCAACTTCAAGCCGGAGCTGGACGCCGACCCGTGGACGGGATACGGTGCGACGGTCTTCACCATGACGGGCGAATGGGCGGAATACAGCATCACGACGCCCGTATTCACCGCGGACGTCAGTCCGGGCTGCATCACGTTCCATGTCGGTTTCGCCGCGGGCGTGATGTGGATGGACTGCATACGATTCTACGAAGGAGATTACGTGGCGCCCGATCTCGGGTAATGACCGTCTCCCTCGAACGAATCGTGTTTCATCAGGGTATTTCCGGGGCCCGCGCCGACAAAGCGCGGGCCCCGGCGTTTTGTGCGTGCCGCACGATCGCAGAAACCGGGGCATCAGCCGCGAAGTCTGCCGGATTTGACGTGAACTAATGGGCGTCATTGGTGTATAATGATACAGCGGGGTCGATCCGGGCCGGCCCCGGAGCGAAGCTGAAGGACCCGACAGATTCCCATGAGGGGATGTCTCTGACGCCTTGGCGAAACAACAAGTGTGCAGTTATCCCTCTGCTGCTGTCGCTGGCCGTGTTGAACGTGCCGCAGGCGATGGTATTGTGCCTTGGCGATGACGGGCATGTCGCGATTGAGCCCGCCGGGCACAGTCACTGTGGGGAGGGGTCGCACTTGTGCGGCCTCGACTCTGGCCGCCTGGACCGGGACGATCATTCACATGTCGCCCATGGACACTGCCGGCCCTGTGTGGATATCCCCATTGTCGTTGAAATGGTCCCTGGTCGTATTCCGTCGCAGAGATCGGATCTTCCCCTCATTTGTCTCACGTACCTGCGGCCCACGGTGTTGACGGGGGCCCTTTTCGATGCGACGGGACTCGTCACATCCTTCTCACATCCGCTGCCTCCGTCTGGCGGCACTCCACTTCAGGGCATCATTCTGCAAGTGTGATTTCCCACAATCGCTGATCTCGTGACCTGCGAGGAAACTCCGTCCATGAGGCGGGGATTCTCGCTTGCCCGCGCAGGGCAGATACTTCGTCGATTGTGGGAGCCCTCGAAATGCATCGAACGTTACGTGTTCTTGTTCTGACGATCTTGGCGGCGTCCGCCGGTTGCCGAATGGCGGATCGACCCTCCACCGGCTCAGTCCGTCATGAGCCGGTTGTCAAGGCGGATGATGGACCACCGAGCACAGAATCCGGCACGTCGGATGCGCCGGTGACCGGCGAACCGGCCGGTGTCCTTATTCTGCGAGAGGTCCTGATGTTGTCGCTGTCACGCAGTCCGGAGTTGCAGGTCTATCCCTATGAGCTTCGCGCGGCCGATGCCCGCATGCTGCAAGCGGGGCTGCTGCCGAATCCCGAGTTCGCGATAGACATCGAGGAACTCGCCGGCAGCGGGGACCGCAGCGGATTCGACGCGGCCGAGACGACCGTTCGCATCGACCAGCCCATCGAGCTCGGCGGCAAACGGACGAAGCGGACGCGCGTGGCGCAGCTCGACAGAGAGTTGACCGAGTGGGACTATAAGTCCGCCCGGCTGGACGCGATCTGCGAGGCCACGCGGGCCTTTGTGGCGGTTCTGGCCGCACAGGATCGCGTTGTGCTGGCGAGGAAGCTGGTCGAGCTTTCACGGCAGGCGCAGGCGGCTGTCGCGCAACGGGTCGAGGCCGGTCGGGATTCTCCGGTGGACGCGCTTCGGGCGAGCGTCGCGCTCTCCACGACTCGGATCGAGCAGCAGAAGGCCGAGAAGACCCTTGCCGCCGCACGCCACAGACTTGCGGCGGCCTGGGGCGGCAGAGTGGCTACATTTGGGCAGGTTTCGGGCAGTCTCTATGAGATATCGCCGCCCGCGCCGCCGGAGGACCCGAGCGCGGCGATCATGGCGAACCCCGACGTGAGCCGCTGGGAGACGCAGGAGCGGAAGCAACGAGCGGTGCTGCACTTGGAGAAAGCCAACGCGGTGCCCGATATCGCCATCGGAGGCGGCGTGCAGCGGTTCGAGGAGACCGATGATTCGGCGTTGGTCATCGGCCTGTCGGTGCCAATTCCGTTGTTCGACCGCAACCAAGGTGGCATCCGCGAGGCGGTGGCGGACCTGGCGAAGACCCGCCGGCTGTACGAGGCCGCCCAGGTCCGGACGCTGGCGGCGCTGTCCGAGGCAGTCAGTACGATGTCTGTCGCATACCAGGAGGCGACCACCCTGCGAGACGACGTGCTGCCCAAGGCCGAGCAGGCCTTTCAAGCCGCTCAGGATGGCTATCGGCAAGGCAAGTTCGACTACCTGTCCATGCTGGACGCACAGCGGACATTGTTCGAAACGCAGGCCGGGTACATCGACGCGGTCGAGGCCTGCCACGGAGCGCAGGCGGACGTGCGCCGGTTGATCGGCGAGGTGCGGCCCGGCATGGATGACGATCTTTCGACCAATATCTTGGATACACCTTCACTGGAGGTTTCGAATGAAGAGTAAGCTGATACACGCGATTGTGTCCCTGACTGTCTTTGGGGGGCTGTCGGTTGTACTCGTCGCACTGACGTGGCAGCCACGGGTGCGTGCCGATACGGCGGCGGAACACGAGGACGATCATGCCGACCACGCTGAAGCAGCGGTGGGCGAGGCCGCCCACGAGGACACGGATCACGGGGCTGCTGAGCCGCTGTCTCCCGAAGAGCTGCTGAAGGCGCCTTGCGAGCATGAGGTGGCCATCATCGACTGTGATGAGTGCCGGTATGAAGCGGGTGTGGCGAAAATTTCCCCGCGGGCTGCGCAGGGACTTGTGGAGCCCTGGCCCGTTCGAACGGAACAACGGGCGACCCAGACGCTGAATCTGACGGGCGAGGTCCAGTTCGACTTGACCCGCGTTGTGGAGATCGCTTCTCCCGGCGCCGGTCGCGTGGAGCAGATTCACAGGAACCTGGGCGACAAGGTCGGCGCGGGCGATGCGCTGGCGGTCATCCAGTCTTCGGAATTAGGCGAGGCGCAGGCTGGTTTCCTCGAAGCCCGCGCCAGGCTCGATCTCGCCAGACAAACCTTCGAACGCGAACAACAGCTTCAGGATCGCAAGGTCAGCAGCCAGGCCGACTACCTGGCTGCCCGCAGCGAGCTTGCATCCACCGAGGCATTGCTTGCGGCGGCTCACAAGCGGCTCCAGTTGTTCGGAATGACGGAGGACCGGATCGAGACGCTCGTCTCTGCGGATTCGGTCGTATCCTTCGGACAACTCGCTCTGGTCTCGCCCATCGCCGGCACGGTGACCGAACAGAGTATCGTGCGCGGCCAGCTTGTGGACGCCAGTGCTATGCTGTACCGAATCGCGGACCTGGCTCGCGTCTGGGTCTGGTGCGATCTGTACGAATCGGATCTGGCCCTGTTGCACGACCGGATTGCATCCGGCGCGGTTGTGCGGGCCGAGATTCACGCCGGGGCATTTCCGCAGACGGCCTTTCGCGGGGCCATCGACATGATCGGCAGCCAGTTGGATCGCGAGACGCGCACGCTGAAAGTGCGGGTGGCGGCCGACAACCCGGACGGCCGGCTCAAGCCGGGCATGTTCGTCCGCGCAACCGTCGATCTCGACGACGAGCGAGCCGTCCTCCGCGTCCCCACGTCGGCGGTCCTCTCCGATGCCGGCAAGCAGTTTGTCTTCGTGAGGCTCAGTGAGGAACTCTGGATCCGCCGGGACGTGGTGGTCGGGCCACCCGAGGCCGGCATGGCCGAAGTGTACCAGGGCCTCAGCGACGGAGAGATTGTCGCGGCCAAGGGCGCATTCATGTTCAAGAGCGAAATCCTCAAGGAGAAGATGGGCGCCGGGTGTGCCCACTGACGCTGACGGGGGACAGGACATGCAGGACGAATGGAACTCCGGCTTGGGAATGGGTTTCGCTATAGGAATGTGACATGTTCGATCAAGTACTGCGATTTGTTTTGCGACAGCGTTTTCTGGTTCTACTGGCGGGAGGCGTCATCCTGGCGCTTGGGACTGTCACGTGGCTGCAGCTGCCGATCGACGCTTTTCCCGATGTCACGAACGTGCAAGTGATGATTCTGGCGGAGTCGCGGGGCCTGAGCCCGGAGGAGGTGGAGCGGCTGGTCACGTTCCCCATCGAGATGCAGATGTCCGGCCTGCCCGACGTGCAGCAGGTGCGGTCCCTGTCTCAGTCCGGGCTGTCGCAGGTGGTCGTTGTCTTCGAGGACCACATGGATTCGTACTTCGCGAGGCAACTGGTTTTCGAGCGGCTGGCGATGGTGGCCGAGGAACTGCCCGAGGGGGTCACGCCGGAACTGGGACCTATCTCGACCGGACTGGGCGAGATCTACCAGTACACGGTGGAATCGGGATACTACTGCCGGTCGCATCGGGAGGTCTGGGCCCAAACGCCGGGGGCGTGCCCGCAGTGCTCCGAGACCCTGGTCGCCGGTGGCGTCGATCTCATGGGCTTGCGGACGATCCAGGAGTGGTTGATCAGCCCGCAGTTGCGGAGACTGCCCGGCATCAACGAGGTCAACAGCATGGGGGGGCTCGTCCGCCAGTTCCATGTGATGGTGGACCCTGCCATGTTGTTGAAGTTCGGGGTCTCGCTGCGTGATGTGATCGAGGCCATCGAGGCGAACAACCGCAATAGCGGCGTGGGCTTCATCGCGAAGGATTTCGAGCAGATCAACGTCGTCTCCCAGGGTCTGCTCAAGGACGCCAACGACATCGGGCGAATCGTGATCGATGCCTCGAACGGCACGGCCGTGTACCTCGGCGATCTGGCCCGCGTTCAGGTCGCCCCCCAGGTCCGGCTCGGCGGCGCCGGCAGAGACGGTCAGGGCGAGACTGTCATCGGCATGACCATCATGCTCAAGGGCGAGAACTCGAAGCTCGTCGTCGACCGCGTGAAGCAGGAGATCCCTGAGATCCAGAAATCGCTGCCGCCGGGGGTGAGGATCCGCCCGTTCTACGACCGAACGGATTTGATCCAGGCCTGCATCCGGACGGTCTCGAACGCACTGGCCCAGGGCGGGGCCTTTGTGATCCTGGTGCTGTTCCTGCTGTTGTGGGACCTGCGAGCCGCATTGACGGTCGCCCTGTCCATCCCCTTGACGGCGGCTGCAACTTTCATCCTCATGGATCGGGCCGATGTCACGGCGAACCTGATGAGTCTGGGCGGGTTGGCGATTGCGGTGGGCATGGTGGTCGACGCCTCCATCATTGTGACGGAGAACATCGCGCGTCACATGGGCACCGAGGCAAAGAGCAGCCGGACGCGGGCTGAGATTGTGCTCCGGGCCGTCCGGGAAGTGGCCCGGCCGGTGGCGTTCGCCATCATCATCATCATCGTCGTGTTCGTGCCGCTGTTCACGCTTCAGTCGCTGGAGGGCAAGATGTTCAGGCCGCTGGCCCTGACGATCTGCCTTGCGATGCTGTCCTCGCTCGTTGTCTCGCTGACCATCGTGCCGGTCCTGGCGGAGACCCTCACGAGACGGACGCCCCGGAACGTCGATGAGAATCCGCTCGTGCGTCTGTTCATGGCATTGCAGTTGCCCGCGCTGCGGCTGGCGCTGAGGGGACGATGGATCACGGTGGCGGTGGCCGGCGCGATGCTGGTCGGCGGCGCGTCGATGCTCCTGAAGCTCGGCACGGAATTCCTTCCCGCGCTGGATGAGGGAGCGATCGCGATCAATGTGGTTCGCCTGCCGACGGCGGGGCTGGAAGGTTCCATCGTCCAAAGCCAACGGATCGAGAAGCACCTGCTCGAACGATTCCCGAACGAGATCGAGACCGTTGTCTCCAAGACGGGCCGGGCTGAGATATCCGAAGACCCGATGGGTCCCGAGCAGACAGATCTCCTCATCACGCTCAAGCCGAAGGGGCAATGGACTGCTGCGAAGTCGAAGGAAGAACTGGTCGCCGGCATCGAGAGGGAACTCAAGGCATTCCCCGGCATTCGGCCGGCGTTCTCCCAGCCGATCGCGCTTCGCGTCAACGAGCTGATCAGCGGCGTCAAGTCGGACGTCGCCATCAAGATCTTCGGCGACGACATCCAGACGCTGATCGCGACCGCGGAGGAGATGGCCCCGATTCTGGCCGGCATTGAGGGAGCGGGCGACGTGGCCATCGAGCAGGTCTCGGGCTTCTCGCAGTACAACGTCGTGCTGGACCGGCGGGCCATGGCCCGCCACAAGATCAGCGTGGATGCCGTCAATGAGTTGCTGGAGGCTGCCGTGGGGGGCAAGACGGCCTCGATTCTCTACGACAACCTCGTTCCCGTCGAGATCGTCGTGCGGCTTGGCAAGTCCGGCATCCCAGAGGGACAGACTCAGGTGAGCGGCGATGCCCGCCCGGCGGGGGCGATCGCGACCGGCGAGGATCTCACGCGGTTGCTGGTGTCGAGTCCGCTGGGCTACAATGTGCCCGTCGGTGAGATCGCCAGGGTCGAGCAGGCCGATGCGCCTGCGAAGATCGCCCGCGAGGATTCCCGCCGGCGGTTGCTGGTCGAATGCAACGTTCGTGGGCGGGACATCGGTGGTTTCGTCGCCGAGGCCAAGAGCAGGCTCGCCGGCATCGAGCAGGGATTGCCGCCCGGCTATCGGCTCATTTGGGGGGGGCAGTTCGAGAACCAACAGCGGGCCATGCGGCGGCTGATGGTCGTTGTGCCGATCGCGCTGTTGTTGATCTTCGTCATGCTCGTCGGCGCCCTGGGCTCGCTCAAGAGCGCCCTGCTGATCATGCTCAACCTTCCGTTTGCAGTAGTCGGAGGCGCCGCCGCGATGTACCTGCTGGGCATCCATCTGAGCGTGGCCGCGACGATCGGGTTCATCGCCGTGCTGGGCGTGGCGGTCGAGGATGGGCTGGTCCTGATCAGCTTCTGCGACCAGCTCCGTCGGGAAGGGCGGACGACTGTCGAGGCGGTGTACGAGGCGTGCCGGCTCCGTATCCGGCCGCTGGTGATGACCACGGCGACCACGCTGCTGGGCCTTCTGCCCATGCTCTATGCCACAGGCGCCGGCTCGGAGATCCAGCGACCCCTGGTGGCGGTTGTCTTCGGGGGGCTGGTCAGCGCTCTGCTGCTGGTGCTGATCGTGCTGCCCGTTTTGTATGTCCTGGCGCATGGGGCCCGGGCTCCGGCGTCCAACTGATCGGCCGCAATCCCGATAGAGGCAATGCCTTCGTCGCTGTATGGTTCGTCCTATAACTCGGGGACATGGCCGCTGGTTGAGCGAACCGTCCAGAGGTAGTCAAACGCCTCGACTGCATGGGACGCAGGCGGGAACAACGATCTTTCGCTTGCCAAAACCACGCAGGCGTGGTAAACTGAATAGAATCAGGGAGGATGTGCGGGATTCTTCTATGGGACCCGCGCGTGCAGATCTGGCTGGACGCTGGCGGATGCGGTCTTGCTCTGACGCGGCGGGTCGATGGGAATGGCACTGGGAGGCGGTAGCATGAAGACATATGGAATCATCGGCGTTGCCGTTTTGCTGCTTGTGGCGACGGCGCAGGCGGTGAACACGATCTCCACGTTGACCGGCAAGGGGCTGGTGCAGACACTGCCTGGTCAGGTCGGTTCTCCGGGGCCGTGGAACGAAGAAGGGACGGGGGAACAGGGAACCCCGCTCCAGATCCTTGATGAGTCCGAGGGATTGTTTGAGGTTGAATCGGATACCTATTTGCACGTTTGGGCCGTTGCGGCCGGCGAGCAGGCTGCCTGTACAGCCCAAACGGTAGAAGGCCCTGCGATACGTCCGGTGACCGGCCTGATCGATGGCCTCGATCCCAACACCGGCGTGGGAGCAAGCGGCCACTGGAGCACGGGAGCAAGAGCGTATTCCGACATCGGCGTTGTGAATGCCGGTGGCAGCATCGTGCTTCCGGCGTTGGAGGAAGGCGGCTGGATCCCCGTTCCGCTGGCGACTGGGCAGGAGTCATTCATCATGGAGCTTATCGTCTTTCCATCGCTTGGCGCCATGATCCTCGTCTTTGTCGCGAGACTGCTCGTCGTTCGAGTCCGCAGACGCAGATCGCGGAGCCGTCTTCCGCAACTCCTGCAGGTGTAGGGACACCGGCATCGCCGACGTGATCGACACGAGTTCGGATGACCGACTCGGGCGGAACCACGAACCCACTTCAATTCTCCGACTGAGATGACCTCGCGGTTTGAGCGGCCAGGCACGCAGCGACGGCTGCGTGGCCTGCTCTTGCGGCAGCTTCCTGGGCAGTCTCACCGCGGCGTGCGTTCCTCGCACCGACGGTTGCACCGTGGGCCACGAGCAATTCCACCGTCTCTTTGTGGCCCTTCTCGGCCGCGTAGTAGAGCGGCCGGGCATCCGCCCGGTCCTTTGCGTTGACGTTGGCGGCCGCATCCAGAAGAGCCTTGATTTGCCGGGTGTCCCCTGCTGTGGCGGCCTGGTGCAAGGGGGTTGTCCCCGTCCTCAGAAGACACTCAATGGTGTCGTCCCGGGCAGCGCCTCCAGCCGCGAGCAGGTCCACCACGTCCTTGTGACCTCGCCTCGCCGCCTCGTGGATCGGGTCATCTCCATCGTTGTTTTTTGCGAGGACGCCGGCCCGGGCGTCCACGAGCATCCTGACCACGCCCCGGCGTCCCTCGAATGCCGCCATGTGGAGGGCTGTTGCGCCCTCGTTGTTCCTGGCATCTATTTCCGCTCGCCCGGCGATCAGCAACATCACGGTTTCCTCCGCACCGTCTGCGACGGCGCGATGCAAAGGCGTCTGACCCTCCTGGTCTCGAACATTCGGGTCGGCGCCTCTGGCCAGGAGCAACTCCACCACGTCCCTGAATCTTCCCTTGGGCAACTCCCGTCGGCCCCTGCTCGCGGCCTCGTGAAGCGGTCTCGTGCCATAGGCGTCCTGGCAGTTCACGTCGGCGCCCGCTGCGACGAGCATCTCCACGATCTCATAGAACCCGCCGGCGGCGGCAACTTGCAGTGCGGTCTGTCCCTGCCATTCGCTGTCCGGCCTGCCTCGTTGTCCCGTCCTGATGCTCGCGTTGACATCGGCCCCGTTGGCGATCAACATCTCCACGAGGGTCCTGTTGCCGAGGTGGACCGCATGATGCAGCGGCGTCGAGCCGGAGACGGTCTCGCCCGTTCCCTGCGCGCCGGCCGCGAGCAGCATCTCGGCGATCGGTTCCTGGTAGTGTTGAAGCGCCTCCATCAGAGGAGTTGCGCCCGACTGATTCGTTGCGTTGAGATCGGCGTGACCCGCGATCAGAGCCTGCACAACCTCCTTGTCACCGCGAGGCGCAGCCAGGTGCAGTGGGGTGATCCCTTCGTCGGCCTTCGCGTTGACGTCTGCGCCCTTGTCAATCAGCATCGCGACGATCCGGGCATTGCCCGGCGTGAGCACATCGCGAGGACGCGCCCCGGCGGTTGCCTCGTGCAGCGGCGTCCACCCGGACTCATTCCGGGCGTTCACATCGGCCCCATGCTCGACGAGAATCCTGGCGATGCCTTCGTGATTTCCGCTGGCGATGGCCTCGTGCAGGGGGGTCGCCCGCCGCGCATCCCTGCAGTTGACCTGGGCGCCCCTGGCAATCAACATTTCGACCGCCTCGGTGTTGCCGTTCCGGGCGGCCATATGCAGCGGCGTCGACAGCGAGGGGTCGGGGGCATTGGGATCGGCCCCGTAGTCCAGGAGGTTTTTCGCAATAGACACGTAGCCCCGGTCGATCGCATAACACAGCAGCGCCTGCACGGCGGTGTTGTCCATCGCACGCAGATCCGTGCCCTTGCGCAGCAGAAGTTCGACGACGCGTTCCCGTCCCTGGGCGACCGCGCCCGACAGCGGCGTATGGTTGTCGTTGTTTCGGGCATTGACGTCGGCGCCGTGGGCGATAAGGAACTCCACCGAGTCCGCGTCTCCACGGTTGGCGGCATGGTGCAGAGGCGTGTTGCCGAACTTCTCGCGGACACCGACATCGGCGCCGGCTTCGACGAGAAGCTGCACCACGGCCCGGTTCGTCCGGGACGCGGCGAAGTGCAACGCCGTCGCGGAGGCCTGGTTCCTCGCGTTCACGATCGCGCCCTTGGCCAGAAGCAGGGAGATGATCTCTATGTGTCCCTGCGCGGTGGCCATGTGCAGGGGAATGCCGCCGCTCGCGGTTTTAAGATTGACATCGGCCCCGGCAGCCAGAAGCACTTCCACCAACTGCGTACGGCCGCCTGTGATCGCCCAGTCCAGCGGGGTGCGGCCGTTGGTGTCTTTCTGATTGACGTCGGCGCCGCGAGAGATGAGCGACTGGGCCCGCTTCGTGTCTCCCTCTCGGATTGCCTTGTGCAGCGACCCCGGCCGCCGGTCACAGCCGACCACTGTAAGGAGAACGAACCCCAGCGTCAGACAGGCGTATCTGGCAGACTTCACACACTGCTTCCTAACCAAGAACACCGCGTTGAGGCCCCATGGGCTTCCCTATCGGGCCCATTATCCACCGACAACGAACACCGCATCCAGATTACCATCTGGCGGTCTCGTTGTCTCCATCTTCCCGAATACCGGGGAGCATCGTGCGAGCGAACGGGTGCGTGGGCGCCGTCTGATCGGCCCTGTGCGAGCCATGGGGAGGCTGGGGCACTCATCCGAGGAGTGTCCCAGCCTCCGCCTGCGGGCAAATGACGATTGAGTGCATTGGGTTACGAGCCCGATGCCAGAGAGGCCGCCTTCTTCAGATCCACCTGCTCCAGGGCTTTCTTGAGATCATCCATCGTTATGTTGCTGCCATTTATCTCCACGACGAACCGGTCGGCCACGAAGACCCGAATCGTGCCGGACTTGTTCTCCTTGTCGTATTCTTCCAGGCCCTTGTAGCCGCTGTAGGTGCCGGTCTTTTCGTAGCCGGTGTCGGTCTCGCGGTTGTACTGGGCCATTGTCCAACCGACCATGCCCATGCGCATCGCGCCGCTCATGTTGCCGATATCGGTGATTCTCAGGTCCAGCGAGGTGTCGTTGTCCCCCTGGTATTGGCCCTCGGCGTGAGTCATGTCCATGCCCATCGCCTGGTTCCGCTCGGCCGATGCGCTGGTCCGTTTCATACCGGCGAGGGTTTCCGGCAGCAGCCCTTTGAGGGTGTCGGTCGTCACGGCAGCGATCTCTTTGCCCTGATTCATCTGGGTCAGTGTTTCCCGATTCTTCGCCGCGATCTCGGACAATTGAGCGGCCGTGGGCACGCCGCCTGTCTCGCCGGCGGCCGGCGCAGGCTGGGCGGACGCCGGGGGCTGAGCCGGGGTCTGCTGCACGCTGCTCTGGGAACTCTGTCCGCCGGCCGGGCCCGGCGCTGGGGGTTGGCTGCCGCCCTCATCCTTCTTGCCACAGCCGCAGATCAGCACTGCGATAATACAAACCACCGCGTACGCTATGTGTTTTTCCTGCCTCATTGGCGAATCCCTTTCCAAAAGGACGTATACTGACTTTTCTGTTTCCGATGAATAGGAAAGAGTACGCCAGATGGGTCTTGGAATCAAGCCCTTTCATCGCCACACAGTGGAGTGCAGTATCTGCACAGACATCGCTTGCACGGAAGCAGCGACTGCGGTAGCCTTCGGCCTTATGGAAAATGGCATGGAACAAGGAGTCATGCAGGGATGATTCGGACAGAGCAGTTGCAGGTCCAGACCCGCGGCAACAGCCAGGTGGTCAATATCACGGACCCGGTTGTTGCGGCGGTCGCGAACTCAGGAGTCCAGGCGGGTGTGGCGATTCTGTTTGTCGTGGGCTCCACGGCGGGTCTGACGACCACCGAGTACGAACCGGGGCTGGCCAACCATGATCTCAAGGCGGCGTTCGAGCGCATCGCCCCTGAGGACGGCGTCTACGAGCATGAGAACACCTGGCACGACGACAACGGTCATTCCCATGTGCGAGCGTCGTTGTTGGGGCCTTCCCTGAGCGTGCCGTTCGTCGACGGTCGGTTGACCCTGGGTGCCTGGCAGCAGATCATCCTGGTGGATTTCGATACGCGGGCCCGCACCCGCATGGTGGTCTGCCAGATCGTGGGCGAATGACCGGCCTTGACGAAAGTCCCATAAGGGCATATGATTACACCGCGTGTGTCGGAGTTGTACCCTGTCTCTATGGCGGTATCCTGACGATGGAAAAACTTGGTTGGAAGACGTTGTTCTGGTCGGGCGCGATTGTGACCCTGGCGGCAATCGGCTGTCGCCAGGACGAGGCTCGGAAAGCCGAGGTCGCCGAACGGGAGTCTTTGCGCGCTCTGGGAACCCCAGTCGGCTCGTTGGCCGAACTGGCGAAGCCGGGGGGCGGGGCGGTTGAGGGGTATGGCCTCGTGACCGGCCTGCCGGGCACAGGTTCGGCGTATTGCCCGTCCCAGATCCGAACGTACCTCAAGCAGTACATCCTGACGCAATTGCCCACCGAGCGGGTGAACCTGGATGCACTGATTGACAGCGAGAACACGGCTGTTGTATGGCTGGAAGCCTCGCTCCCGGCGACCCCGTCCTTAGAGGATCATTTTGACGTTCGTGTCTCGCTGATCCCAGGTTCCGAGGCGACCTCGATTCGCGGAGGATGGCTGAACAAAGCTCAGTTGGTGGCGAAGGGGACGCTCGGCGTCGATACGCAACCGCTTGCGACGGTCGGCGGGCCTGTCTTCATGGATCCGATCTCAACTGGCGAGATCGATGTCAAGAGCGGCTCTGTTCTTGGCGGCGGCCGACCTCTCTATGAGTACACGGCGCTGCTGCGACTGCGTCGGAGCAGCTATCGCGTCGCGAGTGAGATTCGTAACCGCCTGAGCGACCGATACGGCCCCAATGTGGCCCGGGCGGTTTCCAATCGCGACATTGAGGTGAAGATCCCCCCGGAGTATCGCTGGCGCAAGGAACGATTCCTCGCGATGGTTCCCGCCACATACGTTGGGGTCACGGAGGAGTTGATCAAGGCCCGAGTCGATTTCTGGGTGCAGAAGTTGACCACGGGCGAGGACAAACAGAACGCGGAGATTGCCCTTGAAGCGGTGGGGCGGGAAAGCCTGGGTCGGCTGGGCGAGCTTCTGAGTGTATCGGATGTGGAGGTTCGCCTGCGAGCGGCTCGCTGCCTTCTCGGGTTGGGTGATGATCGGGGCTTCCCGGTTCTTCGGGAACTGGCTGTGGATGCGAAGTCTCCGTTTCGTAGGGAAGCGTTCGACGCGGTTATGGTCACGGCCAAGCGCAACGACGCGGTGGCCCTCGCCCAACGACTATTGCGTGACGACGATGTGACCATGGTGCTGGCGGCCTACGAGCACCTGCGTCGGCTTGACGATCCGGCCGTCGGTCGGGAGTTTGTCGGTCGCAGTTTCTATCTCGAACGGGTTGTCCAGACCAATCGCCGGGCGATCTTCGTGTCCCGCAGCGGCGCCCCGCGCATCGTCTTGTTCGGCGCCCCGCTGGAATGTAGTAACAGCATCTTTGTGGAATCACCGGACCAATCGATTGTGGTCAATGCCCGCGAGGAGCAGGAGTACATCTCCATCACTCGCAAGCATCCGACTCGTCCCGGTATTATGGGACCGATCAAGGCCGGGTTCGAGGTCGGAGCCGTCGTCCGAGCCCTCGGAGACGAGGCGAAGGCCACCTCCGGCGGGCAACTCCTGGGTCTGGGGGCTTCCTATGAGGAGATTATCGCGGTGCTGAAGCAGTTGACCGCCAAGGGAGTGGTGACCGCCGAATTCTGGCCCGGACCGCTTCCGAAAATCGACCTTCCTGTCAAGAAATGACCCCCGTAAGGCCGATAACTAAAGACATGCCGTGCCGTGACAGCGGTGCGAAGGATGGGTGTCCACACAAGAGTCAGGATGATTAGGTAGGCCATGCGACTTGAGAAGATCATACTCGACGGATTCAAAAGTTTTGCGGATAAGACGGAGTTCGATTTCGACGCGAAGATCACCGGGATTGTCGGACCCAATGGTTGCGGCAAGAGCAATGTCGTCGATGCGGTCAAATGGGTGCTGGGCGAGCAGAAGCTCAAGAGTCTCCGCAGCGACCAGATGGCCGACGTGATCTTCGGCGGCAGTGGCAGCCGCAAACCCCTCGGCTCGGCCGAAGTGACCCTCGTGCTCTCGAATCCCGAAGGCAGCGCCGGCGGCCGGCTGCCCATCGACACCGAGCAAGTCCAGGTCTCGCGCAGGATCTACCGGAACGGTGAGTGCGAATACCGCATCAACGGCAAACTGTCCCGGCTCAAGGACATTCGCGAGCTGTTCATGGACACCGGCGTCGCCACGCGCGCCTACTCGATCATCGAGCAGGGCCAGGTCGATCAGTTGGTCAGCGCCTCCAAGCAGGACCGCCGGCTCGTCTTCGAGGAGGCCGCCGGCATCAGCAAGTACAAGGCCCACAAGAAGGAAGCGCTTCGCAAGCTGGAACGGACCGAGCAGAACCTGCTCCGTCTCGCCGACATCCTCTCCGAGGTCGGCAAGCGGCTTCGCAGCGTCAAGCTCCAGGCGGGCAAGGCCCGCAACTACCTCGAATACACCCAGCGGCTCAAGGAGTTGCAGGTGAACTTCTCGCTGGTCGAGTACGGCAAGAACAAGGAGCAGCTTGACGAGAAGTCTTCGCTTCTCCATCAGGACGAGGAGCAATTCTCCGCCGCAGCGGCCCAGGAGGCCGGCGCCGAGGCCGAGGCCAGCCGGCTCGGAAACGAGATTCTCGACAGGGAGCACCGGCTTGGCGAGACCGGCAATTCGCTCGTCGCCATCCAGAGCAAGATCGACCAGAAGATCCAGCGGATCGAGTTTCTGCGATCTCGCATCGTGGAACTGGAGCAGCGCAAGGGCACAGCGTCCCAGGAAATCGAGCGGTTGCGATCCCAGGGCGAAGCCTTGAAGCGGGACCTGGAGAACCATCAGAACGATCTGGCGGGATGCGATCGAATCGTCACCGAGAAGAATGAAGCGGTCGCACAGATCCAGAAGATCGCCCGCGAAGTGGAGATGCAGCTCACGTCGCTCCAGGCGGAGCTGGAAGACGAGAAGTCCGGCATCATCGACATTGTGCGCCGGACGGCCCAGCTTCACAACGAGATCCAGAGCCTCTCGAACTACCGCAGCAACCTGTCGAGCCAGCGGGAGCGTCTGGCGGGCCGGGCCCAGACCGCCAAGGCCGAGCTTGAACGGCTCCTGACCGAAAAGGCCCAGCACAACGCCAGGCTCGGCGACATCGCCCGGGTCCTGGAGGAGCTGGAGCAGAACCTGGAATCCAAGCGGCAGAGCGTCGAGGAGACGGAAAAGCAGATCGCCGAAGGCGCCAAGCGTCTGGCCGCGAGCAAGGAGGCCCGCAGCGCGCTGAACAGCGAGCTGGCGGTGCTGACGGATATGGAACGCCGGTACGAGGGGCTCGGCAACGCCGTCAAGAACATCGTCAAATCGCAGAAGGACGAGAATGCGAGGCGTGACTATATCGACGGCATCCTTGCGGAGAAGATCGGCACGGAGGTCCAATATGCGGCGGCCGTCGAGGCCGCGCTCGAAGGGCTCACCGATGCGCTGCTCATCAAGGACACGAGCAAGCTGCTCGATGACCGCGCAATGTTGTCGAGTCTCGAAGGCCGGGTCCACTTCCGTGGCCTGGACCGGATCGAGCCGTTCGTGGACGATGCGGACTTCTCGAAGTACCCCACCGTGAAAGGGCGGCTCGTCGAGTTCGTCCAGTGTGAGAGTCGCTATGGGAGACTGGCCTGGGACTTGCTGGGCAAAACGCTCGTCGTGGATTCGCTCGAAGCGGCCACGACGCTGCCGGAGTGCATGCGATCCGGATACAGCTTCGTTACCCTGGGCGGCGAATGCCTCAGCGCCGATGGGGTCCTTCGACTCGGGCCTCTGGGCCGTGCGAGCGGGTTGATCTCGCGTCGAAGCCGGATCAGCCAGTTGGAGGGGGCCATCGCGGCGCTCAACGCCGAGATTGCCCAGTTGGAGGGGCAGATCCAGCATAGCAGCCAGAGCAAGGCCCATCTGGAGAAGCTCTGCAAGGAGCTTCGCACCGCGATCTACGAAGCCAGCACCGAGAAGATGCAGGTCAATTCGAAGCTGGGTGTATACGAGCGGGATATCAAGCGTCTCAAGGACGAGGAACCGCTCATCGCCAGCGAGATGGGCTCGCTCGAAGCCCAGATCGCCCAGTCGGTGCAGCGGGAATACGACTCCAAACAGCGGCTCACGGAACTGGAGACCGTCAACAACGAGCGGAAGGCGCGGATTGCGGACCTGGAGGAACGCTACGGCGAGCTGCGCGGCCAGCAGCAGGACCGGATGCAGGACCTGACGGACCTGAAAGTCCAACTCGGTCAGGTGCTCGAACAGCAGAAGGGTCTGAGGCAGATCATGGACCGCCTCCAGGGCCAGATGCAGGCGAGTCTTCGCGCCCTGGCCGGCGTGGAAGAGGAGGTTCGGGTCGGCGCCGGCCAGCTCCTCGAAGCACAACGGGACATCCTCAGTTGCGAAGCGGCCGTTTCCGATTTGTACGTCGAGAAAGAGACCGCCCAGAAGAGCAACCGGCTCTTGCAGGAACAGCTCGAGTCGCTCCTTGCCGAGCAGAAGGAAAAGGAAGAGACCGTTCGCACCACACGGGCCCGCAAGACCGAGGTCGAGCACAGGATCAATGAGCTGCGGGTCGAGCTGGGGCAGTTGCAGGTCCGCCAGCAGGGTCTGATCGACCGTGTGAAAGACGAGTTGCAGATCGACCTGGCCCAGACTTTCGAGACCCATACGACCGGCGATGTGAACTGGGAAGAGGTGAAGGACGAGATCACCGAGCTTCGCGGCAAGATCGAGCGGCTCGGCAACGTGAACCTCGACGCCATCGCCGAGCAGGACACGCTGGAGGAGCGTCACAACTTCCTGGCCAACCAGGTGAAAGACCTCACCGAGAGCAAGGACCAGCTCCAGCAGCTCATCCTGAAGCTGAACAAGCAAAGCCGCGAGCGATTCGTGGAAACGTTCGAGCAGATTCGCGTCAATTTCCAGCAGATCTTCCGCAAGCTCTTCGGCGGCGGCAAAGCCGACATCGTCCTGGAGGAATCCGACGACGTCCTCGAAGCGGGCATCGAAGTGATCGCCAAGCCGCCCGGCAAAGAGACGCGGAGCATCTCGCTGCTCAGCGGCGGCGAGAAGTCGATGACCGCGATGGCCCTGCTGTTTGCGGTCTTCCGGAGCAAGCCCTCGCCGTTCTGTTTCCTGGACGAGGTGGACGCGGCCCTGGACGAGGCGAACAACGAGCGATTCACCATGCTCCTGCGGGATTTCGGCATCGACAGCCAGTTCATCGTGATCACGCACTCCAAGCGGACGATGAGCGTGGCCCAGATGCTCTTCGGCGTGACGATGCAGCAGCAGGGTGTCAGCAAGAAGATCGCGGTCCGGTTCGACGAATACAGCAGCGAGACCGCCGCGGCATGACAGGCTTCCCTGCCAGGATGTCTCTTCACAGACGGCGCGGGTCGGAACCCGTCTTCCTTTATGCGGGATGTGTATGGAGCAACGAATCGATACGTATGTGATGGCCAACGGCATGGTGCTGTTGGGCGAGCCGATGGCGGGGGTGGAGTCCGTGGCGTTCGACTTCATGCTGCCGGCGGGAGTGGCGCGGATGCCGTCGGGCTGCTGTGGGGCGTCCAATGTCCTGTCGGAGTGGGTGTTTCGCGGGGCGGGGTCCCGGGACAGCCGTCAGCTCGGCGACGCCCTGGATGGTCTCGGCGTGCAGCGATCCACCTCGATCGGCAGTTCGCACGTCTATCTCGGCGGGGCCCTGGAGTCGAGCAATCTGGCCCAGGCTCTGGCCCTGTATGCCGACGTGATCCTGAAGCCGCACCTGAGCGACGAGCAGTTCGAGCCGGCCCGGCAACTCATCGTCGAGGAACTCGCCTCGCTCGACGACGAACCTCGCCAGCGGGTCACGATCGAGCTGAGGAAGAGATTCTATGGCGACCCGCTCGGTCGCAGCACGATGGGCGAGATGGAAGACCTGGAAGCTCTGACGGCGAAAAAGGCCCGCACGATCGCCCAGCGGTACCTGCATATTCCCCAGATCATTTTCAGCGTCGCGGGCAAGTACGATTTCGACGTGGTCCGTCGGCAGTTGGAGAGCGTTTTCGGTACGTACGACGGCACACCCCCGCGCCGCAAGAAGACCGCATCCTGGGGACCGCGGTACACGCATATCCCGCACGATGGCGCGCAGGTCCATATCGGTCTGATGACCGGCACCGCCCGGTTTGCGGATGAAGACTACTACAATGCCCGCACGGCGGTCTCCGTGCTCTCGGGCAGCATGAGCTCTCGATTGTTCACGGAAGTCCGCGAGAAGCGGGGACTCTGCTACGCGATCGGCGCCAAATACCATTCGTTCAAAGAAGCAGCGGGGATCCTGTGCTATGCCGGAACGACGCCGGACAAGGCCCAGGAGACGCTCGACGTGATCCTCGCCGAGTTCAACCGGCTCGCCGACGGGATCAGCGACGACGAGATGGCCCGCGCCAAGATCGGCCTGAAATCCAGCGTGATCCTGCAGAGCGAGTCGTCCGGCAGTCGGGCCGGCGCGATCGGCGGCGATTACGACATGCTCGGCCGGGTCCGCCCGCTCGACGAGATCAAGGAGCGGATCGAGGCCACCTCGGTCGAATCGGTCCTGGGATACCTGCGGGACCATCCGTTCGAGGACTACACGGTCGTCACCATCGGTCCCAAGGAGGTCCGTGTCGGATAATATCATGCAATTCAAGCAGAAGACATTGGCGAATGGTCTGGTCCTGATCGGCGAGGTCAATCCGCCGAGCAAATCGGCGGCTGTCGGGTACTTCGTCAAAACGGGGGCGCGGGATGAGACCCCGCAGATCA
>JBDKRX010000219.1:0-8794 GCA_039683175.1 Phycisphaerales bacterium
GATCAGGTGATCGTCCAATGCCAGATTCGTGGCCATATCCAACTCCTTTCTATACAAAGTATAACACATAGATATGTGTGGATCAAGAGCCAATTCCGAGGACCCCGTTGTGTCTGCGAAAAGAGACTGGCCGTCGGGTGGTCGTGACGGGCGACGGGCCGCTCGTAGTGTGCCCGTCAGAGCCTGCCCCATTCGGCTTCACTCAGGGCAGGCTCTGAGCCCGCCGAAGGGGCGTATCTTCTGGGCCGAGGAAGATAACGCCTCACGGCGTCACTACAAACGGACTGCCGGCGCAGAAGACAAATTCACGTTTGGAGGGTCTCTGACGCCTGGAAGTTCGCACAGACACACGCCACACGCGGCGCGTGCAGCAATCGGGTCTTGCGGGATTTTGCGAGGGCCGGTAGGCTGTGATCCGGACCGGCTTGGCGATTGGGTGGCAAGGGCCGGTCGTGGACGGCCGGACTCAGGAGGCAGAAGATATGATGATCGTGGAAATGGCGATTGTGGGTATGTGCATGATGGCTGGCGCGAGCGGGCAGTCGGAGGGCATGGTGGTCAAGAGCCCGGACGGGCGACTGGCCATGTGGGTGGGCGTCGATGGGGCCGGACAGCTCACGTACCGGCTGGATCGCGAGGGGCAGGCGGTGGTCGCGGCTTCGCCGCTTGGTGTCACGATTGACGGCGTCGCACTGGGACGGGGCGTCGCGCCGGGCCGGCCGGAGCGGTGGGCGGTGGATGAGACCTATCTTTGTCGCGGCGTCCATTCCAAGGCGAGGAACTACTTCAACGGCGTCAAGGTCCCGGTTGCTCACAAGCCCAGTGGCAGGGCGTATACGCTGGAAGTCCGCGTTTTCAATGACGGCGTCGGGTTCCGGTATGTCGTGCCCGGCGAGGGGAAACACCGTGTGGCAGGGGAGGACACTGCCTTCGTTCTGCCCGAAGGCTGCGGCGTCTGGTACCAGACGAATACCAAGAACTATGAGGGCATCCACGAGCGGGCTGCCATTGAGGAGTTGAAGCAGGATACGTTTATGGGACCGCCCGTCATAGCGGAGTTGCCTGAGGGCGGCGGCTACGTCGCTCTGACCGAGGCGGCTCTATTCGACTACTCCGGCATGACGCTTCGAGCGGTCGGCGGGCCGTCGCGACGGCTGGCGGCGGCCTTCGAGGACGACACGGAATGGGAACTGGAGGGGAGGATTGTCAGTCCGTGGCGGGTCATCATCGTCACGTCGGACCTGAATGGTCTGGTGAATACGGACATCATCTCGAATCTGAACGAGCCGCCGGCAGTGGAGCTCGACGGTGCCGACTGGATTCGACCGGGACGTGGGTTCTGGCACTGGTGGTCTGGCACGATGGGCAATTGGGACAGCGTGGCCTACGATCGCCAGGCGGGCTGGGTGGACCATGCGGCGAATTTCGGTTTCGAGTACTATCTGATTGACGCCGGGTGGGAAGAGACCTGGCCCAAGCCGGGAAAAGACAAATGGGTGCTGCTCCGTGAGCTGACCCAATATGCCTCGGGGAAGAAGGTGGGGATCTGGGTGTGGAAGCGGTGGAAGACCGGGCGGACGGAGGGGATCGAGATGGAGGGGCTGGACGACCCGGCAAGCCGGCGTGAGTTCTTCCGGCGGTGCAAGGAGGCCGGGGTCGCAGGCGTCAAAATCGACTACATGGATTCCGAGGCGAAGGCGATGGTCGATTTCTACACAGACGTGCTGAAGGACGCCGCGGTCGCGCAGCTCATGATCGATTTCCACGGTGCGAACAAGCCAACCGGCGAGTCTCGACGCTATCCGCACGAGATGACGCGGGAAGGGGTGCGGGGCCTGGAGTACAACAAGTGGTCGGCCCTGCCGGCGGGGCACTATGCGTCGCTGCCGTTCACACGGTTCGTCGCGGGGCATGGGGATTTCACGCCGTGCACATTGAATCCCGAGATGCTCAAGGGCACGACCTTCGCCATGCAGTTGGCGACGGCGGTCTGCTATACCTCGCCTGTGATGTTCTATGCGGACAAGCCGGAGGTCTATCTCAAGACGCAGGCTGTCGACGTGCTCAAGGCAATTCCGTCCGTCTGGGACGAGACGGTTGTTCTGCCGGGAAGCAAGATCGGCGAGCTGGCGGCAATAGCCCGGCGCAGCGGTGAGAGGTGGTTTGTGGGGATTATCAACGGCGGGGCAGCGAGGTCTTACAGCCTGGATCTCGCCTTCCTGGGCCGGGCGGAATACGCCAGCGTACAGTTGGCCGACGCGCCGCAGCGCCCGGATGACTTCGTCCGGACAGATGCTGTTGTGCGAGGCGGCACGACTCTGACGGTGTCCATGACTACCGGTGGTGGATTCGTGGCGATGTTTGAGCCGGTGAAGAAGTAGTCGAGCTGCTGACTACTCGACCGCGAACTCCTTCTTGCGGGTGTTCATCTGCGCCTTGAGGCGTGCCACGATGGATGAATGCATCTGGGAGACGCGGGATTCGGACAGATCCAACGTCGCGCCGATCTCTTTCATCGTCATTTCCTCATAGTAGTAAAGCACGATGATGAGCCGCTCGGCGCGGGTGAGGCCTTTGGTGAGGAGGTTCTTGAGGTCCCGCTTCTGCGCTTCGAGCAGGGGGTCCTCGCTGCGGTGATCCCGGATGACGTCGATTTCGTAGACGTCTTTCTCACCCTCGGCGTCTCCGCACTTGTTGTTGAGCGACACGAGGCTGGCGGCGTTGGCGTCTCGCTGGAGGCGGGTGAACTCTTCGATGTCCATGTTCAACTCGCTGGCCAACTCCTGTTCATCGGGTTTGCGGCCGAGGTGCATTTCGAGCGAGTGCGTGGCCTTGGCCAACTGGTGGGCTCGCGCGCGGACCAGCCGGGGCACCCAGTCCATGCTGCGAAGCTCATCGAGAATCGATCCTTTGATGCGCGGGGCACAGTACGTCTCGAATTTCACACCGCGGGAGGGATCATAGGCGTCGATCGCATCCATGAGGCCGAATGTGCCGGCACTGATGAGATCGTCGAGCTCGACCTTGTCGGGCAGCTTGGCATGAAGTCTCTCGGCAGCGTACCGCACCAGATCGCGATAATGCTCCAGCAGCAGGTTGCGATGCTGATGGTCGTGGGTCTCGTGGAACCGTCCCCAGATCTGGTCGATGGTCAGCTTGCTGTTCGTCTTCGCTGCTTGTGTCTTCACAGATCGCCTCCGTTGCGTATGACGCGTGAATCCGTGGGTGTTTGGGTTGCCACTTTATTCACTATTCATCCATCCTTGTTCCGTGGGCTTGCCTTCGATGCGGGCACACAGTCCCATATGTACCTTTATCGGCGGAACACGAGCCGACTTGAGCCTAATTCAGCCATCTCATCACTCTTCGAAAGAAACTACCTTGCAGTCCGTCGCGGGTCCCGGCGCCTCCGACACGGGCGGCCAGCGCCGCAAAGGACGAGCTGATCTGCGACTTGGGGTAGGCGAGGACCACGGGCTTTCGCGCCCGGACCGCCATGCACAACCGTTCGTCCTTGAGCAGGGTGCCCGCATAGTACAAGTTCGTCTGCAGGAACTTGCGGGTGACATCCGCCATCCGCTGGTAGATCTGCTTGCCCTCGGCGGGGCTCTGGGCCATGTTGACGATGAGACTGATGGGCCGGTCGTATTTTTTTCGGACCAGGACCTTGATGACGCCATAGGCATCGGCCATCGCTGCGGCTTCCGGCGTCGTCACCACGAGGACGTGGTCTGCCGCAAGGCAAAAACCGATGACGCAACTGGAGATGCCTGCGGCCGTGTCGATCAGGATCGTATCCGTCTCGTGCTGGAGCTGGGACAGGTGTTCGAGCAGACGATGCTGTTCGCCCTCGCTGATGTCGGCGAGGCGGTCGAGCCCGGAGGCTCCGCAGATGACCCGCAATCCCTTGGGGCCCTGCTGGATGATCTCGTCCATCCGTTTGCGTCCGCTAATCACATGCGAGATGTTGTATTTGCTGCGGAGGTCCATCACGAGGTCCAGGTTGCCCAGCGACAGATCGGCGTCGAGCAGGAGCACACGCTGGTTCTGGTTGGCCAGGCAAATGGCGATGTTGGCCGCGATGTTCGTCTTGCCGACACCGCCTTTGCCGCTGGTGATCGCAAGCACCGTCGCCGAAGGCCGGCACGGGCCCGGCGCCTGCTGCAAATTGAGTGCGTGATTCTCCATACTCGCCGTAAATCGCCTCTCGGTTACTCTGCCGTATCGCAGTGCGTGGACGAGCTTTCAAACGGGCCGTCGTCCGTGAGCGTCATATCCACGTTCCAGTCCATCGCTTCCGGAACCACGCCGCACTTTTGCTTGAGCAGTTCGGCCGCCACCTTGCGGTTGAGCGCATTCTCCAGGAGCTTGTTCACCTGGAGCTCCAGGTATGCATCGCGGCTGTTCTGAAGCAGGGCGTGGGCGTGGGGATCCGCCACGGGGCGAATCCGCGTTGAGCCGTTCGGGCCGAACGCGATGTTCGTCGTGTCGCGGAACAAGAGCCGGCGGCTCCGCAGGTGCTCTGCGACCGCGTGATCCAGCACCTCCGCGAACTCCCGGACAGGTACGTCCTGGGGGACAAAGGCCGGCGCACCGGCATGGTGAATGTTGTCGTACAGGACGCGGCGACGCAACTCCGTGAACCGCAGGATTTCGACAAGCACCTCGGCAATATTGTCCGGGATAAGCGACAACAGATCCATCTGTATTCCCTCAATCGCGGTCCAGGGGTATCACGAAATGCACGGCAAGGAGCCTGTGGCGCACGTCCGTCCCGGTGCGGGGGCCGACGGCGGGGAGATCCGGATCTCTATGAGACATGACTGCAAAAGGGAGAAACGCGAAGGGCGACGCAACAAGGGGATAGGGCTACAAGAAACACTCCTGGGAAATGAAGCCGCATGCATCATCCTTGATCCTTTCGGTCTTCCGTGAATCGCCACAGAGGCGAGTTATTGATCATCGCGGCCGGCATGACCGCCAGCCCATCGACTACGAGTTACTCATGGGATTCGGCGCACAAGCCAGCCGCTCGACCGGTGCTCTCCTCATCCTTGAGGAGGTGACGAATCTGGGCAAGGCTCTTGGTCTTTCTCAGCTCCACGATCCGGGACAACTGCTCGAATACGGACTCGTCATACAGGCGGTGCCCGCCTTCGGTCCACTCGACCTCGCGGATCAGGCCCATGACGGTGTAGTTGTGAATCGTCTGCCGGGAGAAAGGGCTGTGGCGAACCAGTTCGCCGATGCGATACCGCTTTGCGGGAGCTTTGAATCCGGTACTGCATTCCTGCCAGTTCATACAGCCGTTCTCAGTCTGCTGACTCCTTGAGATTGTTCCGCTCATCAACCATGCGAAAGAGCGATCACGCCAAAGACCGCGACGGCAGGCCGCCGCCACGATCGAATCGGAGAGGGGATATTCGCGCGATACCGTGGCCTTCACACAAACTGCAGCGGAGAGGATTGCCACGGATACCGAGGCGGATATGCCACATATAGTCTCCCACTTCCGATCCTTGCGACACTGACCCAAGACGACCACCGAGCCGCCGGACTGATGAAAGAGCGATACAAACACCTTCCTGCTCGATGACCAGAGACATCACCCACAGATCCGACGGCACAGTGCATGTTACATTTTGCAAAATGTAAAACGCCATCACTTCAGTGTCAACTCTTTTTGTCGTCATTTTGCGAAAAAATTCGCGAGTTCTTATCGGGGCTTGAGGGACACGGCCTCTCTTCGGACGCGGTGTGACAAGCAGTCCGTTTCGGAAGACCTATAACTCCTCCTGCCTGCTTGTGTTACCGATTGTGCATCGTTGACGGGGTCGAGCGATCCGGCCTTTCTTCAGTCCTCGCACATTTCTCAAAATCGTTCCGGCGGAATGGTCGATAGAACCCTCAATGAAACCGTACGCACCGACAAGACCAGGTTACCGGACTGTTATTCGCGTTCGACGATGAATCGAAACAAGAAAACCGAGCAGGATGTAGAGGGCAAGCACCACAAAGCGACGCTCCTGGAGCAGGTGACCCCGCTGGCCAGGGAGATCAACTGCCTGGACATCGACCGCATCGCAGAGGTGTGCGTGGGCAAGATCCCGGCGGTCGTGGGGTTCCATTTTGCGTCGTTGTATGCCCTCGATGAGGCGAACGGCATCCTTCATTTGATAAAGCACAACCACTCGTTCCCCATCAACAAGATCGTTTCCCTGAATCAGAGGCCGCCGTCTCCCATGGTGCTGGCGGCCAAGAGCAAGGGGGTGATCCTGACGGGCAACATCGACACGCACACCAGGCCCATCATCAAACGGTCCCAGCGGACCTATGCCGAGAACTACCAGACCCGCAACTGCGCGATCGTCCCGCTGGTCTGCCAGGAGCGGGTCGTGGGTGTCCTGAATCTGGCCGACAAGACAGGCGTAGAGGACTTCGACAGCGAGGACGTCGCGTTGATCGAGCTGTTCGGCCAGTTGGTCGGCGCCTCGATCGGCAACGTCCGCTTGTTCGAGAAGATGCAGCGACAGGCGACCACCGACGGTCTGACCGGCTTGATGAATCACAGGACTTTCTACGAGGCCTTGGAGAGGGAGCTGTGGCGGGCCCGCCGCCACGGGGGAACCATCGCCCTGATTATGGCCGACGTCGACAACCTCAAACAGATCAACGACGTCTACGGCCACCGGGCCGGCGACAAGGCGATCATCGAGATCAGTCATCGGATTCGAGAGTGCACCCGGCAGATCGACCTGGCGGCTCGCTACGGCGGCGATGAATTCGCGGTCATCCTGCCGAGCACGGGGCTCGACGCCGCTTTGATCGTCTGCGAACGGATTGTAGAGACCGTCGCCCGCTCGCCCATCCTCTGGCAGCGAGAGCAGGTCCCTCTGTCGGTCAGCGTCGGAGTGGGCGAGTACGGAGCGGATACGAATCCCGAGGAAATCACGAACCGATCCGACCAGGCCCTTTACATGGCCAAGCACTCCGGCAAGAACACCGTCAGGGCCTTTGCGCCGGTATCGCAGACGTAGCGATCCGACATGCTCTCGCGACCGAACGGGACTCTGTCATCCCGAGCGGCAGCGAAGCATCCGGGCTGGGCAAGAGGATTGTCCCGGCGCCTGGGGCGGTCCTTGACAACGGCACGCCGGCCTGTTACAAGCAGAGCAGATACGCGGGTCGCGTGCGTGTCCACACGTAAGAGCCGTTAGCTGATATGGATAGGAAGTCCGCAATGATTGCAGCGCTCGGCGCCAAGGCCATTCAGGACGTCGTCAATGCCGGTCGGTTTGGCCGTTTCGCCTGGCGGTCCACCACCACCTCTGTCCGCAGTTGTGCCCGCAAGTCCACGTTTCCCCTCATCTGGACGCAGATGTTCATCATCGGCGTGCACAGCGTTCCCGTGATTATGATCACCGGCGCATTCGTCGGAATGACCCTGGCGGTCCAGGCCTACGACCAGCTTGCCGGCATGGGGCTCGAGGAGCACCTCGGTGTGCTGATCAATATCTCGGTGGTGAAAGAGCTGGGACCCGTGCTGGCGGCGGTCATGCTCGCCGGACGCATCGGCGGCGCGCTCACCGCCGAACTGGGAACGATGAACGTGACCGAGCAGATCGACGCGGTTCGCAGTATGGGGACCGATCCGGTTCGCTACCTCGTCGCGCCCCGGCTGCTCGCGTGCCTGCTGCTGACCCCTGTGTTGACGATCTTCGCGGACCTGATGGGCGTGGTGGGCGGCGCCCTCGTGAGTTTCCTGCAGTTCGGGATCAATAGCCGGGCCTACTGGACGTTCAGCGCCTCGGCCGTGGCCCTGTGGGATGTGTCCGTCGGGATTACGAAGGCGTTCTTCTTCGGAGGGGCCATCGCCGTGATCAGTTGCTACAAGGGCTTCAACTGCAAGGAGGGTGCTCATGGCGTCGGGCAGGCATGCACCGAGGCCTTCGTCGCCAGTTTCATCTCGATTCTCGCCCTGGACTTCGCGCTGGCCGTGACGTTCAAGGCGATCTATCATATCTTCTGGCCCATCAAGAGCATTGTGGGTTGAGGCGATGAGCCGCCCGGGATCGAACCGGTCCCTGTCTTGGAGAACTCGCTTTGGAAAAAGAGACGGATGGCAATGGTCAAGAGCGTGAGCCGGATCGCGGCGAGGCAATCGTCGAGGTCCGCAATCTCACCAAGAAGTTCGGCACCAAGCTGGTGCTCGACAAGGTCAGCCTGTCCATCGAGAAGGGCAAGACCACGGTGATCATCGGTCCGAGCGGTTGCGGCAAGACCGTCCTCATCAAGCACTTTATCGTTCTCCAAAGGCCCACGCAAGGCGAGGTGTACTTCAAAGGCCGGCGGGTCGATGACCTGACCGAACGCGAGTTGAACAGCGTACGCACCCAGTTTGGGTATCTCTTCCAGGAAGGGGCCCTCTTCGACAGCATGACGATCGCTGAGAATATCATGTTCCCCATTCGCCAGCATGCGAAGATTCGTGACTGGCATCAGGTCGAGGAAGTCGTCAAGATGAAGCTCGCGATGGTGGGCCTGGACGGCTTTCAGAACTACTTCCCGTCCCGGCTCTCGGGCGGCCAGCGAAAGAGAGCGGCCCTCGCTCGCGCCATTGCGTTGAATCCCGAGGTGATCCTGTACGATGAGCCGACGACTGGTCTCGACCCCATCCGCTCCGACATCATCAGCGAGCTGATCGTCAAGCTCGCCCGGGAGCTGGGCGTCACGAGCATCGTCGTGACCCTTGACATGAAGAGCGCCTACAAAGTGGCGAATCGAATCATCATGC
>JBDKRX010000220.1:0-3144 GCA_039683175.1 Phycisphaerales bacterium
GTCCATGCCCGGTGCGAGGACGAGCTTGGAGGCCATGGCCTCGTCCCAGGTGATCAGTTGGCCGGACTCGGCGGCCATGCGGCCCAGGATGCCCACCATCGCGGCGTTGCAGCATCGCTCGGTCTCGTTGTACGGCTTGTTCTTGCGGATCGCGTCGAAGAGCAGATCGTGCTCGACCTGGTACTGATTGATCGCCTGGCCTTTGAATTGCCAGATCACATTCTCCGGCGTCTGGTTGTAGCCTTTGAAGATTCGCGGATTACTCACGCCTTCGCCGAGGACGGCCGAGCCTTTGGCGCCGTGGATGACGTCGCCGAAGAAGCCCCAGCAGTTCTCAATGTGCCTGCCCTGGGCGAAGAGGCGAGTGCCGTCGGGGAAGTGGTACTCAACCGCGTAGTGGTCGAAGAGCTGGTCGGGGTTCGTGCGGGTCTGCCGGCCGCCCTGGCCCTGCGCGGAGACCGGCCAGGCATCCTTGCACCAGCAGCAGACGTCGAGATTGTGGATCAGCCAGTCGAGGATGAAGCTGCCGTTGCACCAAGTGAAGCAGTGATAGTTGCGGATCTGGTGGGCCAGCTCGCTTTCGCCGGGACGCTTGTTGGAGAAGGGGACGATGCCGTGCTCGCGGTAGGCCCAGCAGGTGATCAGGTCGCCGATCAGGCCCTTATGGAGCTGGTCGATGGCCTCCTCCAGCGGCTTGGAATGTCGGCTCATCAGGCCGCCGGCGATCTTGAGGTTCTTCTTCTCGGCCTCTTTGCCCGCCTTGAGGACGCGATGGATGCCCGGCGCGTCCACCGCGAAGGCCTTCTCCATGAAGATATTGCAGCCCTTGGCGACTGCGTATTCGACGTGCAGCGGACGGAACGCAGGCGGGGTCGCCAGCAATACGACGCTCCCGGCCCCGATGCAGTCAATGGCTTTCTTATATGCATCCATCCCGAGGAATTGGCGGTCCTTCGGCACGTCCACCTTCGTGGGGAACTGTGCTTGCAGACTGCCGAGACTCGCCTGCATCCGGTCGTTGAACACATCGGCGACCGCGACCAGCTTCGTCGGGCCTTCCGTCGAGAGCGAGTTGACCGCGGCACCGGTCCCTCGCCCGCCGCAGCCGACGAGCGCAACCTTGATCGTATTACTCTCGCCGGCGTTGGCCCGCACGTTGATGGCGCTCGCCAACGCCGCCCCGGCCAGAACGCCGGACGATTGTTGCAGGAACTCCCGACGGGAAGTGGAACGCTTCTGATTGCTGTTTTGCAGGTTCATCCGGCACCCCTTTCATTGACTCCATGGTTTGTTCGCCGCACTGTCGGCTCCAGGCCGTACTTCGAATACCCCATTATCGTGGTGACATCCGCACAACGCAAGGGGAACCCGAATGACGCGGCTCGGCCGGCAGGGGCTGGGAAGACGGGCATCGGACGAGTATGATGACGCCCCGTTGAAACCCTGTGTATCTTGTCAGTTTGGAGGTCCGATGAAGGACGTACGGAAAATCGCCAAGGAACAGCAAGCCCGAGCCTGGGAAGTGGTTCGGGAGGCCCGGGTTGTGGAAGCCTGGCAATCCATTGGAGCCCAGATCAACCTGGTGGGTTCGTTGCGGACCGGTCTTCTCATTCGCCATCTCGACATCGATTTCCACACGTACTTGGAACCGGTCGATCCCGCAACCAGCTTTCTCGCGGTTGCTGCCTTGGCTCAGAATCCCAGAGTCCGGCGGGTTACGTATGCCAACTTGCTCGGTGCCGAAGATATGTGCCTGGAATGGCACGCATGGTACGAGGATCCTCGCGGCGATACCTGGCAGATCGATATGATCCACATTGCAGAGGCCTCGCGCTACGCGGGCTACTTCGAGCAGGTGGCCGACCGGATCAACGCCGTGCTTACCGACGAGCAGAGAGACGCAATCCTCTCGATCAAGTACGCGATTCTCGACGACAAGAAGGTCATGGGGGTGAAGATCTACATGGCGGTGATCCGCGACGGCGTGAGGGACTACGAGCAGTTCGTCCAGTGGGAGAAAGACCATCCGCAGGAGGGGATTCTCGCTTGGATGCCCTGAAACCACTGGTTGTCCGCCGGGCGGCGCAGGCGCGAACTCACATCGTCTGGTGACGCCACCCGGCGGGTCGGGCGTTGATCAGATGTACTCGACCGTGGCGGGGGGCTTGGGCGTCAGGTCATACAGACACCGGCTGACGTCCGGGACCTCCGTCGTGATCCGCTGGCAAAGGCGATTCAGCTTGGTCCAGGGCAGCTCGGTAGCCGTCGCCTGGCGGGCGTCGGTGCTCTCGATGCAGCGGACGACGATGATCTGTCCGAACTCGCGTTTGTTGTTGCGGATGCCCGTGGCCCGGTCGTTCAGCAGGACGGCCAGGTACTGGAAGGCCCCGGTGTCGGCCAATTCCTCCTCGACGATGGCAGTTGCCTTGCGAACGGTGGCGAGCCGCTGGGGCGTGACTTCGCCGACGATGCGGGTCGCGAGGGCCGGACCCGGGAACGGGATGCGGTTCGTGACCTGCGCGGGAAGCTCCAGGAACTTGCACACTGCGCGGACGTCGTCCTTGCGGAGCGTCTTGAGCGGCTCGACGACCGCGTAGCCATAGGCTTCCTTCGTGTCGATGCCGAGCTGCGAGAGGATGTTGTGCTGCCTCTTGATCCCTGCGACGGTCTCCTCGATGTCGGTCAGGATGGTGCCGTGCATCAGGAACTTGGCGCCGGATTCTTTGACGATCCGGCCGAAGACCCGCGAATAGAACGTGTCGGTGATCGCCTGGCGTTTCTCTTCGGGATCGGTCAGACCCGCCAGGGCGCCGAGGAACTCCTTCTTCGCGTCCACCAGCTCGACGGGGATTCCCATCTGGGCGAACATCGCGACGACTCGTTTCGGCTCGCCCTCCCGCATGAGATCGTTGTCGATGAAGACGGTTTTGAGTTGCTTGCCCAGCGCGCGATGCCCGAGGACGGTCACGAGGGAACTGTCGACGCCACCGCTGAGGGCATTGATGGCCGTGGCTTTGCCCACAGTCTTGCGAATCTGAAAGATCTGTTCTTCGACAAATGCCTTGCAGTCCATTCTATGCTCCTACGACTGGAATGTGCACCGTTTGAGCGACGGCCGCCCGCACAGACGGCAGTGTAGGAGGC
>JBDKRX010000221.1:0-12446 GCA_039683175.1 Phycisphaerales bacterium
CGCCGGCATGGATGCCGAAAAAGCAGTTGCGCATATCCTCGGGCCGGGCCAACAGCCCCTGCAGCTCCACCTGCTGGCAGCGTTTCTCCACCGCCTTGGCGTCCTGCTCCAGTTGCGTCAGTTCATCCGCGTCGTTTTCCTCGGTCGCCAGCTCGTACAGTTCAGCGAGGTCCTTCACCTCTCGCTGCAGCTCTTGCACCGGCTCGACCACGGCCTTCAGCGCACTAAGTTGCCCCACGACCGCCTGGGCCCTCTCCTGGTTGTCCCAGAACCCCGGCACAGACATCTTGTTGCCCAACTCCTCCAACTGGCTCCTTTTGCTCGCCAAGTCAAAGCCAGTCCCGGATGGTTTCCACCCGGGCCTCGAGATTCGAGATCAGTGTCTTGAGTTCCGCGACTTCCATAAAATCCCTTCTTCAGTTTACTATTTACTATTTGCGAGCTGCGATCCCGCATCGCACAGGATGCGACTGGACATGGACTGTCCCAATAGGTAGATCGCAAGCAGGTGATCGTAGTTGAAGGGGTTTATACCACATCCGTCGTCGTTACGCAACTCGGCGTCGTTCCGCTCGGCCTGCGACCGTGAGTCCCGGGTCCACGCAAATCGCTCTTGCGTTTCATCAGACAATCGCTATAACATGCCCGCTCGGAGACCATTGAAGGATTCAACTATGGCAAAGAACAAACGCATCGCGTTCTACATTCCGGAGGAATGGTCGAAGGGACTCTCCGCACTGGCGGGCACATATGGCGTCAGCGCCGAGGAGGTCATCCGACAATCGCTGCCGGACGATGCGGCCATCGGCCTGTTCTTCCAGTGCAGGGTCTATGCGCCCGACTTGCGATGGGACGAGATGGCGGATGTGGGCCGGGCCGCGATTCGCGAGCGGCTGCGGACTGCCTACATGGAGGGGCTTCAGACGCACCTCACCCGGTTGGGCCTGGGTATCGAGTCGTCCGGCGAGGAGGTCGAAACAGCCAAGCAACGCGCGTTGGACGATCTCGGGTCCGATGCCGCCAAGCCGATCCAGGAGCAGATCGCCAGGGCCCAGGAGGATTCCGTGTACCTCGGCTGCCTCCATGAGGCATGGAAGCGGGCACGGGCCGGCGAAGCCGGCTATACGATTGCTCAGGTGGAGATCGCATCGAACGACGGCGCAGGTCGCCGCAAGACCTGGGCGGTCCTGAAGGACAATCAGATCGTATAACACACGACTTTTTTCACACCGGCGCCGTTTTTTCACACAATTCTCTTGCATCATGGTGAACTCTCATTCATACTATGAACCTATACTCAATATGCGAGTTATGATTCATGAACAAGAAGGTCTGACGTGGAGGTTGAAATAGCGTCGGCAGGAAAGTCATCACGGAAGGAACGTGAGCGCCAGCAGCACCGACAGGAGATCCTGTCCGCGGCGCTGCGCCTGTTCGCAGAGAAGGGATTTCACAGCGTCTCGATGCAGGAGATCGCGGCGGCCGCGGAGTTCGCCACGGGCACCCTGTACAACTTCTTCCCGAGCAAGGAAGATCTGTTCTTCGAGCTGCTGCTCGTTACGGCCGAGGAAAGCCTCGGCCTAGTCCTCCCTGCGCTCGACGGCCCCGGCGACGAGCGAGACAAATTGAGTCATTTCATCCGTCTCCACGTACGGATCGCCCGTGAGCAGGCCGCCGCCCTTCGACTGTATCTATTGGAGAGTCGCGGGCGGTGCCTGCCTGGACCGCGGGTCGAGGCCAAGAAAAAGGAAATCGATGAGCGAATCATCCTGCCGCTCTCGAACGTCATCGCCGCCGGCGTCCGCAAAGGGCATTTCAACACGATCGATCCGGTGATTGCGGCCAAATGCCTCTCCGCGTCGCTGGAAACATTGATCCTCGCGGCCGTGGACGATCCGCAGGCAACCGATCTGAACGCGGATCTAAAGAAGGTCGAGGCGGTGTTCTTCAACGGGCTCGTGAAATCCCGGCGAGGAAAAGCGTGACGTGCAACGCCCGGCGGTTCTTGCCGTCGCTGTCGTGGATGTTCTCGCCTTCCCACGGGAGTTCCACGATCCAATCCGACCTTCGGATGCTCAAAACATTCATCTTCTTCGGTGTTATTGGAGATTCTCGATGCAATCGCATACAAGGTTTATGGTCAGAGTGATTCTTCTTGCGACAGTTCTATCAGGAGGCCTTCTGCTGGGTGGCTGCGACCGTCGGCAGGAATCCTCGCCGCCGCCCTCGGCCCCGGAGGTGGTTGCCATGACGGTCCAGCCGGAGAAAGTCGTGCTGACCACCGAGCTGCCGGGCCGTACGTCCGCCTACCTCGTCGCGGAAATCCGGCCCCAGGTCAACGGCCTGATACAGAAACGCCTGTTCACCGAAGGTTCCGATGTGCAGGCGGGCCAGGTGCTCTATCAGATCGATCCCGCTCCGTTTCAGGCGGTGCTCGACAATGCCCAGGCCGCCTTCAACAGATCGCAGGCCAGTCTGCCTTCGATCCGTTCCAGGGTCGGACGTTATAAGGACCTGCTTGCCGACAAGGCAGTCAGTCAGCAGGACTACGACGATGCAGCCAGCGCTCTGAACCAGGCGGAGGCCGATATTCAGTACTGGCAGGCGACGGTTGAGACCGCGCGGATCAACCTGGGATACACCCGCGTCACGGCACCGATTTCCGGGCGCATCGGCCGATCCAGCGTGACGGGCGGCGCTCTGGTGACAGCGTATCAACCCGTGGCCCTGTCAACAATTCAACAGTTGGACCCCATCTACGTAGACGTGCCCCAATCCACCGCGACGCTGCTGCGGTTGAAACGACGTCTGGAGGACGGCCGGCTCAGTCAGGACGGAACGAGCCAGAACAAGGTCGAGCTCGTTCTGGACGACGGTACAGAATATCCATCGGAAGGGACGCTCCAGTTTCGCGACGTCACGGTGGATCCGACGACCGGGTCCGTCATCGTACGGGCGGTCTTTCCCAATGCCCAGGGAGTCCTCCTGCCGGGCATGTTCGTCCGCGCGGTGGTGCAGGAAGGCGTCAACGACCAGGCCATCCTGATCCCTCAGCAAGCGGTATCGCGCGATCCTAAGGGCAATCCCATCACGATGGTCGTGGGCGCCGGGGAGAAGGTTGAGCAGCGGATGCTCGTCCTGGATCGAGCCATCGGCAACCAATGGCTCGTCTCATCCGGTCTTGCCCCCGGCGATCGTGTGATCGTCGAGGGGGTGCAGAAAGTGCGGCCGGGCGCTGCTGTGAAGGTGGCCCTTCCTGATGCCGGCAGCGAAGACCGTGCCAAAGCCGGGATGCCGAGCCGAGCAAACGGAGGTGCATGATGTTGTCGAGATTCTTCCTGGAACGCCCGGTCTTCGCGTGGGTCATCGCCATCATCCTCATGGTGACGGGCGGCCTGGCCATCTATGGTCTGCCCATATCGCAGTACCCGCCCATCGCGCCGCCGTCCATCGCCATCAGCGCCTTCTATCCGGGGGCGTCCGCCGAGACGGTGGAGAACAGCGTGACCCAGATCATCGAGCAGAAGATGACGGGGTTCGACAAGATGCTGTATCTATCCGCGACGAGCGACTCGTCGGGCTCCGCCCGCGTGGAGCTGACCTTCACGCCGGGGACCGATCCGGACCTCGCCTGGGCCCAGGTGCAGAACAAGCTGCAGCTCGCCATGGCCAGCCTTCCCGAGGTGGTGCAGCGATCCGGCGTCAAGGTCTCGAAGTCCACGCGAAACTACCTCATGATGGTGGGCTTGATTTCAGAGGACGGGAGCCAGGATGGGGAAGACCTGCGGGACTACGCCCAATCCAACATCGAGAAGGTGCTTTCGCGAGTACCCGGCGTGGGGGAGGTGGAGGTCTTCGGAAGCCAGTACGCCATGCGGATCTGGTTGGACCCCGACAAGCTGACCGAATACCGGATGACGATCCAGGATGTCGTCACGGCTCTGGACGCCTATAACGTCGAGGTGTCGGCAGGCCAGTTCGGCGGGGCGCCCGCGGTGGCAGGCCAGCGTCTGAACGCGGCCATCATCGTCCAGAGCCTGCTCAAGACGCCGGACGAGTTCGCCTCGATCCCCCTTCGCAGCAACGCAGACGGTTCCATCGTGCGAATCAGCGACGTAGGACGGACGGAACTCGGGACGGAAGCATATGATATCCAAGCCAGGTATAACGGCAAGCCCTCGGCCATGCTGGCGGTCCGACAGGCGGCCGGCGCCAACGCCTTGGACACGGCCAACGCCATCCGGGCCAAAATGAGCGAGATGAGCGAGTTCTTCCCCGCCGGCATGAAGGTCGTGTATCCCTACGACACGACACCCTTCGTCAAGGTGGCCATCGAAGAGGTGGTCAAGACCCTGTTTGAGGCCATCCTGCTGGTGTTCCTGGTGATGTACCTGTTCCTGGGGAACATCCGCGCCACCTTGATCCCGACGATTGCGGTGCCCGTGGTGCTCCTGGGGACGTTCGCGACTATGGCGCTTCTCGGGTACTCCATCAACATGCTGACGATGTTCGCCATGGTCCTGGCCATCGGCCTGCTGGTGGACGACGCCATCGTGGTCGTGGAGAACGTCGAGCGAATCATGAGCGAGGAGGGACTCCCGCCCAAGGAGGCCACCTCCAAGAGCATGGGGCAGATCACCAGTGCCCTGATCGGCATCGGCCTGGTGCTCTCCGCGGTCTTCGGCCCGATGGCATTCTTCGGCGGCTCCACGGGCGTGATCTACCGGCAGTTCTCCGTGACGATCATCGCCTCGATGCTCCTTTCGGTGGTGGTGGCGTTGATCTTGACGCCGGTGCTGTGCGCCTCGCTGCTCAAACCGGTCGCGAAGGGCCATGAGCCCGCAGAGGGCGGGTTCTGGCTGCTGCGCCCGTTCTTCCGAGCGTTCGACTGGGTCTTCTTCTGGGTTCGCGAGCGGTATCTGCGCCTGGTGAGCCGCTCCTTCTCCAGGAAGATCCGATACGTCGTGGTCTTCGTCCTGATCGTGGGCGGCGTAGGATACCTCCTCCACAAGATGCCCACCGCCTATCTCCCCGATGAGGATCAGGGAATGATGATGGTGCAGGCCACGCTGCCGGCCAACTCCACCCTGGAGCAGACCCGAGAGGTCATGAAACAGGTGGAAGAACACTTCCTGACGCATGAGACCGATGCTGTGCAATGTTGCATGACGGTTGCGGGAGTGAATTTCGCCGGACGCGGGCAGAACTCGGGCTTGGCCTTCATCAAGCTTCGCGACTGGAAACTCCGGGATCGGCCGGAACTGAAAGTCACCGCCGTGGCGGGAAGAGCCATGGGCGTGTTCTCCCAGATTCGCAACGCACAGGTGTTCGCCTTTGCTCCGCCGGCGGTGGTCGAGCTGGGCCAGGCGAAGGGATTCGACTTCCAACTGCTGGATCGAGGTGGGCTCGGCCACGCCGGGCTGATGGCGGCCCGAAACCAGCTCCTCGGCATGGCGGCACAAAACTCCGCCTCGGAGGATCCGGTGTTGACCAAGGTCCGACCCAACGGGCTGGAAGACGTGCCCCAGTATCGGATCGATGTGGACTGGGAGAAGGCCGGAGCCCTGGGCCTGCCCATCGCCTCGATCCACAGGACCATCTCCGCCGCCTTCGGCAGCTCGTACGTCAACGACTTCATTCAAGGCGGCCGGGTGAAACGAGTCTACGTCCAGGCCGACGCCCCCTACCGCATGCTGCCCGAGGACCTGGACAAGCTCTATGTCCGCAATGCCACGGGCGCCATGGTCCCCTATTCCTCGTTCGCGACCGGGCACTGGACCACCGGTTCTCCGAAACTGGAGCGATTCAACGGCTTCCCCTCGATGAACATCCTGGGTGAATCGGCGCCGGGACGCAGTTCCGGCGAGGCCATGGCGGCCATGGAGGGATTCATCAAGAAGCTGCCCCAGGGGATCGGCTATGACTGGACCGGTCTTTCCTATCAGGAACGGCAAGCCGGCGCCCAGACCGCTCCGCTGTACGCCTTCTCCATCCTGATCATCTTCCTGTGCGTCGCGGCGCTCTACGAGAGCTGGACCATTCCCTTCGTCAATATGCTCATGTTGCCGCTGGGCGTCTTTGGCGCAACGCTGGCGACGTGGTCGCGAGGGATGTCCAACGACGTCTACTTCCAGATCGGATTCCTGACGACCCTGGGACTTTCGACCAAGAACGCCATCCTCATCATCCAGTTCGCGCAGGACCGCCTGAGTCAGGGAGAAGGGCTGATCGAGGCCACCCTGGGAGCGGTGAAGACCCGATTCCGACCGGTGCTGATGACCTCGCTGGCCTTCTTCTGCGGCGTCCTGCCGCTGGCGATCTCCACCGGCGCGGGCGCGGGCGCCCAGAACGCCATTGGAACCGCGGTCGCCGGCGGGATGCTCTCTGCCACCTTCATCGACCTCATCTTCATTCCGCTGTTCTTCGTGCTGGTGTCCCGCTTCTTCGGAAGGGACCGCACGAAAGGGGGTACGACATGAAACCGTGGAACCTGGTTATCCTGTGCCTTATGGCCTGTCTCGCCGGCTGTACGCTGGCTCCGAAATATGAACAGCCGAATGCTCCGGTCGCTGCCGAATGGCCGAGTGGTCCGGCCTATCAGGGTACGCAGACGGCGACGGATGCTCCGCAGGCCCCCGATTTGAGATGGCAGGAGTTCTTCTCCGACGAGAAGCTGCAGAAACTCATCGAGACGGCCTTGGAGAACAATCGCGACCTGCGGCTGGCCGCTTTGAACGTGGAACGAGCGCGGGCCATGTACGGCATCCAACGAGCCGAACTGCTGCCCACGGTCGACGCCGTCGCCAGCGGGAGCAAACAACGCCTCCCCGCCGACCTCTCGTCCACGCGAAGACGCCAGACCGTCGAACAGTACAGCGTCGAACTCGGCGTTCTGGCCTGGGAACTCGATTTCTTCGGGCGCATCCGCAGCCTCAAACAGAGCGCTCTGCAGGAATACCTGGCCACCGAGCAGGCCCGACGCGGCGCCCAGATCCTGTTGGTCTCCGCAGTCGCCAATGCGTATCTCGTCCTGGCGGCGGACCGGGAAGCCCAGGCCCTGGCCCAGTCCACTCTTGTCGCCCAGCAGGACGCCTACGCTCTGGTCAAACGGCTCCTGGACCGCGACCAAGCGTCGGACCTGGACCTCTCTCGCGCGCAGACGCAAGTGGATGTCGCCCGCGGCGATGTGGCGCGCTTCACGCAAGTGGTGGCACAGGATGAAAACGCATTGAACCTTCTGCTGGGCGCCGCGGCGCCGGGCGACCTTCTGCCCGCGACGCTGGGCAGCGTCACTTCTGCGAAAGAAATCTCTGCAGGCGTCTCCTCGGAGGTGCTCCTGCGCCGGCCCGATGTTCTCCAGGCCGAGAACCTGCTTCGGGCGGCCCACGCCGACATCGGCGCCGCGCGGGCGACGTGTTTTCCTCGCATTTCCCTGACCGCCGCTGTCGGAACCGCAAGCAGCGATCTATCGGGACTCTTCGAATCCGGATCGGGCACATGGCGTTACGCGCCCCAGGTCACCATGCCGGTCTTTGACAACCGCACCTGGTTGGCGCTCAAGGTCACAAAGGTGCAAAGGGAAATGGCCCTGACGCAGTACGAACAGGCGATTCAGAACGCCTTCCGGGAAGTGGCCGACGCCCTCGCCGTACGCGGCACCGTGGACGAGCAGATAGCGGCGCAGCAATCCCTGGTCGATGCTGTCGCCCGGACACACCGCCTGTCCAATGCCCGTTATGAGAAGGGGATTGACAGTTATCTGGGCGTCCTCGACGCACAGCGATCTCTCTACGCGGCGCAGCAGGGACTGGTCTGGCTCCGCCTGGCAAAGCTCGCCAATCAGGTGAGACTCTACGCCGTCTTGGGCGGAGGCGGCGACGGGCCCTCTGAACAGACCGAACCCTGACCTCCGTCGTCTTCACGCGGCCTGGAAGCAGGCTATACGATTGCACAAACCGAAGTCGCCTCAGGGGATAACGCAGGCGACCGGAGGATCTGGACGGTTCTCACGGACGGTCCAGTTGTGTAGCTCGCGTTTTTTTTCACCCGGACACTGCTTTCTCCCAGAATCTTCTTGCATTTTTATGAACATACATTCATAATATGGACGTATACTCAGTATGCGAACAATTATTCACATACGATGAGATCTGACGTGGAGACTAAGATAACGTCGGCAGAGAAATCACCACGGAAGGAACGTGAACGACAGCAGCACCGGCAGGAGATTCTATCCGCGGCGCTGCGGCTGTTCGCCGAGAAGGACTTTCACAGCGTCTCGATGCAGGAGATCGCGGCGGCCGCGGAGTTCGCCACGGGCACCCTGTACAACTTCTTCTCGAGCAAGGAAGAACTGTTCTTCGAGCTGCTGGCGGCCACGGCCGAACAGGGTCTGGGCACGATCCTGCCGGCGCTCGAAGGCCCTGACGACGAGCGGGACAAACTGAGCCTCTTCATCCGCCTCCACACACGGATGGCCCAGGAGCAGGCCGCCGCCTTGCGACTCTACCTGTTGGAGAGTCGGGGGCGGTGCCTGCCTGGGCCGCGAGTCGAGGCCAAGAAGAGGGAAATTGACGAGCGCGTTATCGGACCGCTTTCGAGCGTCATTGCCGCCGGCATTCGCAAGGGGCTCTTCAACGATGTCGATCCGCTGATCGCCGCCAAATGCCTCCTCGCAACATTGGAGTCGCTGATCCTCGCCGCCGCGGGCGATCCACAGGCGGACGATTTGGATGCTGAATTGAAGAAGGTCGAGGCGGTGTTCTTCAATGGGTTTCTCAAGCCTTCGGGAGGAAAACGTGACGCATAGCAACAGGCGCCGTCTGGCGGCGCTGCCATTGATCCTTTTGCTCCTGGCCGGTTGCCATTCCTACGACGGACAGAAAGTCCGTCAGGAACATGCCGCCGAGTATCCACAAGCGCTCCTGACCCAAACCGAAGAAGTCCTGTCCCAACAGGGCACGCTCGGCCTGGAGGACTGCATTCGCATCGCGCTGGCCAACAGCCTCCAGGTCAAGAGCAGCGAGACCCAACAGCGGATCGCCAAGCTGGAACGCAAGACCGCCTTCGCCAACTTCCTGCCCACGGTGGACCTGAACTATCAGTACACCGCGTTCGATCCGCAATTGGTCAGAAGCATCAGCGGATTCGAGGCGGCGATGAGCGACAAGCGGGTCCACGAGGTCACCTGGCAGATTCAGACCTCGATCTTCAATCCGGCCACGTGGTTCCTGTATTCGATGCACTCTCGCGGCAAGGAAATCGCCGATCTCGTCGCCGAATACACCAGGCAAATGACCGTGGTGCAGATCACGGCCTGCTATTTCTACTGCCTGTCCCTCGATGAATATGAACGCGCGTTGGACAGCCAGATCAAAGCCGCAACCGCCCTGCAGGAAGAGGTCGCGGCATTCTACAAGGAAGGGCTGGTCACTGAATGGCAGGCCAGGCAGGTCGCCGTGATGACGCAGGCACGACAGATCGAGTTGCGGCGGACCCTCCGGACCCACGAGCAGGCGAAGGCCGAACTGCTGACGGCGATGGGGCTCTCGCCCATGGCGGACATCACGCTGCGGCCTGAGACGCCGCTCGAGCCCGCCGAGGGATCGCTGGAGTCGCTGATTGCGGAGGCCCTTCTGCGCCATCCGCAGTTGCAGATCTCGGATCGGAAGGTTGCCATCGAGGAGGAGAAAGTCAAGATGGCGGTCTCCAGTTTCCTCCCCGTCTTTGCAGGGTTCGCCAGTCGGATGGACTCGTCGGACTCGTTCTTGAAGTACTCCAACTACTGGACCGGCGGGCTGGCGGGCACCCTGAGCATCTTCGACGGTTTCGCCAACGTCAACGAATACAAGGCAGCCAAAGAACGCCGGAAGGACAGCTACCTGGAGCGAGAGCAGACCACCATGACCATCATCCTGGAGGTGATCCGGGCACATCTGGCTCTGGAGACCGTCAAAGAGGAAATGACCCTGGCGCAGAGCACGCTCGATGTTGCCGCGAAGCGGTCCACAGAGACACAACAGAAGTGGCGAGAGGGTTTGGTCAGCTACTCGGACATGGCAGACGTTCTGGCTGCCGCCGACAAGGCGAGAATGCAGTCCATCAGCGCACGTTTTCAGTACCAGGTCAGTACCGCGACCCTGTTGAACGCAATAGGACAGACCAAGACAGATTACGAGGAAACACGTCATGACGGTCAATCAGAAAAGTGAGGCCGCACCACGAGCGACGTCGGTAGCAGCGAAACTGCTTGTTGGGGCGGCGCTCGTCGCCTTCGCGACAACGGGCGGCTACCTCATCCACCAGCAGCAAGCCCAAGCCAAGGAAACCAACGCCTCGACCCCGGCCACGGAAGCCAAGCGCGTGTCGGTCGTGGTGGCGGCGACAATCGTCCGGGACTTCGAGCGGGCGATCCTGGTCCAGGGCAACGTACAGACCAAGGAGTTCGCCATGGTCTCGCCGCGAATCGGCGGAACCCTCGAAGCAATCTACGTCGATGAAGGCGATGCCGTCGTCGCCGGCCAAACGAAGCTCTTCCAGACCGATGCGGTCAGCCTGGAGAGGAACCTCCAAATCAAGGAGCAGGCCACCATTGTGGCCCAATGCGCCAGTCGGGAAGCCGCTGCCAGTCTCGACAAGGTGACGGTCGATCTGCACAAGGCCGAACTGGACTACAACCGCTTCAAACGGCTGTACGATCAGAACGCGGTGACGGCCGACGCGTTTGAACAACAACAGTCGCGGTATCAGCAGCTCCAGGCGGCCAGAAAACTGGGCGAGGCGCAGGTGGAACTGAACGTCGCGAAACAGACTCAGAGCAAGGCGGAACTGGAAATCGCGAGGAAGGAACTCGACGACGCCACGATCTATGCGCCGATCAGCGGCAAGATCAGTCAGCGGCTCGGCGAACCGGGCGAGATGGGCAGTCCGGGCCAGCCGGTCCTGCGGATCGACGATACTTCTCTTGTGGAAATCGCCGCGTTCTTGCCGGCCCAGTACTACGGCGAGGTCGTGTCGGGCCAGACCCCGATGAAGGTTCAGGTCTCCGGCATCGACCTCGGCAGACAGATCATCACGTACAAAAGCCCGACGATCCATCCCAAGCTGCGGACGTTCGAGGTCAAGTGCCTGTTGAAGGACCCGCCTGCCGGCATCGCGCCGGGCGCCATGGCCCAGATTACGGTCGTCTTCGAGACGCGCAGGGGTCTGGGCGTTCCGTCGTCGAGTCTCCAGAGTCGGGCCGGCGGAACCGTCGTCTTCGTCATACAGAACGGCGTAGCACGGCAGGAGGCCGTCACGACGGGCATCGAGGCCGACGGCTGGACCGAGATCCTCCAGGGCCAAGTGAAAGAGAACGACCCGGTCGTGACTCTCGGGCAGAACATGCTCAATCAGGGCGCTGCAGTCCAGGTCCAGCAGGAGGAGAAGTAATGTTCTTGTCCGATGCATCCATCCGCCGGCCGATCGCCATGAGCTGCCTGATCATCGGCTTGACCCTGCTGGGGTTGAATGCCTATCGAAAGCTGGGCCTGGAGTTGATGCCTAAGATGGACGTGCCCTATATCACGATCACGACCATCTACCCTGGCGCCAGTCCCGAGCAGATCGAGACAGACGTCGCCAAGCGGATTGAGGACCAGATGGTCACGATCGACGGGCTCAAGCACGTCAGCTCCGCCTGCATGGAGAACGTCTGCCAGACCCTGCTGGAATTCGAACTCGACGTGGACGTGGACATCGCGGCTACCGACGTGCGGGAGAAGCTCGATCTCATTCGGGCGGACTTTCCCGAAGACGTGGAGGACCCAAAGATCCTGAAGTTCGATATCAACGCCCAGCCGATCATCCACATGGCGTTGACTGGGGACGTCCCGCTTGATGAGCTGTACGACTATGCCGACAACACACTGCGTGACCGGATCACGGTGATTGCCGGCGTCGCCAACGTCGATCTGGTCGGCGGGGCCAAGCGCGAGGTGCATATCCTGCTGGACCGCGAGAAGCTCGCCGCCAAAGGCCTGTCGAGCATGAACATCGTGGACGCGATTCAGAAGGCGGTGCGGACCATCCCCAGCGGGCGCGTCATCGATCACGGACGGGAGTACTCCGTGAAGTTCGATGCCGAGTACAAGCAGGTCCCGGATATCGGAACGCTCCAGGTGGCCGGCGAAGAAGGTCAGCGATGCTACATTCGCGATATCGGCCAGGCGGTCATGACCACAGAGGAGCTTCGCCAGAAGGCAGCTATCGACGGCCGGCCCTGCGTCTATATCAAGGTCGTCAAGAAGGCCGAGGCCAACGCGGTGAAGGTCGTCAACAGCGTCCGAACGGCGATGGACATCCTCAATGAGGAATTGCCCGGCGGCATGGAATTGGTCTGGGTCACCGACGATGGACGATTCATCGAGGCCACCGTCGAGAGCGCCTGGAGCAACGTCGGGCAGGGC
>JBDKRX010000222.1:0-25960 GCA_039683175.1 Phycisphaerales bacterium
GGTCCGACCTCATCGCTCCCGGCATCATCCAGATGCTGCGGGCGGGCGAGAAGAGCGGCCGGCTCGGCGAGGTCTGCGACAAGGTCTCGATCTTCTACCAGAAGAAGCTGGAGACCTCCATTCGCAACGTCATGACGCTCATCGAGCCGCTGATGATCACTATTCTCGGCGCCATCATCGGCACCATCGCGATCGCGCTGCTGCTGCCGGTATTCCGCGTCTCCAGCGTTATTGCCCATTAGGGGTCGCGGACGACCAGGATCTCCTCATCGTCCGGCCTCCACGCCGGGTCCACGATGCAGAGAAAGACCAGATCGCCGGTCCCGGTGTTCTCGATGCATTGGACGGATCGTGGAGGGATGTAGACTGCGCAGCCGGCGGTCACTTCGGAGGTTTCTGCGTCGATGTGCATCCGGCCTTGCCCCTCGATGATGTAGTAGACCTCCGTCGTCCGGAGTCGATGGGGCAAAGTCGTCTCGCCGGGCCGGACCCTTGCGTGGGCGAGACTGTAGCGGATCGCGAGGCCGGCCTTGTCCGGATGGAGAAGCTCGCGGAGGATGGAATGGTCCCCGGCGGTGAATTCCTCACAATCGCTCAGACGCCGCATGAACATCAGGAGCCTCCCAGGAGAATAGAGCCCTCGGTGAAGAACGTGCCCGCGATGCACGCGGTCATCAGGCAGGCCAGCGTGGCGGCCACGAGCGCCCGGACTGCGACGGGCCCGATGTTCTTCGTACACTGGGGCGCCAGGGCGCAGACGCTCCCGACAAAAATGGCCATCGACGCGATGTGGGCGAATCCGCACAGGGCGTAGGTGGCGATGACGGCCGACCTCGGATGTTCGAGCAATCCTCTCTCCATCACAACGGCCAGATCGCCGTAGGATGTGACCTCAGTGACGATCAACCGTTCCCCGATGATCCGCGAGATCTCGCCGGCATCGCTGGGGGGCACGCCCAGGACGAGCGTCAGCGGATAGAAGAGATACCCGAACAGGCCGCTCAGCGACCAGTGGCCCTCGACGCCGAGCAGGGGGTTCAGCCGGTCGCCGGCGCTCGACAGGACCAGGTCGGCCAGCGCGACCAGGCCCCGCACTGCGATGAGCAGGGCGGCGATGCCCACGATCATGCGGACGCCGGCGTTGGCGCCGTTGATGATCGCCTCGAAAAGGCTGCCTTCCCGCTCGTAGCAGGGCTCCACATGCAGGCCCAGGGTCTCCGGCTTGCCGCTCTCGGGCAGGAGGATCTTGGACATGAGCAGGGCCGCCGGGGCGGACAGGAGCGATGCGGAGATCAGATGGCCTGCAATCGTGGGAAACTGCTTCTGAAGCGTCAGGACGTACAACGCCAGCACGTTCGAGGCGACGGTCGCCATGCCGGCGGTGAGAACGGTGCACATTTCGGAGGGCGTCAGTTTCGCCAGGTGCGGCCGGATCGTCAGGTTGGCCTCCACGCCGACGAAGATGTTGCTGGCGGTCGCGAGGGATTCGGCCCCCGAGACCCGCATGAGCCGGGTGAAGACCCAGGCAAACGCCTTGATGAGCCTGGGCATGATCCCAATGTAGTACAGAATGGCGATCAAAGAGGAGAAGAAGATGATCGTCGGGAAGGCCTGGAACGCGAGGATGAAGCCGATGGATTCCACGCCGTTCTCATCGACCTGTCCGGGTCCGAGCGCGAGACGGCCGAAAACGAATCGCGATCCGGCGCCGGCCGAGTCGAGGATCTTCACGACTGCGTCGTTGACGACGAGGAACGCTCGCGTCCCGGCGGGGACCACGAAGATGAACAGCGCCACGAGCAACTGCAATCCGATTCCCCAGCCGATCACCCGCCAGTTCAGGTTCCGCCGGTCCGCGGACAATACCCAGGCCACTCCCACGAGAACGAAAATGCCGGCGAAGCTGACGAGATTGTACGAATCCATAGGGCGACATTGTACAGACGATCGAGTGTCGTCGCCAGCGGCTACTTCGGGATCTCGCTGACATCCTTGAGGATGTAGTGCGGCTTGTAGGGGTAGCGGTCCAGGTCGGATTCCTTCGTGATGCCGCTCAGGACGAGCACGGTGTCGATGCCCGACTCGATGCCGGCGACGATGTCCGTGTCCATGCGGTCGCCGATGATGACGGTTTCGTTCCGCTCGCAGCCCAGCAGGGTTCTGGCATGACGCATGATGAGCGGGTTGGGCTTGCCGATGAAGTAGGCTTGCCGGCCGGTCGCCATTTCGATGGGGGCGATCAGCGCCCGGCACGCCGGGCCAATGCCCCGCTCTGTCGGGCCGGTCAGGTCCGGGTTGGTCCCGATCAACTTGGCCCCGGCCAGGACCAGGAGAATCGCCGTCTCGATCTTCTCATAGCTGTAGCTGCGGGTCTCGCCGACCACCACATAGTCCGGCTGGTTCTCATCGATGGACAGGCCCGCCTCGTAGAGCGCCTGATACAGGCCGGAGTCGCCGATGGCGAAGACCCGCCCCCCGGGATATTGAGAGGCGATGAAATGAGCGGTCGCCATGCCGGAGGTGATGAAATGGTCCTCGCCGACCTCGATGCCCATGTGCATCAGCTTCTGGTGCAGCTCGCGGGGCGAGCGGGCGGAGCTGTTCGTCAGGAACAGGAACTGCTTGCCCTCCGATTTGAGCCAGTCGACGAAGCCCTTCGAGCCTTCAAGCAGGCGCGATCCGTGATAGATCACGCCGTCCATGTCGCAGATGAAGCCACGCTTGTTCTTCAGGGATTCCATAGGGTGTCAACTCGCGCTGGATGCGGGGGCCGGGATTTTGCTTTGTTCCTCGGGGGGCATTCCCAGCCAGGCATGTATCCGCAGAGAGGCCCGGGTGAGCATTACGTACAGCGAGGGCACGACCACGAGTGTCAGGATCGTCGCGAAGCCCAGGCCGAAGACAACGACAACGGCCATGTTGCGCCACCACTGGGTCGACTCGCTCTTGAGGGCCCACGAGAGTGTGTGGAAGTCGTACGAGATGCCGACGATCATGGGGAGCAGACCGATAATCGTCGTGCCGGCGGTCAACATGACGGGTCGAAGCCGCGTGACGCCCGCCTCCGCTGCGGCGGAAACCAGGTCCATCCCCCGGGCCTGCAACTGACGCGTATAATCCAGCAGCACGATGGCGTTGTTGACCACGACGCCGGCGAGACTGATGATTCCGATGCCGGTCATGATGATGCCGAAGGGCAGGCCCATAATCACCAGGCCGATCAAGGCGCCGATCAACGACAGGATCACCGTGGTCATGATGATGATCGGCACCATCATCGAGTTGAACTGGATGACCAGGACCAGGGTAATCAGCAGCAGGGCGATCACGAACGCCTTGCCCAGAAAGGCCCTCGCCTCGTCCTCCTCTTGTTTCTCGCCCGCATAGCGGATCTCGTATCCGACGGGTGCGTTGAGGCGGACGCCGGGCGCGATGATCCTGGGGAATGCTGCGACGAAAGCCTGGCGATTGAGGAACTGGGCTTCTTCGGCGCTGAGGTTCCGGCGATCCTGTTTGAGCAACTCGGAGGCGGGAGAGGACATCTCCGCGTTCCGGAAGTCCTCGGCCTGGTAGAAATCGCGATTGGCAATCGCCTGGTTGAGTGATTGCAGGATTTGCCTGTTCCGATCCTCGGCGGATACCCCGGCAGTCATTGCGGCGTCGAGCGACACTGCGCTCTTCTTGGGCAGGATCTGCCAAACGCGGGCAGCCAAGCCTGGTCCCGGCTGGTTCCGTGCGTCGGCGAGAGTCCCTCGCAGTGCGTCCCAGTCGAGGATGTCCTTCGAGGACAGCCGGGGATCGCCCAGCGGCTGAAGCCGGCGCTGAACGTCCGCCAGCACGGCAGAGCTCAGGCGTCCTTCGGTGTCGGCCGTGATGGTGACGACGCGTTTCTGATCGACGCGGTTGATGGTCCCGAAGCCGCCCTTGTACTCGAACCGTCCGAGGGAACTGAGCGGCACGGACTGGCCGGTCGTATTCGGGATTTGCAGCCGGTAGAGATCGTCGATGTTGACCCGATCCTGCAAGGGCAGGCGGACCGTGATGTCATATTCATCGTTGAACTGGCGATACGTGCCCACCTTTGTCCCGAAGATGGCCATCTTCAGGAAGTTGCCGACGGTGGCGGTGTTGACGCCCAGGAGTGTTGCGACGCGTCGATCCACGGTGAAGGCCAGCTCGGGGCGAGTCGCTTCCAGGTCGCTCCGCATGTTCACGAGGTTGGGGACATCTGCAATCATTCGTTTCGCCTCTTCGCTGAGGCGCTCGAGCGTCTTGAAATCCTCGCCCACGATACGAACGGTGACCGGGGCGCCGGTAGGGGGACCTTCCTCCTCACGTTCGACCTTGATCTCTGCGCCGGGGATATCGGCGATAGCCTTGCGGACCTCCGCGATGATCTCCGTCGACGGCCGCTCGCGCACGACGAAATCGTAGAACACCATGGTAATGTTGGCCAGGTGGGGGCCGCCGGCGCTGGCCATGAGGTCCATGCTCCCGCTGGCGGAGCCGACATTGGTGATGACATCGTCGAACCATGGCTCGTATGGCTTGATTCGCTCTTCGATGATGCGGGTCAGTCGGTCCGTCTCGTGGATGTTCGTCCCCTGGGGCGTGCGCAAACTGATGAACGCACGCTCCGGGTCGCCCTCGGGAAAGAACTCGGTCCCTTTGCCGATCTTGGCGTAGACGATCACCATGGCGACCAGCAGACAGACGCACAGAAACAACGCCATGCCCGGATTCTCCAGGCCCAACCGCTGGATGCGCTTGTACCCCTGCATGAACCAGTGGCGGTGGTTCTGCTCCTTGACGGCATGCCCCGCCCAGATCGAGGTGATGACCGGATTGAACACGAGGGCCACGAACAGCGACGCCAGCAAGCCGAGGCTCAGTGTGATGGGCAGATATTTCATGAAATCGCCCATGATCCCCGGCCAAAACATCATCGGCAGGAAGGCGCAGACCGTCGTGAACGTCGAGGTGATCACGGGCCAGGCCACTTCCCGGGCCCCCAGGATCGCGGCATCCAGCCGGCTGTAGCCGAGCTGCATGTGCCGGTAGATATTCTCCACGATGACGATGGCGTTGTCCACCAGCATGCCCAGCACCAGGATCAGGCTGAACAGCACGATCATGTTCAGGGTGAAGCCCAGCGTCTGGATCAGGAAGAAGGTGACGAGCATGCTCAGCGGGATAATCAGGGCCACGATCGTGCTCGGCCGCCAGCCCATGAACAGCACCAGAACTGCCGTGACGAGGATCAACGCGGCGAGGATGTTGTTCTCCAGGTCGGCCACCGTGTTGCGGATGTACTTGGACATGTCATAAATCACGTCGAACGTTACGCCGCCGGGGACTTGCTTGCGCGCCTGCTCGACGACGGCTTTCACGGTGTCCGACACCCGGACGACGTTGGCGCCAATTCGCTTGCGCACGAGCAGAGTGACATTGTCCTTCCCGTTCAGGCGGGAGAAGCTCTCCCGGTCCTTGTAGGTGTCCCGCACGGTGGCGACGTCGGCCAGATAGATGGGCCGACCGTCCCGGACCGCCAGGAGCAGATGATCCACTTCCTCGGGGGAGACGAACTCGGCCGGGATGCGGACGTTGAACTTGGTCCCTGTGGTTTCGACGCCGCCGGCGGAGATGTTCACGTTCTCCGACGGGATCAGCGCCAGGATCTCCGGGATCGTCAGGTTGTACTGGGCGACCCGGTCGGGGTCCATTTCCAGACGGATCTCGCGTTCCAGGGCCCCCTCGACGTCCACTTTCAGTACGCCGGGCACCATCTCCAGCGTATCCTCCATGTTGTCGGCGATTTCCTTGAGCTGGAAGGGAGAGACGTCGCCGGAGATGCTGATCTGCATGACCGGGAACTCGGCGATGTTGATCTCCTTGATGACCGGTTCCTCAACCTCCTGAGGCAGTTCCCCCTTGGCCAGATCGACGCGGTCCCGCACCCGCTGGAGCGCGACCTCCGTGCGCACGTTGGGCGTGAACTCCACGCTGATGAGGGACATGCCCTCGGCGCTGCTGGAAAGGACCTCCTTGACATCGCGGATGCCGCTGAGTTCCTTTTCGATCTTCATGGTGATGGCTGTTTCCACGTCCTCCGGCGAAACCCCTTCGTAAATCGTCGTGATCATGATGAAGGGAATCGGGATGTCCGGGAACGCCTCTCGCGGCAGAGTGAGGTAACTGTAGCCGCCGAGCAGGACAATGATGAGTCCCAGGACGGCGACCGTCGTGCGATTGTGGATGGAAAGATCGGTAAGAAGCATAAACCCTACTTGCCTTCAGAGACCTGGGAAACTACGTTGACACCCTGTCCGGGGGCGACGAACCGATGGCCCGAGACGATCAGCTTGTCGCCGGGCTGCAGGCCACTGACGACCCGGATGTGATCTCGCTTGATGATCCCGAGCTGGACCTCGCGTCTCTGGGCCTTGGAGTCTTCCTCGACGTAGACCGCATAGCCGTTCTCCATCGGGATGACAGCGAGCAGCGGGATCAGGATGGCATTCTGAAGGATCTGCCGCGTCAGGCGAGCCCGGACGATCTTGCCACTGTAGAGGAGACCTTCCCCGTTCGCGAGCGTGACTTCCATACGCGTGGACCGGGTCCGCTCGTCCGCGATCTTGCTGATGAACGTGATCTTCCCGCAGAAGGTCTGCTGGCGGTCTTTGATATCCGCGAGGATTTCCGTCGTCTGGCCCGGCGAGAAGAACGCGACATCCATCTCCGGGATATCGACGGCCACTTTGACGATGTCCGTCTGGACAATCTTGGCCATCGGGGTGCCCGCCTGCACGTACTCTCCCTCCTCGACGAGCAGATCGTTGAGGACTCCGTCCGTCGGGGCGGAAATCCGCGTCCGTTCCAGACGAGCGGCGACTTCCTGGAGTCTCGCCTCGCTGATGGCCAACTGCGTGGCGGCCTGATCGAGTTCCCGGCTCGGCGATGCGCCGCCTTTGACCAAACCCTGCTGACGCTCGAACTCGGTTTGGTCGTTCTTGGCCTGAGCTCGCATGCTCTCAAATTCGGCCTGCAGGAGGTCCCTGTTGAGGCGGATGAGAAGATCGCCCGTCTTCACCGGCGAGCCCTCTCTCGGCCCGATCCATTCGACGCGTCCTGCGACCTCCGCGGTGATCGTGACGATCTGGTTGGGCTCGATGACGGCCGGAAGCTCGAAGGAGTCGGGAAACTGGGATTCCACGGCTACCGGCAGGACCGTCACATTGACCGGGGGCACGTCTGTGGCGGTGACATCCTGCTTCTTGGATGGCATCAGAGCGAGGAGAAACAATGTGACGATCGCCACCACCGCGATGGCGAGCTTCACGACGATTCGTCCCGGCCTGTGTTTCTCAGCCAGACCTGCTTTGTTCTCCCGAACTTTTCGTACCATAGTATTCTCCGCAGACATCTCGGATCCTGTCATAGCTCCGTTTCCAAACAGACGTTTCATACGACAGTTTAAAACGTTCGTTTAACTCGTCAAGTGTCTGTCGGGAGTTTTTGGAGGAAAAAGCGTTCTGTTGGCGCAAGAGCTTGTCCGTACTGCTCTTATGAGATACCCGATGATTGCGCGATGGTGTGGTTCGGATGTGTGGCAGCGTTTGCAGACATCAAGACAGCGCCGTCAAGCAAGTCCGACGGCGCCGCGCACCAGGGAGCCAGTCGCATCCCCTGGTCTTCAACCAGGCCGGAAAACGGCCTGGTTCAGTTCCATGCCCTTGTCGGGACCGATCATGACGCCCACTTGACCAGTCCGGGGTGGAGGTCCTTGAGGATGGGCGATGCGGGCTTGATCCGGGCGTTGATGGTGAGCAGACCTCGCCCTGCGATCTCGAAGCCGCATTCGAAGACGACCGGTCTGTGCGACACGTCCTTGGGACGCATCGAGATGACCCGGTGCTCGTTCGTGTCGCGAAGCATATAGAACAGCTCCACGTCGAACAGCCCGGCCGGAGCGCCGTTGAGATCGACGCTGCAAGCGACTTCCACGTGTTCGCCTTCGGCCACGACGTCTTTCTTATCCACGCTTGTGGTCAGTCCGCCGATGGTGATGCTGTCCCAAAGCCGCGTGATTTCCTGGGCGTCGTGAAGCGCCTGTTTCAAGGCTTCGCAATCGTTTCGAGCCAGGTCCTCGGCCAGAGTCTTCGCGGGGGCGTAGAACTTGTCCACGTACTCGGCCAGCACACGGTTCATGTTGAACTGGCAGTTGATCGAGCCGATGGACTGTTTCATCATCTCGACCCATCGGACCGGCACGCCGGCCTCGTTGCGGTCGTAGTAGAATTCGCTGATCTCGGTTTCGATCAGGTCGTAGATCTGCTCGGCCTCGGCTGCTTCCTGCATCTCGGAGTCGTTGCTGTATTCGGTGCCGCGGATGGCCCATCCGTTGCGCCCGTTGTAGCCCTCGGGCCACCAACCGTCGAGGACGCTCATGTTCAGGACGCCGTTGATGGCCGCTTTCATGCCGGAGGTGCCGCTGGCTTCATTTTCTTTCACCGGGTTGTTGAGCCAGACATCGGCGCCCCAGACCAGATGGCGCGCCACGTTCATGTCGTAGTTCTCCACGAAGACGACCCGGTCTTCGAGGTGATAACTCTTGGCGAAGTCGATGATGTCGCGGATCATGCTCTTGCCGAGGCTGTCGGCGGGATGGGCCTTCCCGGCGAAGATGAGCTGCACGGGCTTGGTGGGATTCGTCAGGATCTTGGCCAGTCGCTCCTTGTCCCGCAGGATGAGGGTGGCCCTCTTGTAGCGGGCGAACCGCCGGGCGTAGACGATCGTCAGGTATTCCGGGTTCAACGCCCGGGTCAGCTTGGCGACTTTGGACTCGATGTACCCCCGCGCCGCCAGGTCGTCCGCGAGCTTCTTGCGGATGAAGGTGATCAGGCTCTGTTTGTTCCGATGGTGGGCCTGCCAGACTTCGTCCTCCTGGATGGCCAACACCCGGTCCCAGGCGTCGGCGTCGCAGGCGCTGCGGACATAGTCGGTCCCCAGATATCTTTTGAATAGATCGATGAACGGCTCGCGGAGCCAGGAGTGGTGCACCCCGTTGGTGACGTGATCGATGGGGATCTCGACCTTCGGCTGGCCGGGAAACAGGCTCATCCACATCCGCCGCGACACGTCCCGGTGCATTTTCGAGACGGCGTTGAGATGCTTGGAGAAACGCATGGCCAGCGCCGGCAGCCAGAAGTTCCTCGTGTCGCCGTCGATGAAGGCGTGCGAGGCCAGGTCGTCGAACGATATGCCCAACGCGTGGACCTCGGGCTCGATGTACTCCTTGACGAGCCCGGCGTCGAAATTCTCGTTGCCCGCGATCACCGGCGTATGCGTGGTGAACACGGTGGAGGCCCGGATCAGGGCCTTGGCCTCCAGGAAGCTGTGTTTCTCATGGAGCATCAGATGCTGGAGCCGAGCGAGGATCAGGAAGGCCGAATGTCCTTCGTTGATGTGGTAGATCCGCGGCGCGATGCCGAGCCGTTCCAAGGCTCGTACGCCTCCGATTCCCAGGAGGATCTCCTGCTGGAGCCGCTTGGTGCGGTCGGCCACATAGAGCTCCTGGGTGATGTCCCGCAGGTGGGGCGGGTTCTCTTCGAGGTCCGTGTCGAGGAGGATCAGGCGGGTCTTGCCGACGTCAATCTGCCAGAGCTTGACCTTGACCGTCTGATCGAGCATCCGCATCTCGATGTAGGCCAGGTCCCCCTCGGGCCCCCGCAGCTCGTGCATCGGGATGAGGTGGTTGTCGAACTCCGCGGACTGCTCATACTGCTCGCCGTTGGCGGTGATCCGCTGGGTGAAGTATCCGTACTTGTAGACCAGGCCCACGCCGACCAGGGGCAGGTTCACGTCCGAGGCGGCCTTGAGGAAGTCGCCCGACAGCACCCCGAGACCGCCGCCGTAGATCGGGATGCACTCGTGCAGCCCAAACTCCATGGCGAAGTAGGCCACGAGGTCGTGGTTTCCGATGGCGCCGTCGTACGTGGTCTTGAACGGCTCGCTGTACTGCATGTATTGCTGGAATTGCTGCCAGACCTCGTCCAGCTCGAACAAGAAGCCCCGGTCGTGCGACAATTGCCGGATGCGTTCCTTGGGGAGATTGACGAGAAACTGGATGGGGTTATGATTGACGGCCCGGAAGAGCTGTGGGTCGATGCGATAGAACAGCCGGATGGCCTCATAATTCCATGTGCACCAAAGGTTGGCAGCGAGTTTGTGCAGCTTGCTGAGGTTCTCGGGCAGCTTGGGGTAGACAAAGAGGCTCTTGAGGATCATCGCGTTCACAGCTCCAATGTACTCTGCTCTCAGTGCGTTGTCGGCGCCATAGCGTGCGGCAAAGCGGAATCCTCTTCGCCAGAAAACGACGCCATGCGTCCTACTCCCTGTTTCGGCTAATCAGGTGTTGTTTCTCCACAGCCTCCTGGGTTCGGACGCACGGATCTTGTTTTCCAGCCCTGCGGAGCCTGCAACGGAGCCGGGCAATTGTCCGATTCGCCTGTCGGAGGTCCCATAAGACGCAGCCAAAGGGTCGCCGAATTGCCCGGTCTCCACGGTGTGATCGGGTCTTGACGGCCGTGGTCTGAGGCTCTATCATGGAGGTTCTGGGATAGGGGTTGCCGGGTGTGAGGCATCACGTTCGGGAACCCACTTGGTGGCGCCGGGGCAATGATGGGGTGTGAGCCATGGCTTCTTTGATTGTGACGAATGGAAAGCAGGAGGGGAACTACTATCCACTGGGGCGTCGGACGAACGTCGTCGGCCGGGATGAGGCGTTGCCCATCCAGATTCTGGACAACATGGTCTCCCGCAAACACCTGCAGATTCGTTTCGACCAGGTGGCCGGCCGGTACTTCGCGTACGACATGAAGAGCCGCAACGGCGTCTACGTGAACAACCGCCGGATCGAGGACGAGGCGCCCCTCCAGGATGGCGATGTCATCACGGTCGGCCTGACGACTATCCTCTTCGTGGACAGGGACTTCAAGGACAGGGACAGCGCCTTGTTACACTACAAGAAGGTGGGGGAGCGAATGCGCGTGACGACCTACGGTCCCCGCGAGTTCGAGCAGGAACCCGTCGGTCCGGGCGAGACGGGTCACCCCCTTCCTCCCCGGTAGCCGCGTCGCATTCGCCACGTCGTCTCAATAGCGTCGCAACGCCACCCTTACGCGGGCATCGATGAACCCCCAGGCGATTCCGACGCCAAATCCCACGGCGTGCACCGTATTGGCGATGTTCGGAATCAAATGGAACAGGCAGAGGAAGAACCAGAGGATGGCGGAGGTGACGGTCTGGGGTTGCAGCGACAGTCTCGACGCGGGATTGAACCGGCCCTGCATCCAGATGTATCCCAGCAGGCCGTAGTTGACGCCGGACATGCCGCCGAAGGTCGGGCCGGTGTGGAGGTACTGCGCGAGGTTCGATGCGCCCGCGATCACGAGCACCAGGGCCACCAGCAGCCAGGGGCTCTTGTGCGCCTCGATCATGCTCCCGAGATCCCGCAGCCAGAGCATGTTGAAGAAGATGTGAAGGATGCCGAAATGCAGGAACATGGGGGTGAACAGCCGCCAGATCTGGCCGTGGCGGATCTCCGGCAGCGTGCCGTTCCATCGCACATACCCCCCATCAGACTGGTATCCCGTGATGGACAGGGGCTGTCGCGACTCCTCGTTCTTGCCGAGCGACGTGAGGACCGCTACGGCGATACTGATGACGATCAGGGCAATGGTCACAGGCCCGAGCGGCGGGGGCGGCGAATAGAGCATCGTTCGGGCATCGACCACGCGGGCCCGCTTGGGGGCCTGGGCCGCCTCATTCAGGCGTCGCTGGCGAGTTGCGGCGGCCGATGCCAGCACGAAGGTCGGATGCTCGGGATCGCGTCGGAACTGATCCAGGAACGATTGGGCGGCCTCGATGTGGACGTCGTCCAGCACCCAGATCTCCCATGAACCGTGGGAGGTGAGGTCCACCTGGTTCTCGATGCCCTTGGCGTAAAGGAAGTCGCCGAAGCGTTTGGCCTGTGTCTCATCCTGCAGGGTGCCGATCGGTCTCATTTAGCTCGGGATCTCCTTTCCGCAGTGCGGGCAACACTGGGTCTTCTTGTGGCTGGCCAACTCCTCCAGAAACCCTGCCCCGAGGACGGCGGTCGGCAGAGCGAACATCCCAATCCCGAGGATTGCCGTCATCGACGCCATCACCTTGCCGATTGGGGTGATAGGATAGGCGTCGCCATACCCGACGGTCGTGAGCGTCACGGCGGCCCACCACATGGCGGCCGGGATGCTCGAAAACACCTTGGGCTGGGCCTCGTGCTCGGCATAGTACATCAGCGAGGCCGCCACGATGAGCAGGATCAGGAGGATGAACACCGCGCCGAGGAGTTGGTCCCGGCGGCTCTTGACGACTCGCAGGAGCATCTGGAGGGAGTCGGAGTAGCGTGCCAGCTTGGCGACGCGCATGATCCGCATGACGCGAAACAGCCGGAACATTCGAAGCACCCGCAGGTCCACGCCGAGGAAGGGCAGATAGAAGGGAAGCACCGCCGCCAAATCGACCATCGCCAGCGGAGCTATGGCGAATCGGAGCCGGCCGAGGAAGGGCTTCGCATACGCCGGGTCCTCTACGGACGACCAAATCCGCAGGACGTACTCCACGGAGAAGACCGCCACCGAGAAGTACTCGAAGGCGGTAAACCACGTCGGCACGAGCAAACGAATGTGCTCGACCGATTCGATGACCATGGCCGCGACGTTGAGTAGAATCAGGCCGACAATGAACGTGTCGAAGACCCGGCTCGGCGTATCGATAGCCTGTCCGTGAGCCATGATCTCTCGCGTGCGCCTGCGAGCCCTGAGGTACGTCCCCTGGGGAATGCAGGCAGTGCCCTCACCGGTCGTTTTCACGGACGACATCGAATCTCTATCGTTCTGTGTTTCCATGTTCAGGACGGCATTCTACCCGCCTGCTCGCCTGAAGGCACGCAAATTGTCGATCCTCACGCCGTCTCGATCAGGGCCTTGTACCTCGTCTTGTCCGTTTTCTTCCTGGTCAGTTCCGCATAGGCTGTTTCCAGGATCTTGTGATCGAGCGGGCACGAGAGGTCCGCGCCGCTGACGATCTTCGGGAATCGCTGGTCGGTGAAGTTCTTGCCCGTCGAGAGGGCCGCGTAGATCTCGAAGAGCGCCGTGAGGTACACCGCCGACAACTGCACGGCCTGCTGGTAGTACGACACGTAGTCCGGCTCGGCGATGTACTCGCGGTACATCGGGGAATTCGGGCCGTACTTCTCGTATTCCTCGGCTGCCTCCCGGTAGGGGCCTCGCACCCGAGCGATCAGCAGCACGGCCAGGAGATTGTCCACGGAGTCCTCGATGTCGTCCTCTTTGGGGCAGGTCCCGTAGGTCTCCACGAAGCCACGCTGCAGGAAGTAGCGGAACCAGTCTTCCGTGTTGCGGGTGGTCAGGCCGGGCAGACAATCCACCCAGTCGCGGAAATCCTGCCGGAAGAAATCATACGCGACCTTCTCCGGGCCACGAGCCGCCTCGCGCCGGCCGCGATAGATCTCTTCGTAGAGGAAGTAGTCCTGGAACACTTCGCACTCGCGGTGCTTCCTGCGGTTCTTGCCGCTGCGATAGTAGGGCTTGGCAATTGTGTTGACGAGTGGATGAATGATCTGGTCGGCGGCGAGGTGGCTCAGGTGTCCCGCGATATAGGCGAGTTTCCGCATGTCGTCCGCTTCCATCTGGACGCCGTCCCTGGTGCGGACCACGTCGCTGAACAGGATTCTGCACAGGTTCAGCGGAAACAGGTTCGGCACGCACGAGTGCAGGTGGTACGACCACGGCACGACGCCCGCCGCCTTGACGAAGCCCTCGACGAGCATGTCCCAGCCCGATTGGGCCATGCTCACATAGTAGTAAAGATCCGGCCCGACGCTGCCCAGGTTCATGTACTTCCAGTAGTCGTTCTCCTGACGCCGGGCCGGATCGTCGATCATCCCGGCGAAGGCCGCCAGCGCAGGGGATCCCTTGGTTCGCAGCAATTCGAACGCTTTGTGAACGATGACCATGTGTGCAATATTCGCCGGCATCTTTGGGCTCCTTATCCGGTTCCGAAAATCGTATCGGTTCGCGTTGCTCGCCCGACGCACAGAATCTCTGTGTTCTTTATCGGGTGTTGGAGCGTGAATCCTTTACGCAGACCCTTCGGTTCACTTGTGTCATTGGCTTGATGGGTGGCACTTGTTATGCTTTATTGGATGTTAGAGGGAGGCGGCAAATGGGTCCAGGGCATGCATTTACTCGCTCGTATTCTCAATAGACATACCGAAATCGAAGGCGAGCTCGGCTACTTCGGCCTGGGCTCCTGGTGGCTCGCCACCTTCTCTGCGCGAGAGCGTCAAGCCATGGAAACGGCCGTCCGGGGCGCCGAGCTGCCGGCGGGGGCACGGCCCCTGACAAGAGACCGCGGGTTGTTGGCCGTGCAGACGGCTGCGGAACTGCTGGTCTTCCTGGCAGACCGGCTCAGTGATCGGCCGGAGGACCGGTCCCTGGCCTGCCTGGTTCTCGCCAAGGCCGAAGAGCGCGCCCTCGTCGAGAACGATCTGCTCGGCCTGCACTCCACCTATCACCTGATGATTCGCCTGCACCTTCGATGGCGCGACCACTTCATAGATGCTGCGGATCTGGCGTTCGCCGCCTGCCACAGGCAGATCCGGATTTCATCGCAGGTGGCGCAGGCGTTTCGCGAGAGATTCCCGGGAAGGCCTCTTCCGATCCACCTTGGCTATCAGCATGCGGCGAGCCTCCTGGAACAACAGGATGTCTGTGGGCGGGCCATTGAGATCTGCAAGCAGGCTTTGGAGGAAGGCTGGAGCGGCAACTGGTCGTTGCGCATCGGCCGGATGGCCAGGCAACTGCATGATCGGCCGCCGACGGTGAGGTACATCTCGTCATCCGGCATGGGTCCCGTGTAGAGAGGAGATGTCCCGTGTGTTTTCCTATCCGCTGGAACCATTCGGATGGTTCAACTGCTGTGCTGTCGATGCACGAGCGATAACTCCCCGCGGTGTTCCTGCCCGATCGTTACCGGCACTGCGATGCGGACCATCCCCTCGCCCAGGCGGTTCCTCAGTTGCCGGCCGTAGACGACGGACGGAATCGAGATCTCGATATTCGTGACCTCGTGTTGCACGCGGGTCTTGACGCCGCCCATAATCATGTTCGCAATCTCGCCGATCGCGTCGATGATCTCGCTGTCACCGAGTGATGAACTGTCGTCCATACAGAGCATACTCGCGGCCACCGCCCGAGCACACGCGCAGTCGCAGGCGATTCCGAAGCAGCCTTCCAGATCACCCGTGAACGTGATGGTCGCGAGGAACATCTCAGCCTCGTTCTGGGACGCTGGATCGGCCAGTCGTTCCATGGGCATGGAAACCATGCTTGCGAAGACCTCCTTCGCGCCCTCCAACATCACGTCCTCAAGCGACACAGTCGTCACCATAAGCTCTCCACCAACTCGCAAGAAGCGCGCGGATTCTCCCGCCCGCTGTGTCCCCGGTGCCGCCACCGGCGTATTCATCATCCGCTACATCGGCCGAACCTGCCACGTCCTCAAGTGCTTTTCAGGTCTTTTGGGCCGGTTTCCACATCCGTAAGGCCCACGAACGGGATGGTTGTGCCGGCGAGCGGTGACAAGGGCAGGCGTCCGCGTCCGGTAAGTCGCCTTCCCGCCCCTGTCGTCTGCCAAAATGCCGGGGGCCCGCGTCGTGTGGACGCGGGCCCCGGAAATACACTGAGGAAACGCGATTCGTTCGATGCGAACGCTCACTGCCCGAGATCGGGCGCGACGTAGTCCCCTTCGTAGAACCGAATGCAATCCATCCACATCACACCCGCCGCGAAACCGACGTGGAACGTGATGGCCGCCGGACTGACATCCTCGGTGAATACGGGGGTCGTGATGCTGTACTCCGCCCATTCCCCCGTTATGGTGAAGACCTGCGCGCCATATCCCGCATAGGACCCGCCGTCCATTTCCGGCTTGAAATTGATCTGCCGGGTGCCCTGGGCGCACTTGCAGAACGCCGAGAGTGTGTAGGTCCGGTTGTTCTGGAAGGTCATGCCGGCATACTTGACGCCGCTGTCCCAGAAATTGGCGCCCGCGGTCGGGACGGTCACCTGCATGCAGAAAGCGCCTTCAGCCGGATCGGCTTGGACCGCCTCGATCGTGGCGCCATAGGCGGTCCACGGATCGACCACGCCGGCCTCGATGTCGCCGTTGGTCAGCAGGTTCTCATAGGCTCGCTCGACCACGCAGCCCACACGGATGTCGTCGATGAAGATCCGGCCCGCGTCGCCGGCCACCGGATTGCCCGGGTCACCCACGCCGACCGTCAGCCTCTTGACCTTGGCCGGATTCACACCGGCGAAGTCGGCCAGCGGAATCCGCACCTCGGTCCACTCGGCCGAGGTTACGATGTCCGCCTTGTTCACCGTGGCGCTCTTGGAGTTGTCCGCGAGGGTCACGTAGAAGTTCTGCGGGCCGTTGTGCAGGGGGGAACTGATGACCGCGCCCTGCCAGGCGCCGGTGACGGCGCCCGTCGTGGCAATGCCGTCGAACTGGAAGGTCCGATCCACGCCGGCCTCGTGCGAGGTCACGGCGATCCCGATGCACACCGGATCGGTCATCGTCGTGCCCATCATGCCCCGTTCGTTCCAGGTCTTGCCGTCGCTGGAGACATAGCCCGTCAGCGTGTCGCCCACCTTGGCGATCTTGACCCAGTAGGGCAACGTGACCACCGAGGCGCTGTCGATGGTGGCGGAGTCGCCGTTGGTCTCCGTGCGATACTGGAACGCAGCGCCGTTGCCGCCGCCGCCGGTCATGGCCATGATGGCATGAGTGGACCCGCCATTGAGGCTGTCGCGGATCATCACGCCGCCCTTGGCCCACGTGTTGGAGCCGGTGCCGTTGCTCACGGCGCGGGCGATCAGGGTGCCGTCGCCGGTGAGGGTCTTGTAGGCGTAGGTGAACTCGTCGGAATCGTACCAGATGTCCGCGCCGGCGCCGGTCACGTTCATCTTGCCGCCGGTCTCGGCGACCGCGACCTCGCCCACGGCCGGATAGCCGCGGACGTACAGGATCAGATCCGTCACGCCGTTGACCGTCCAGTCCTGGAGGGATTCGAACTCCCGGTACGCCTGGCTGTAGTACGGCGCATCGGCGTTGTTATACAGAAACGGCATCGATTGCTCGCCGTTGTTGACGATCACCCGCTCGGCAAAGGGAGCCGTGTCGTAGCCGACCTGCGAGCCGCTGGCCTTGTCGGTCAAGCCGTCGACCCAGGTGTGCCAGATCGTGGTCTGGGCATCGAGGTTGTCGTCGTAGCTCTCAAAGTCATCCACGACGAAGTAATCGATGGTGGAGAAACTCCAGACGTCGCCTTCCCTCACGGGAATGCTCGCGGCGTCGTTCACCTCATCCACGCGCCAGTAGTAGTACTTGCCGTACGCCAGGCCGCTGACCTCATAGCGGTTGGTGGTCACGGTCTCGGACGGCGCGGTCCCATCCGCCACCGCCTGCTTGTCGTCGCTGAAGTAGACCTTGTGCGAGACGGCCTCTCGCCCCGGCCGCCAGCTCAGGGTCGGCTCCAGAGACACGCTGGCCGCACCGTCTTGCGGCTGGGGCTCGCGCGCGTTGACGGGCACATAGTAGAACCGCACCTCGCTCAGGCCCACCATCTCCGTGGCGCCCCAGTTGTCGCTGATGATCAGTCGGACGTACCGCGCCATGACCTTGCCGAAATCAACAATTGTGTTCGCCGTGTAGGCCACGGTGCCGTTTCCCTGGGCGAATTGCGGCACGTTCTCCAACGCGGTCCAAGTCTGGCCGTCGGTGGTGTACTCGACCGTGACTTCCTTTGCCCCGAAGCCCATGAAGGATTCGAGCTGTGAATTGACATTCCAGACCCACATCTCCCGCAGACTGTATTCCTTGTCGAATGTGTACTGGATCCAGGCAGGCAGGCCGCCGGGAGTCATCCACATCTGGTTGAGCTCGACGTCATGTTGATCCTGCTCGTCGAGTCCGGAGCCGTCGATTGTCCTGCTCGCCGGCGAGGCAGGCTGCGCGCTGGATGCGGTGGCCATCAGGCTGGTGATCGGATAGGCATACGGCTCGGCCGTGAAGCTCCAGATATCCCCTTGAATGACGGTGTAGTCCGGGGCCCCGTTGACCTCGTCGATCCTCCAGTAATAGGTCTGTCCGAATTCGAGCAGGCCCTCCGGATCGAAGGCGGCGTCCGTCACGCTCGCGACAGGCTGCGTGGCGTCGTTGACGTCTTCCGGGGCAGTCCCAAAGTAGACCCTGTGCTGGGCGGCGGACTCGCCGGGCGTCCAGCCGAGCAGGACCTCCCGGGGCACATCCGTGGCGCCGACGGCGGGACTCGGGTCCTTCGCCGATCCGGCGATCACCGTCCCGATCTCCACGTTGTCGATATGAACGCTGCCCGTCGTATTGGCGTCGGCGTCACTGGCGAAGGTCACGCTCCCGATACTGGTGAGGCTGGGATTGGTGATCGTGCCAGCCAGCTTGCCATTGAGAGTGACGGTGACCACGCCGCCTTCGCCGACCTCCATCATCAGGTGGTTGTACTGCCCGGCCGTGGTCTGGGCGTCGGCGCCGGTCATGGCGACCCAGCCTGCCGCAGGCCAGTTGCCATCGAGGGAATTGGCGTACTGCAGGGGCCCGCCGACCCACGCATAAACCTCGATATACGCCTCGCTCCAAACCGTGGTCCCGAGCGTAATCTGCATGTGGAAATTGAAGACGTCGTCATTCTTGAAGTCGCAGGAGAACTTGGTCTCTCCCACCACCGCACGGCTGATGCCGCATCGCTGCCAGGCCGAGGCTGACGTTGTCCCGGCGACGACAACCTCGTTGTCGACAATGGTGGAATCGACGGTCCCATCCCTCAGAATCGTCCAACCGTTCCCCACCGCGCCATTGGGCCTGTCGAAATCGTCCTTGAACGGCGCGCCCCAGGCACTGGCGACCGAAAGCACACAGACAAGCACCGCGAAACTCCGGATCTTACCCATTGCATTTCTCCTTCTTGAAGTGGAACGGGAGGCGAACAGGATGTCCATTTCGCCGTCATCGTATTCGCCTCCACCTTGCCGCCGGGAGATCTTGCCTCGGCCACACGCCAAGGCCCCCGAAAGCATGGGCCGTGTTCATTCTATCGGCGCAATGCTCATCGCAGTTTCAGAATACACCCTGAGCCGCGAAGAACGACACCCCTGGAAATCCTCGTGTCTCATACGATTTGCGTGCCGAGCCTCATAACACCCACCTGCCTCATCACCCTGGGCGCTCTACGCCGCGCCGCCGCTCCCAACCGCCTTGACCAACCCTGCGATACCCTGATTCAGTAGATGCCTCGACTACGGCCTATAATATATCCCCTCGCCGGCAGTGTCAAGCCCAAACAGCTGTCCGCTGCACGCGATGCGTTGCCCGGCATCAACAGCCAATCACCCACCATCCCTGGGGAGTTTCCGTTCCTCGTACCCCGGCGGGGGGCCGTCGGGGAAGTTCAGCCAGGCGTACTCCCCGTGCAGTTGCCTGGCCTTCGCGTCCCGCGCCAGCGCCGCCTCGATCTCGTCGTCGAACAGGCCGATGACGTACCGATGGCCGTCGTGCGTGATCTTGGCCTTCCACCGCTTCCCATACCGGCTCACGCCGAGGTACTGCGAACTCTTGGGCCGGCCGTTCGGGCGGAGCTTCGTGCTGGGACGCGTGTTGTACCGGTTCTGGGCCCGCGTCACGAGCCGCAGGTTCTCCCGGTGATTGTCCAGCGTGCTGTTGTTCTTGTGGTCCACCGACATCCCCGGCGGCGGGTCCATGATGAGCCGGTGCATCGAGATCGGCTCGCCGTCGATGACCGTGCCCGCGTAGAACCGCCCCTCGCTACGTTTGGCGTGCCAGGCGTACTCGCTGAGCCACTCATAGTCCTCGGGATCAACCAAAGCGACCAGTCCGCGCGTCAGGTGGATCTGCCGCTCGCCCGCGTACGCGGTGGGGGGCTCTTCGTCCCCCGGCTCAGGCTTGGGCCTCCAGTTCCGACAAGCTCCCTGGATGCACACCCTCCGCATCTGGCCGGGCCAGTCGGGATGATTCGAGCACATCGGCAGGCGGGGCCACCCCGACGCGAACGATTGCATCAGCTCGTACGCGTCCCAGACGGCGTGCAGGCAGTTGTGGCACCCGCGCAGCTCGGCAGCCTTAGGCGGCCTGGACTTGGATTTGTCGCGTGGATCATTCTTGGCGCTCGGTTCTCGCACGATTCGCATGTGGCATCTCCCATCGGGGCGACGAAGGCCGCCCGCTCTCGAATATCCCGCCGGCCCCGGTCGAAGGGGCCGCCGCGTCGCACCACGCGACGCACAACCACAAAAATACCGCCCCAAGAATGATGTGTCAACAAAAATATATAGAATTTCGGAATCTAAAGAACAATTCCGATGTACGCACCACAGAGACTCAGAGAACACCGAGATTCCCGCCTGTGCATCTCTTCGGCAATCATCGATGATCGATGCCAACGGGGCCTGGGAATGGGCGTCAGCGGTAGGGTGGGCTATGCCCACCGTTCTTCTTCACCACGAAGGTCGCGAAGGTAGATGAATCTGCTCAGACCCGGACACCTCGGGCACGGATACGAAGGCTCCGGCATGGATGCTCAGCCTTCCCACGGATCAGACTTTGTCATTGCGAGCGTATCGCGGCAATCCCCTCTGGTCATTCCCGCGGAAGCGGGAATCCATCCGAGCCATGTAGGGTCGGTTCTCAACCCACGCGTTCAAGGTCTTTCCGATGAGCCACTGCGAAATACGCGAACCACGCGAATTTCAACCATAGACCATCGCTGAGAAACCCTAAACCGACAGAGAGTTACGCCCATCCCGCCCGAAAAGTACCGCACCCCTTTGGCTTCTCCACTCTTCGATGTCTATCTCACTTATCTTCTCCTTGCCCGCACTTCCGCGCCATGGTATTATTGTCGATGCGTGAAGGAAATGCAGAAGGTGAGAATATTTTGAATACGGGCGCAACTACTGTATTGAGCGAACTTCCCAAGGGTTTGCCCAAGTGAGAATCATGAGAGGAATAGCGGGACAGTCGGTTTGGAACGGAACCCCAGAGGATCGGATGATTACGCTGGGTTCAGGTCTTGCTCCCATTCCGGAACGCCTACTTCTTGCACATGCACGTGGTGGAGTTCTCTTCCTCGCCGGTGCCGGAATCTCCAAGCATTCCGGTTTGCCTGACTTCCGCGATCTGGTACTCGGGGTCTATGCACGGCTTGATCCACCGGTATATTCCGTCCTCTCCAGGGTTCCAGCGACGGCTCACAACCAGTGGGAAGTTCATCTATCTGGCGTGACCCATCGACAAGCCGCAGAGGTCAGGCGATTCGTCTCTGGTGATTATGATGTCGTCTTGGGTATGCTTGAGCGGCGAATGGACGGGCGGTCACATGACAAGAGCCGGGTCAGGCAGGCAATATCAGCGGAATTGCATACCTCTGCCGCCAAGCCTGCTCCAATCCACCGGGCATTGATGCGTCTTTCTGACCGCGGTGGTGCAACTGCAATCGTGACGACCAACTTCGATCTTCTCCTTGAGGATGTTGGGAAAGCCACTCGTTCGCCGGTTCAGACCTATGCCCTCGGAGGAATCCCGAAGCCGAGTCACAGAGAGGATTTTTCCGGCGTCTTTCATATTCACGGTGCATTCGACCGTGATCGAACCAGAGCCTCGGACCTGATCGTAACCGACCACGATTTTGGAGAGTACTATCTGCGAAGGCGCGTCGTACCTGATTTCATCTACGATGCGGCCCGCTTGTACAACCTCGTCCTCGTGGGATATAGTGCGAATGATCCACCAATGAGATACCTGTTGAATGCTGTCGCTGCAGATGTCGCACGCTTTGAGGATCTCAAGGAACGTTTTGCCTTCGTGGCTGAGGATTCCGATCCCATCGTCTTGGAGGATTGGAAAGGTCGGGGGATTACGCCCATTCCGTATGAACCGGCGAATGATTATTCCACACTCCGCGACACCTTAGAGCGATGGGCCATCTTATCAGCGATCAATGGCAAGAGGAGTCGTATTGATGCGGAGGTGAAGCGTATTGTTCGAACCAGTCGGACTGCCGCCAGCGAGTCTGACCGCGACACTTTTGATCACTTGATTCGACGCAGTGATTCCACGGAGCGTGTTCGGCTGTCTGCTTTGGCATCTAAACGGAGCGCGGATTTTGGCTGGCTTGAGGCGATCACTGCGATTGCTTCGGAGAATGATCGGGGGCGCTGCTGATGGGGGCAGAATGGAGTGATCTCAACTCGTCAGGCCAGTCGGTATTCTGGGCTACGGTCGCTTTCTTAAATGGTCGGCTCGAAGAACGAGCATCACTCTGTTGGGCGCTCCGCCTTCGGCCGAACGATACAGACACGCGTCTTGCAGTGCTTCATGTGATCGATGGTCCAGAGGGGCGGAAGATCAGTGAGCCCTGGCGATCCGCCTGGCGATTGATCGAAGAATGCTGGAGTAGTCCATCAATCGGGCGATCTTCAGTCGAAGCATATCACGCTCAGGAGCGACTAAGTTTGGGTGACAGGTCTGGGACTCTTATTGCCAGACTCGTAGAACTCGTTTCCCCACAACTTAGCCTGAAGCCGCTCAATGCCGAGCCGTCTTTAGGTCTTGACATGCCTTTACGAAGACCACGGAGGCGCCCCAGGAGGGTTGAGGACGTTCTCAGGGCCGAGCTGACAAGCGGAGATACCGTTGATCCCGGCGTGCTGAAGCTCGCTAACGTGACCGATGGGTGCTTTCTGACATCCTTGGCGCTCGCCCTTGATGCGGCAGTCGTTAACGGACTGGATATCGCTCGCCGTCTCGGTTGGCGCGGCGAGAGGAGTCTTTGGCAAGTTGGAGGCCTCTATCGGGTCTACTATGTGCCACCTGCTGAACGTGATGAGGAAGAGGAAGAGCCTGACGAATACCATCATGGGATCGCACCATCCGTGAAGCTCCTACACACGGTTGTGTCACAGCTCGCTGATATCGACATCACGGCGGCAACCCGATTCGTTCGACGATGGAAGGAGGTGAATTCACCAATCCATCTGCGGTTGTGGGCTGCACTATCCCGAGATCCTCGAATCGCGTCGCCAAGTGACGTAGGTATAGCACTCCTATCACTGAAGGACCGGGAGTTCTGGAAGATCACAGGCTATCCTGAAATCGCCGAATTACGAGCAAGGCGCTTTGGTGACCTTGATCCCGATCAACAGCAAGCAATCACGGCTCGCATTCGGAGACTTCCGCCGCGCGGTCTTTGGCCGAGAAAAGCTGATGCTGGACGAGTAGCAGATGCACGGCTCTATTGGGCGCTTCGAGAATTGCGGCGCATTGAGGTCGGCGGAGCCTCTCTACCACATCGCGACAAGACCTGGCTCGACGCCGGGACACAGGGTTTCCCCGATCTGGTTCAGATGGTCCGGCTGGACGAAGGTTTCATGGAGGTAACCATCGCCCACGCGATTCCAACGAATCCGGACAATCGGTTCGATTTGCTCGCAGGCGAGGAGCGACTGAAAATGTTGGAGGCCGCTCTTTCGTCTCCCCGTAACGGGTGGGATGACGATCCTGACAGTCGTGCCAACGACTGGATCCAACAGCCGGGCCGCCCCATCCAGATCCTCGCCGATCTTGAATCGGTCCAGGACGGTGGGGCTACTTTCCCAAGAGTGTGGCGTCGGTTTGGTTGGGCACATTCACCGGCGACGCAACAAGCCGAGGGTGCAGCGCAGCGAGATTTATTGGCGGAAAGTGATCGTGTCCTATCACTTCTCTCCAAGTTGCCAGAGACGACCATCCGTTCGGCCATCGAAGGCATATCCCAGTGGCTCTTTGCGTGGAGAGATCAGGTAAGCACGCTGCCCCAGGGATTTGGTGTCTGGCTAAATGTCTGGCCAATCGCTGTTGAGGCCACAAACGCAAGGAAGCCTTCTGAGGAAGAATTTGTTCTCAGTACGGTATTACAGTCTTCATCTGAACACGAGCCAAAGGTACCCGACACGTTGAACACACCAGCAGGGAAACTCGTTGGTGTCTTCTTAGCGGCATGTCCCAACCTACAAGAGAATGCTCATCCATTCAGTACCGGCATCGCACTCCACATGATGCGCGATGCGATCATCGCTGCTCCAGGCGAATCTGGGTTGATCGCTCGCCATAGGATGATCGAAGCATTGGCCTACTTCTTGAAGGCAGACCGGGCTTGGAAGCAGAAGCACCTGATCGAACCACTAACCGCCGACAGTCAAGAGGCGACGACTCTTTGGCATGCGGTTGCACGGCGGAGGCGGCATTCGGATGTCCTCAAGATCATTGGTGAGGCGATGGTGGAGCATGCCACCGACCCGCTACTTGGGCGAGACACCCGGCGTTCCTTGGTATTCAGTCTCATGGTTGAATGTCTTCACGCATTTCGTGAGCAACAAGAACCTGCGGTCGCTTTCACTCGGATCACGCAGATGCTGCGGTTGCTTGACGACGAAATGCGTGCATCCGCGGCCGAGGTGCTTCAGCGTTTCATTCGTGACAATTCCATGCCTCGCGATGGAGGACAAGCCCCTCCATCACCAGAACAACTCTTTCGGTCCGCCACCGCACCCTTCCTCAGGGAGGTCTGGCCGCAGGAACGCTCTCTGACAACACCAGGCGTGAGCAAAGCGATGGCCGACCTCCCGGCAGCTACGAAAGACGCGCTTCCCGAAGCCGTAGACGCAATCGAGCGATTCCTTGTACCTTTCGAATGCTGGTCAATGCTTGAATACGGGTTGTACGGTGAAGAAGGTGGTAAGCCGAAACTGTCGAATATCGACAATCAGAAGAAAGCCGCTGCCTTCCTGCGACTTCTCGACCTAACGGTCGGGAAAACAGAAGGGTCTGTGGTCCCGCACGATTTAGCTGATGCGCTCGGCCAAATCCACAAGGTTTCGCCTAAGCTGACGGAAACTCCAGAATTCCGTCGTCTGGCGGCCGCCGCTCGCCGGTGATGATTTGTCTGATGGGGGAATTGATGATGTCAGATATGTTCCTTGGCATCTCCAATCTCAACAGTGCCTATGGGCCTGCGAAATCGAGATTGATTATGGCGGGCAGGGGGAAGGAAGTCAAGCCGCAGCGAAGAGCCGGCGGTGGCAAGTGATAGGTGATAAGCCGGGAACTCCGTCCATCCGCGTTCATCTATTTGTCCTTCGCCTCAAGCCGCTTGATCCTGGTGATGAAGCTATTGAGTTCCGCCTGTTTTCTAAACCCGTCGAATTCGACGGGTTTAAAGCCTGGGTTATTCAGCACCTTGATCTTCGCCATGGTCCTCTGCCTCCGACGTTGAAATCACCAATCGCTGTCGCCTCTCGTTTCTCGCAGGGCGGCCTGCGGCCGCAAGTCGTACCTCTTCGCTCACTACGGGTTTGACTATGCCGGGCGGGCAAGGGCGCGTCAAGAGCGGAGAAGCCTCGCAAAAGTGTGAATGCGTGGAAGCGTCGGGGCGTGACAGCGGGCGGCCGGGGGCCACGTGGATGCGTCGGAGCATGGAAGCGTATATGCGGCGTCGAAAGGCATCCCATCTGAACGGATCCACGCTTCTTCGCTTTCACCCTTCTGCCTTCCGTTCGTCGGGTGCCTCCAGTCTGCGCGGTGGCGTGCGTCCCTTCAACCTCTTGCGCACCTGCTTGATGTCCTCGGCGGGCGGCAGATTCTCCGGCATGGTGCCTCCGATCCGGCGGATCGCATCGCGGACCTCCTTGCCGACCTGCTTGTGCGTGTCGATGGCCCGTTGCTGGCCCTGGATGGCTTCTTTGGCGAG
>JBDKRX010000223.1:0-37582 GCA_039683175.1 Phycisphaerales bacterium
GGTCGAAGCCGGCCTGACGGGCAATCCCGATTATGCGATGCAGGCCATCGCTCTGGACCCGCTGACCTCGACGGTCTGTACCCTGAAGGAAGTCCGCGAGATGACCCGCGAGATGCTCGATGCCGAGGGCCAGTGGCTGCCACAGTTCAAGGGCAGGGACCTGGTCGCCAAGCCGGTCGTGGATATCCCTCAGAACGTCGTGCCTGTCGATGTTCCGCTCGATCCGGCCCTGGCCATCGCGAATCGGTTCCAGGAGCTGGCGAAGTAGCGAGCTACGGTCGCCGTTCGAACCGATGCCGGCCGGGGGGCACATCGTCAATCACGAGGAACTCGCCGTCGAGGGTCCCCGGGGTGAGCTTGCCGTCCATTTGGATGTCGCGGTCGTCACTTCCCAGGCGGGGCAGACAGACGACCGCCTCAACATTGGCCGGCAGGGCGATGTTGAGATTGAGAGACCGGCCTGGCTCCGAGGCGAAGTCCACGTGGATCGTGCCGCGGATGGTGGGGAGGTCTAAACGGGCGGTCCTGAGGTTCCCGACCTGGGGCTTGATCCTGACCTTGGCGAATCCCGGCTCGATCGGCTGCACTCCCATCAGGCATCGCGGGATGATATTAGCCGGGGCGGCGCCCCAGGCGTGGTTCCAGTCCTGGTTGGGCTTGTACTTGTTGTCCCAGGCCTCCAGGGTGATCGTCGTGCCGACGTCGTAGATCATGTGCGGCCAGCTTCGGTCGCTCGTCCGGTCCGTCATGAGTTGGAGGGCGAAGTCGTCCTCGCCGGCCTCGTAGAGGGATTCAAGCAGGTACTGCGAGCCATAGACGCTGCACACCATCCCTCGGCTTTTGACGAAACTCGCCACGGAGTCCATGTTCTCTGGCGGCACCAGCCCGAACGCGAGCGGAAACATGTTCGCGTGCAGAGCACTGTGGGTGCTGCCCTCGCCGTCGACGTAGATGCCTTTGGCTTTGTCCAGCAGTTTGTCGTTGAAGGATTGGCGGACCTTCGCTGCCGCGGTGGCGAATCGGTCCGCGTCATCCGTCTTGCCGATTGCCTGGGCCATTCGGCTCATCAGGACCAGGGCCCTGTAGTAAAAGGCGTTCACGACCGTGTTGATGGGCCGGAATTCGAAGTCGTCCGTTTCGCCGTAGCCGCCCTGGAGGCCGAGAATGTTGCCATGCGGCCAGTCGACGATGTCCCGCAGGTTGCCATCGAGGTGGATCGATGCGAGCACGTCCTTGGTGACCAGGCCGGTCTGCGTACTGATCAGGCCGTCCTCGCGGGCCAGCGCCAGCAGAGTCTTGGCCTTGAGGTCGTCATAGAAATGCTGGATGGAGTTGGTGTCGCCCGTGTAGAGATAGTCGGCCCAGGCCATGAGGACGCAGTGCAGGCTCCACTCGGTCGGCCAGGTCGCGTGCGTGATGAGGTACTCGTGCGTGTAGCGGGCCATCGTGTACTCGCGATCCACGCAATAGTGACAGAGCTGGTTGATATATGCGTCGGCCTCGTAGGGGATTCGCTCCCGGTCGCCATCGACGTACACGCCGCAGAAGCTCGTCGCCTTAATGCTGTACTTGCAGAGTTCCCACACGTTGTTGAGCACCAGGTCGGAGGAGGAGAACTGCGCCGCCGAGTCGTCAAATGGGTAATGCACCGCGATCTGTCGAATCGAGGATGCGTCGATCTCGCATGGGCTGTTCACGATCTCGCAGTACCGAAACGGCATCACCTCGCCAACGGATTGGGGCATCTTGATGGCCTGGGGTCCGGTGTTCCGCTTGTCCGGCGTGATGGGCACCCGGTAGGTTCGCATGCCCTGGTCGAGCGTCAGTGTCATCATCCGGTACCGTCGGGAGCCGCCCGGGTTGCGGTCGATAGTGTTGTCACCAGTCGGGACTTCGCCCAGATGCACCTCGACCTTCCGGTCCGCGTCGGAACATGTCAGAGTCAGCTCGACAGTGCCGAACGCTGCCTTGCCGAAATCGACGAAGTAGCTGCCCTGGGCCTTTTTGACTACCCGGATGGGCTGGATTCTCGTCGTCGCCAGGGGGTATCGGGTTGTCTCGTATGAAGCGTCCAATCTGCCCGTTCGGAACGCCTGCGCCTGCGAGAAGGGGCTTGGCCCGCTGTCGGTAGACCAAGTCCGTACCTTCCAAAAACAGGCCACACCGTTCGGGAGGGGCTTGCCGGCGTACTCGATGGCGGTGGACTGCGCGGATGCGACCTTGTCACTATCCCACAGATCGCCCTGGTTCTTGTCGAGGTCCTTGCGATCCGAGGCCACAAGGATCTGGTAAGCTGTTTGCTTTCCAGTTGAGCCGACGACCCAACTGAAGTCAGGCATCGAATCGCCGATCTGCGTCACCTCCGGCTGAGCCATCAGCTCGCACATCAGGCCATGAGGAGCGACAGGTCTCTGGACGCAGGCCATCCCGCAGAGAGTGAAGCTCGCAAGCACGATTCGGGCGGGTATCCCCATCACAGAACGTCGTATCATGTCGGTCCCTGCTCCTGCGTGGTGTTGTGGACAAAGACCCTCCGGCGAGGGCCATCTGACTTGGCCCCGATGGTATCATTTGCCGGTCTGGCCTGCAACTGGCGGCTCGGGCGATTGCGCCACCAGCGCGGAAATCTGATATAATCGTGTGGAGAAGGCGACTGTGCCCGCTGCGAAGACGAACGATCACGGCCAGATCGTCGGTGTCGTGGCAACCACAGGGGGTGGGCACGGCGTTGCCCTCTGGGACCGCGAGCAGGGCATACGCGAGTTGGGAATTGTCGGTGGCAGAGGTTCTCTCACGATCAACAACTGTGACCAAGTTGCAGGAACCACTGTTGATCCTACTGGTGGCACGAGGGTCTTTCTGTGGGATCCCCAGACGGGTCTGACCCTGCTCGGTCAGCGTGGCAGTCGCGCCTACGCAATCAACAACCGAACGGAACTTGGAGCGGCCTTCGGCCGCAATCCAAGTGTCTGATGGAGGAACGGACGGACCGATCCGGAATCCGCCGCCCCGACGCGCAGCGGCGCTTCGCACCGAGGGCGGCGGGAGTTTGACGCTTTGGGGCCACCAGCGATCAAGGGGACCGCAACGCCCTCCGTGCTGCGCTGAGCCTGCAAGCGAGCGTCTCGCTCGCGTTCCCGCCGGAGGCCATAACGCGAAAAACTCTCCTCGCACGACCGCTTCGGGCGGGCCCGGCATCCATTGGAGCCGCCGTCCCGATTCCTGTGTCTCGGACGCGACGTGTGCATCCTGCCCGAAATGCCTGTCAGAAGAACAAGAGGTCATGCCTTTGCCGTGCAGGAGGCGGCCCCCCCCCAAACCACCGGGAAGCTCTCGTGAACACGCTCCGGCAGAAATTGAGGAAGCCCGGTTGCGTACCGGCCCAAGTTGCTATATCATCACCGATTCAATCATTGAATTCGACAGATATTGGCAATTGCCCAGCTTGTGCCGCAGGCAGGACTGAAAGGTCGCTGGATGGATAAATACGTTTGCATACACGGACACTTTTATCAACCGCCGAGGGAGAACCCGTGGCTCGAGTACGTCGAGCTGCAGGATTCGGCCTACCCGTACCACGATTGGAACGCGAGGATCACGGAGGAGTGCTACAGGCAAAACGCCGCGTCGAGGATTCTCGGACCCGACAAGCGGATCATCGATATCGTCAGCAATTACGAGAGCATCAGCTTCGATTTCGGCCCGACGCTCATGTACTGGCTGGAATCGCACGCCCCGGACGTCTATGAAATGGTCCTGGACGCGGACGCCCGGAGCCGCGAGCGGTTCTCCGGGCACGGTTGCGCGGTCGCGCAAGGGTACAACCACATGGTGATGCCCCTGGCGAACATGAACGACAAGCATACGCAAACTGTCTGGGGCATCGAAGATTTCAAGACGCGGTTCGGCAGAGACCCGGAGGGGATGTGGCTGCCCGAGACGGCCGTCGATCTGGCGACGCTCGAAGTGCTGGTCGATCATGGGATCAAATTCACGATCCTGGCGCCCCGTCAGGCCAAGCGAACGCGCCGGCTCACTGGCGCGCGGCGCTGGCGCGACGTGAACGAGGGCGACGTCGACACCAGTGTGCCGTACCTGTGCAACCTGCCTTCCGGCCGCCAGATCGCGCTGTTCTTCTACAATGGACCGGTTTCCCACGGGATCGCCTACGGCGGACTGCTTCACAGCGGCGAGAACTTCGCCATGCGGATGGTGAACTCCTTTCCTGGCGAGGACGCGCCGGCCCGGCTGGTCCACGTGGCCACCGACGGCGAATCCTTCGGCCACCACCACCACCACGGCGACATGGCGCTCGCCTACTGCCTGCACCACATCGAGGCCAACCACCTCGCGAGGATCACGGTCTACGGCGAGTACCTGGAGAAGTTCCCGCCGGATCATGAGGTGGAGATCTGGGAGAACAGCTCGTGGAGCTGTGCGCACGGCGTCGAGCGATGGCGCAGCAACTGCGGCTGTGCAGCCGACCAGTCCCGCTCGGGACAGCAGCAGTGGAGGGCCCCGCTCCGCGAGGCGATGGACTGGCTGCGAGACCGGATGGCGTCCGTGTATCAGGACCGCATGGCCGCCTACAACGCGGACCCTTGGCAGGTGCGGAACGAGTACATCCGCGTCGTCAATGACCGATCCGCGAAGAACGTGAACGACTTCATCACCCAGGCCGCGGGCAAGGAACTGGAGCATCACGACCGGGTGACTTTCCTGAAGCTGCTCGAAATGCAGCGCAACGCCATGCTCATGTACACAAGCTGCGGCTGGTTCTTCGATAACATCTCGGGCATCGAAACCGTCCAGGTGATGATGTACGCCTCTCGGGCCATGCAGTTGTGCCACGAGGTGCAGAACTGGAACCTCGAGCCGGACTTCAAGAACATGCTCGAAAGCGCGCCGACGAGTCGGAGACCCTATGCCAACGGCAAAGAGGTCTACGAGGCCTATGTCGAGCCGGCCCGGGTGGACCTGCACCGCGTCGGGGCGCACTTCGCGCTCAGCTCGGTCTTCGAGGAATCATCGGAGGAAAAACGCGTCATCTACTGCTACACCGCGAAAATCGAGGACTTCGAGCACGTCGAGGCAGGCGTCCAGGTCCTCACAACGAACCGGGCGACCATTCACTCGAACATCACGCAGGAGGAGTACGCGGTCGATTCGGCGGTGCTCTATCTGGGCGATCACCACCTGTTCGCCTCGGTGCAGGGCCGCATGCCGGGCGATCAGTTCAACCGGATCCGGCAGGAGCTGGTCAAAGCCTTCCGCAAGGGCGACACGAACGAGGTTATGCGACTGATGAACGTCGCCTTCGACAGCAAGAACTACTCGTTGACTCACCTGTTCAAGGACCAGCAGCGGCAGATCCTCAACGGCCTGCTCGAGAGTACGTGGGAGGAGATCGAGAGCTCGTTCCGCCACATCTACGAACACAACTACGCCATCATGGCGATGATCCGGAATATGAACATGCCGTTGCCGAAGGCCCTGTCGGCGCCGGCGGAGTTCATCTTGAACGAGGATATCTGTGCGGCGATCCAGGCGGACCGCATCGATCTGAATCGGCTCCGAGACCTCGCAGAGGAGGCCGAGCGGCTGTCGTTGGCTCTGGACCGGGAGCGGCTGAGCTTCGAGGGCAGCCACAAGATCAACAACATGGCGAGCATCTGGGAGGGTTCCGCCGAGGACCTCGACCTGCTGTGGTCCATCGAGAAAGGCCTGGAGATCCTTCGCGTGCTCACGCCGGACATGGACTTGCAGCACGCGCAGAACGTATTCTTCACGGTTGCCAAGAGCAAGTACCCCGAGATGAAGCGAAAAGCGGCCGCAGGCGACGAGAAAGCGGCCGGCTGGGTCGAGCATTTCGGGCACCTGGCCCAGCGATTGGGCCTGGCGATACCGTAGGGCATTTACTATTTGCGATTTATGATTTACGATTGGTCACGACTCCGGGGCGCGTATTCGCTCCGGTGAGGTCAAGAATCGTAAATGGTAAACTGTAGATAGGGAACTTGCCTGTGCTCAGACGACGATCCAGCGGTGTTTTGATGCATGTCACCTCTCTGCCCGCCAAGTATGGGGTGGGTGATTTTGGTCCCGAGGCCTACAAGTTCGCCGATTTCCTGAAGGCGGCGGGGCAGAACTACTGGCAGATGCTGCCGTTGAACCACACGACGGCCAAGACGGGATACTCGCCGTACAACTGCTTTTCCGCGTTTGCAGGCAATCCGCTGCTGATCAGTCCTGACCTGTTGTACGAAGAAGGCCTGCTGAGAAAGGCGGAGACATCGGCTGTCCCTGCATTCCCCCCCGAGAGGGCGGATTTCGACAAGGCCGTCGCCTGCAAGACCGAGCTGTTCGACGCCGCATTTGCGAGGTTCAAGAGCCGGCCCACACCGGTTGATTACGAGGGTTTCGTCGATGAGCACCAGGCGTGGCTGGAGGCTTTCTCGTTGTTCGTGGCTCTGCGGCGGCGTTTCCGGGGCCGATCCTGGTCCGACTGGCCGGCCGCCCTGCGGGACCGCAAGACGGGCGCCCTGGAAACTGCCAAAGAGGAGTTGTGCGAACAGATCGAGCGAGAGCGATTCCTCCAGTATGTCTTCTACCGGCAGTATCTTCGGCTGAAGCGGTACTGTAATGATCGGGGCATCCAGGTGGCCGGCGACATTCCCATCTACGTTGCCCACGACAGCGCCGACGTCTGGTCGCACCCGAACCTGTTCAAGTTGACGCGGGACAAGAGGCCGCGTCTGGTCGCCGGGGTGCCGCCGGACTACTTCAGCAGGACGGGGCAGCTCTGGGGCAATCCGGTTTACGACTGGAAGCAACTGGAAGAGACTCGCTTCGACTGGTGGATCCGCCGGATGAAGCACAATCTGCTGCTGTTTGACTTCGTTCGCGTCGATCACTTCCGCGGTTTCGTGGATTTCTGGGAGGTGCCTGCGAGCCACAAGACAGCGATCCGCGGCCGGTGGGCGCAGGCGCCGCACGCGAGTTTCTTCCGGGAGCTGTTCCGCCAGATCCCGTTCGCCGCCATTTTCGCCGAGGACCTGGGCTTCATCACCGCCGACGTGAGAGAGGTCGTCTCGACGTATGGTTTTCCGCGGATGGCGGTGCTGCAGTTCGCCTTCGACGGAGACCCGACCCGCAACGTGCACATGCCGCACAATTACAGCGAGAACCTGATCGTCTACACGGGCACGCACGACAACAACACGACGCGAGGGTGGTTCGAGAAGGACATCACGAAACAGACCCGCCAGAAGCTGTTCGACTACATCGGCCGGCGGGCCTCGGCTTCCGAGATCTCGTGGGAGCTGATCCGTGTCGCCATGGCTTCGGTGGCCGGAATCGCCATCGTGCCGATGCAGGATGTGCTCGGCCTTGCGTCGCGGTCCCGGATGAATCACCCGGCCCAGCCGAAGGGCAACTGGCTCTGGCGGATGCGTCCGGGGCAGACCACTCCACGGGTGGCCGAGAGGCTCAGGAAACTCACCGTCGCCTACGGGCGAGCGTAAGACGCCCGATTTTCGGGCTCACTCGATCTGGATCGGCACGGAGGTCTGTGCGGGCGGCAGTTGTCTTCGGAGCACGACGACTCCCAGCGGTGGAAGCGTTACCGAGAGGGTGTAGTCGAACTTCCCGTAGAAGGAGACCTGCATGGCCTCGACGCCGCCCAGGTTTCCCTTGCCGCTGCCGCCGTATTCCTGGGCGTCGCTGTTGAGGACCTCCGTCCAGAACCCGCCGCGGGGGACCCCGACCCGGTAGTTGCCGCGAGGGACCGGCGTGAAGTTGCAGGCGACCGCAAGGAAGGTGTCGCCGGCCCGGTTCTTGCGAAGATAAGTAATCACGCTGTCGTCCGCGTCGCAGTAGTCGATCCACTCGAAGCCTTGGCCGTGGAAATCCGTCTCGTAGAGCGCCGGCTCGTTGCGGTACAGATGATTGAGATCGCGGACCCATCGCTGAATGCTCGCGTGCCTGGGGTCGTCGAGCAGGTGCCAGTCGAGGCTGTGGTCGTGCGTCCATTCCGCGTACTGGGCGAACTCGCCGCCCATGAACAGGAGCTTCTTGCCCGGATGGGTGTACATGTAGCCGAGCAGCAGGCGGAGATTCGCCAGCTTCTGCCAGTGGTCGCCCGGCATCTTGTTATAGAGCGAGCCCTTGCCGTGTACGACCTCATCGTGCGACAGCGGCAGAATGAAATTCTCGGAGAACGCATATACGCTGGAAAAGGTCAGGCTGCCCTGATGGTACTTGCGGAAGATGCACTCCTTCGTGATGTACTCGAGCGTGTCGTGCATCCAGCCCATGTTCCACTTCATCCCGAAACCCAGGCCGCCGGTCTCGACGGGCTTGGTCACCATGGGCCAGGCGGTCGATTCCTCCGCGATCGACTGCATGTGGGGGAAGTCCCGATAGACCATCTCATTGAAGCGGCGAAGGAAGTTGATGGCCTCGATGTTCTCGCGGCCGCCGTACTGGTTGGGAATCCACTCGCCTTCCTTGCGGGAGTAGTCCAGATACAGCATGGACGCGACGGCGTCGACCCGCAGGGCGTCCGCGTGGTACTTGTCGAGCCAGAACATGGCGCTGCTGATGAGATAGGACCGGACTTCATGCCGGCCGTAGTTGAACACGGCGCTCTTCCAATCAGGGTGGAAGCCGAGACGGGGGTCGTCGTGCTCGTAGAGGTGCGTGCCGTCGAAGTAGCCCAGGCCGTACTCGTCCGTCGGGAAATGGGAGGGGACCCAGTCGAGGATCACGCCGATTTCGTTGCGGTGCAGGTAGTCGATGAGGTACATCAGGTCCTGGGGAGACCCATAGCGGCTGGATGGCGCGAAGTAGCCCAACGTCTGATAGCCCCAGGATGCATAGAAGGGATGCTCCATGACGGGCAGGAACTCGACGTGTGTGAACCCGAGGTCCTTCACGTATTCGGCCAGCGGTTTGGCGATCTCGTTGTAGCTGAGCAGCCGGCCGGGGTTGCTTGGGTCCCGTCGCCAGGAGCCGAGGTGGACCTCGTAAATGCTCATCGGCGCATTGTGGGAATTGTGCTCGGCCTGTTTCTGACGCCAGGCGTCATCGCTCCAGTGGTACTCCAGGTCCCAGACCATCGACGCCGTCCGGGGCGGCCTCTCCCAGAAGAAGGCAAACGGGTCGCCCTTGTTGACGGTGTAATGATTGTGGTTCGACTCGATGTGATACTTGTACAGAGAACCTTTGCCGAGCTTGGGGATGAACCCTTCCCAGATTCCCGAGTTATCCCATCTTGCGGCAAGCGGGTGGGACTGGGGATTCCACTGGTTGAAGTCGCCGACGACGGACACCCTCGCGGCGTTCGGCGCCCAGACGGCAAACTGCGTTCCCCGCACGTTGTCCTTCTCGACGAGGTGGGCGCCGAGCTTGTCGTACAGGCGGAAGTGATTGCCTTCCTTGTACAGGTAGATGTCGTGATCCGTCAACAGGCTGAACTCCGTCAGCACCTGGCTCTGATCCTTCATGAAACGATCCCTCAGAAATCATTTGCCCTCCGGCTCGCGCTGCGCCGACGCCAGAGTGATAAACCGCAAACAGCAGATCACCGGATGATCTGCTCGATGCCTCGGATGGGTATCATCAACCAGTCCGGGCGGTTGTTCAATTCGTAGCCCAGCTCATAGACTGCTTTCTCGATCAGGAACACCTGAAGCATCGTCTGGCGTTCCCCGGCATCCGTCGGCACTACCGGACTGCCGGCCACGGTCTGGAGGTATGCGTGCAGGAACATCCCGCTGACGTAGCTATACCACAGATCCGCCCAGTGCCTCAGATACTCGACATCCGCTCCCAACTTGGCCGCCCGCAGAATGAGGTTGCCACAGGCCGCGTAGTGAAACGAGCGAATCATCCCGGCGACGTCACGCAGTGCCGGCTGCTTGAGCCGTCGCTCCGTCATGGAGCGCGCCGGCTCACCTTCAAAGTCAATAATAACAAAATCTTTCCCGGTGTAAAGGACCCGGCCCAGATGATAGTCGCCGTGCGTGCGGATTTTCAGGGTCGTGATCTTCTTCCCGAGGATCGGGGCCAGCCGGCCCAGGATCGTCTTCCTGGCCGCGAGGACTCCGCCAAGGCACTCGGCGGTTGCCGGATCGAGGGTCCTAAGGCTCCCTTCCAGCTCGCCGAATACCTTCAACACGAGTCCTCGAATCGACTGATACAGGGATTTCTGGTAGAGCAAGGAAAAGGGTTCCGGCGTGACATCGGGATTCTGGGAAAGGGAAGCCAATGCCAGATGCAGTTCCCCGGTCCGTCGGCCCAGCAGGCCGACCATTTCGGCATAAACAGGCCCGATAAAATCTCGTATCGCGAGGGGGACTGCCTCGGGCCCGACCGGAGCGATGACGTTCGGCATCGGCTCCAACGCATCCAGCTTGCTTCGGAGGGCCAGGGCATGGCCATACGAACGATCGAGGTTGTCCAGCGTGAACGACCACGCATCCCCCTGGTTCGGGACAAACTGCGACAGCAGGGCCAGACTCACGGCGCCGCGATGCCTTCGTTGCCAATCGATCGAGCCGGCGTACGCAGGGCTGTTCGCAAAGCCCGTTTCCAGGGTCAGATGACGCAGCAGTTCGGGGTCCGGATTCGTCCCTTCCTCGACGTGGCGATACAGCTTCAGGAAGAAGGTGTCCTGACAGTTCAAGGGGGTATTGGACCGCTGGGCCTTCAAGACATGGGAGGCAAGGGGCAGCGAGCGGCCCGCGAGGATCGTGGCAAAACGGTCGCTGCGCCGAACGGCGAGGTGGCCCCCGTCCATTTTTCGGCTCCGGCCTCGCGAGATCATCTCCAGGAGGGCATGCTGGAGATCCTCGCTGGCCGCGGCATCGTAGAGGACTCCCTCCCGGTCTCGCAGACGCAGTTGTGCGATGAGGGTGTCCGGCGAGTCTTGCCGGATCTTGGCCTGGGCATCCCCGGTGGCGAAGCCGACGGGCACGATGTAACTGCGCCTGTCGGTGTTGCTGTGAGCGATCTCCAGCAGGAGGATGTAGATGGTCTCGCCCTGGGTTGGCAGAATCAGGGAGTCGGCGACGCTCAGGGTGCGAAGGGCCTTCCCGCCGAACCACCGCGCGCGCCGGACGTATTCCTGCAGCGCGGCGCAAATCTGCGGCATGGCGTCGCTCTCCAGAATCTCGTCCCACGTCGCATCGGCCTGGACGTCCGGTCCGTGCTCCGTCTCGATAGGGATGGGCGCGACGGGTTGTTGCAGCGTGAACCAGTAAAAAGCGTGCGGCGTCAGGGTCACCGGGTACGGCGCCTCGGTGATGCGAGGAAACTCGTTGTCGCTGAAGATCTCCTTCACCCAAAAACCCTTGTGCGCGGGCATCTCGATGTTCACCGCCTGGCAGTACCGCGACAGGTTGGCGACGACCAGGATGTGTTCGTCGCCGTGTGTTCGAAGGAACGTGAGCACCTTGCCGTTGTCGGATTGCAGGAACTGCATGCTGCCGCGTCCGAACGCCTTGAATCGTTTTCGCATGGAGATGATCCGGCGCATGAACCACAGGAGCGAGGACAGGTTGCGGGTTTGATTCTCCACGTTGATCGTCGTGAAATGGTATTCCGGATCGATGATCACGGGCAGATAGAGCTGCTGCGGGTTTGCCCTGGAGAATCCGGCGTTCAGGTCGGCGGACCATTGCATGGGGGTGCGAACGCCGTCGCGGTCGCCGAGGTGGTAGTTGTCACCCATGCCGATCTCGTCGCCGTAGTAGAGAATCGGCGTCCCGGGCAACGACAACAACAGGCTGTTCATCAGCTCGATTCGCCTTCGGCTGTTGTCCAGCAGGGGGGCCAGGCGCCGGCGAATCCCGACGTTGATGCGGGCCCGCGGGTCCTGGGCGTAGGACTTGTACATGTAGTCCCGCTCCTCGTCCGTGACCATCTCGAGCGTCAGCTCGTCGTGATTGCGCAGGAACATGCCCCATTGGCAACTGGCCGGGATGTTCAGGCTCTGGTCGAGGATGTCGATGATCGGGAAGCGGTCCTCCATTCGCATGGCCATGAACAGACGCGGCATGATCGGAAAGTGAAACGCCATGTGGCACTCGTCGCCTTGGCCGAAGTAGGCGGCCGCGTCTTCCGGCCATTGGTTCGCCTCGGCCAGGAGCATCCGATCCTTGAACTTGCTGTCCACGTGGGCCCGCAGCTCCTTGAGGAAGGCATGCGTCTCGGGCAGGTTCTCACAGTTGGTGCCTTCCCGCTCGAACAGGTAGGGCACCGCGTCCAGGCGCATCCCGTCCACGCCGAGGTTGAACCAGTAGTCCAGCGCGCGGAAGATCTCCCGGCGGACCTGCGGCGTGTCGTAGTTCAAGTCGGGCTGGTGGCCATAGAACCGATGCCAGTAATAGGCGTGCGCCACGGGGTCCCAGGCCCAGTTCGAGGTCTCGGAGTCCGTGAAGATGATCCTCGCATCGCGGTATTTGTCCGTCGTGTCATTCCAGACGTAGAAGTCCCTTGCGGTCGATCCCGGCTCGGAGCGTCTGGACCGCTGGAACCATGCATGTTGATTCGACGTGTGGTTGATGACGAGTTCGGTGATGACGCGGATGCCTCGTTTGTGGGCCTCGCGGAGGAGTCTCTTGAAGTCGGCCAGGGTGCCGTAATCCGGATGGACGCGAAGGTAGTCGGCGATGTCGTACCCGTCGTCGAGCAGGGGCGAAGGATAGAAGGGAAGCAGCCACAAGGCTGTCACGCCCAACTCCTGGAGGTAGTCCATCTTGTGGATGGCCCCTTCGAGATCGCCGATCCCGTCGCCACCGCTGTCGAAGAAGGACTTGATGTGCAACTCGTAGATGATGGCGTCCTTGTACCAGAGGGGCTCATCGCTCTGTCTTTGCCGGTCGGCCAATTGTCGTAACCTCCCCAATTCACAGGAGTTCAGGTTATCGCACCCCAGGGGCACGTGGCAGCGAGTTCTTCCTCTTACCATACCGGATGGAACCGCCGCCTGCAAAGGTTTTGGCAAATTGACGTCGAAGACAATGGCACGCCGCCTCTCTTTGCCTGCCGGCGTGTGATTCTGGACGTCCAGCCACAGGAGAAGCGCCGGGGGAGATCCTGTAGTCCTCGGGTGCCCAGTGGCGGAGACTATCGCGAGATGGTCTTATAATCTCTCCTTGCGGATCAAGTCGGTGCAATCCCTGGTCGATAGAGGGATATGTCCTGAGTGTACGGAACGATTCGGGTTGTGAGGTTGTTCGGAACGAAGAGGATGGGAAGGGCTTTTTCGCTCACCGAGTTGATCATCGTGGTCGCCATCCTTGGGATCATGGGGGCCATCGTGGTGCCCTATTTCCGCGGTGAAGTGACACAGGCGAAGGGAGCAGCCGCCAAGGATCACTTGCGCGCCCTCCGGGGGGCGATTGAACTCTACACCACCAAGCACAGCGGGATTGCACCGGGCTACACGGGCGGTATTCCGAGCGGCACGCCGGATGCGACCTGTCTTGTCGACCAGATAGTCGCCGAAGGCGAGTGCTTGCGGAGAATGCCCGAGAATCCGTTCAACAACCTGGACACGATTCTGATGATCGACGACGGCGAATCCTTCCCCACCGACTGCACGGGCACGTACGGTTGGATCTACCAGCCGGGTACGAGAACCATGCGCCTGGATTGGCCCGACGCCGACGCGGACGGTATCCGCTACCTGGATTACTAATCGCCCCGCCGCGGGTGCGATATTGCCCGTTGGGCCTCCCATCTGCTTGTCCACATCCTGCATCCCGGCTATACTCCTGCTTTGCCTGAATTGTTAGGAACGCTGTGCCCATGACTAAATCCAAGGAATTCATACGGATTCTCGTCCCGAGCGTGACCGTATTCTTCTCGTGTGGCTGCATCATGATCCTGGAGCTGGTCGCGTCCCGACTGATCGCCTGCGACCTGGGATCGTCGCTGTACACCTGGACCTCCATCCTCGGCATCGTGCTGGCGGGCATCTCTGCAGGCAGCTATTTCGGCGGGCGGATCGCGGATCGCCATCACCCCCGGCGGGCCCTGGCCGTGCTGTTTGGGCTCGCCTCCGCGGCATGCGTCGGCATCATCGTTGTGAACAACACCGTCGGCGCCTGGATGTGGCTGTGGCTCCTGAACTGGCCCGCCCACGTATTCCTCCACGTGCTCCTGGTTCTCCTCGTGCCATCCTTGTTCCTGGGAAGCATCGCTCCCGTGGTCGTCAAGACGGCTCTGGATCGGGGCCTTGCGCCCGGCCGCACCCTCGGCGACATCTACGCCTGCGGAGCCGCCGGGGCCATCGCAGGGACCTTCCTGGCCGGCTTCTACCTGATCTCCACGTTCGGCACGGTGATGATCATCTGGGGCCTCGCGGCGGCCCTGCTGGCCATGGCGATCCTGTACTGGACCAGTTGTTGGGTCATGTACCTGTGGGCGATGGTCTTTGGCGCGCTGATTACCATGGGGATGGCGCCGGCCGACTGGGCCCAGGACGCCGGGACCGCCGCGATGCTCCGAAGGCCGGCGGACCCCAACGCCGTCTACGAAGACGAGACACCGTACTCCCGAATTGCCGTGCGACAAATCTCCCAACGTCCCGACAGGCGGACCTTCGTACAGGACAAGCTCACGCGAGGCGAAGCGATCCTGGGCGATGCGACGAACCTGCAGTACTTCTATGCGAGGATCTGGGCCGCTCTGACGCACGGCCTGGCTGAGAACAAGACGGACCTGTCCATGATGGTCCTCGGGAGCGGGGGGTACGCGTTTCCGCAGTATCTCCAGGCCGTCCGGCCAGGCAGCCGCGTGGAAGTGGTGGAGGTTGATCCCGGCGTGACCGAGGCGGCCATGGCAGCGTTCGGGCTTGACAAGGATACCCCCATCCGGACGGTCAACTTGGACGCCAGGTGCTATGTGGACCGGCTTCTGCAAGGGCGGGGCAAGGACCAGGCCCGGCGGTACGATTTCATCTACACAGACGCTCTCAACGACTACGCCGTGCCGTTTTACCTCGTGACGCAGGAGTTCAACGACAAGATCGCCCGCCTGTTGGCCGACGACGGCGCGTACATGGTCAATGTGATCGACACGTACGACAACGGCCGCCTCGTCGGGGCGGTCGCGAATACCCTGAGGCAGACGTTCCCACGCGTCTATGTCATCACCAGCGAGATCAGCCTGCCCTCGTTGCAGGATACATTCGTGGTCGTCGCAAGCAAGCGGCAGATCGATCCGGCCGAGATCCTCGCCGAGCACAACAAGCACTTGAAGTTCCGGCTCCTGGACGATTCGGACATGGACTATCTTCTGGAGCAGGCCGGCCACGCCATCCTCACGGATGATTTCTCGCCGGTCGAGCACCTGCTGACGCCCGTGGTGCGGCAGGGAGCTACCGAGATCCTCGCCAGCATGCGGATTCGTGAGGCGGTCGAGCTTCAAGCCGTCCATGAATACGAGCAGAGCATTGCGAAGTACAAGGAAGCCGTGGATCTGAATCCGTCGCTGGCCCTCGCTGCCTTCAAGGAGATGGGCCTGATGCACACGGCCCGGGACCAGTCGGAGCAGGCTGTCGCGGCATTCCAGCAGGCCCTCAAGGCCCGCGTCGGAGCCCGAGACAAGCAGGCGACTGTCGGCGAGGTCCACATGCGGCTGGGCATCCTCCTGGACCGGATGAACAGACGCGGGGAGTCCAACGAGCATCTCGCCAAGGCGGCGGAATCGTTCCGGATCGAGCTCCAGGAGAATCCCGGTTTCATCGTGGTCTGGGACTGGCTTGGCGAGGTGCTGGCGATGGCAGGCGATTTCAAAGGGGCGTCCGATGCGTTCGCCAAGGCGCTCGCCCTGGAGCCGGCAAACCCCGATCACTACCGCAAGCTCGCTCGATCGCTCGAACTTCAGCATCGCTACGACGAGGCGATCTCCGTCGTGCGAAAGCACATCCAGCTTATGCAGGAGCAGGGCAACCGGGATATGGCCGGCCAGCTCCGCTCCTACGTGGACCTGCTCGAATACAAGAAGGTCAAATAGACCGGGAGAATGGACGCTGTAGTACGCTGTCCGCGTTGACTTGGTGGGTGGCGTGCCCGCGCATAGCCCGTTTGGAGTTCCGCGTTTGCGCGGTCCTGAGCCGCGTGAAGGCGGAACTCCAAACGGCGTCCGCGACGTTTGCCCACCATTTTTAGATGGACGGCGTAGTAGGGCGCGTACCACGCACCTGTCCTGCTCAGTCGAGCAAGCCATTCAGAACGAGTGTTGCCTCCTGCCGGAGGGTGACGATTTGTCGGAGGTTCTCCCGGGCCTTGGCAAGGTCCTGACGAACCTTCTCATTGGCGGCCCGCAGGGCGGTCAGGGCCGCTTTGATCTGGTCCCGCGTAGTGTCCTTGTTGTCCAGCAGCGCGCGGAGTTCACGCTTCTTCTGGTCCACCGGGGTCGTCGACTGCGTGCTGCCCGGTCCGAACTGCGGCACAGAGTGCACCATGCCATAGACGGTTTCGATTCGCGGCTTGATAACCGTCCACTCCTCATCGGATGCGCCCAGTTGCCCCTTGAACTCTTCTATGGCCCTTGCACGTTCCCGGACGCTGTGCTCGGCCATGATCTTCATTCGTTCCTCCATGCTGGTGGCGTTCTTCATCCGCTCGGCGAAGGCCCGCGACTCCTCCATCCGATCCTGCACATCCCGGGGCATCCCTCGACGTTCGCCTTCGCTCGCTTCGCGGGCAGACGCCGCACCCGATAGCACGCCCAGAATCGCCAATCCGGATGAACCCACCACAACACGCCGGGAAATCGCAATCCTATCTGCTCTGCAACAACCGTCGCATTTCGCTTGACTGTGCTCTCTCATGGGCTCGGCTCCTGTGCCCCCGCGGGGCGTTTCAATTCCCGTTCTCGTCTCACAGCATCCCCCATTATAATCCCATTCCGCCGTTGCGCGTATACGTCTTCCCTCCTCCCGGACGGCTATTTGTCGGGGCATCTCGGGATCGCAACTGGAGTAGATGCGCTTGCAGCAGGGCCAGCCGGCCATATAGAGGCGCTCACTGTCCGAATACGGGAGATCTATGTTGGCGAAGGATTCTGTGACAAGACAAGGAGCGGGATAGAATAATGACTGAACCGACTAACGAGTCACAAGGCACAGGAGAGAAGCTTTCGGATACCACTGATGAATCGTCGCTCCTACGACCTAAGGAAGTTGATCGTGTACGTCTGCGGCTGCTTCCGGGAGAAATGCTGCGCCTGCGGCTGCCCTCGCGTCCATCAGTGACCGCATCTGACGCGGCCTCCACAGAAGGACCTCGTGAAATCCTCGTTCGCCTTCTTCCAGCCGGAGTGACCGGCCTTTTTCCTTCCTGTTCATGCGATTGCCCTGGGGCATACCACGTACCGTCTTGTTCTGACCTCATAACCGGATCCATGCCGCTGCGTTCTGCGAGCGGATCTTCTCCTTGTCGGACTCGCTCGCGTCCAGGACCTCAAGTTTCAGCAAGGCAGGGTCGGGATAGTTGAAGGGCATGCCGGTCCCGAACAGCAACCGCTCCGCGTCCAGGTTGGCGATGAGTTGCCCGATCTCGTTGCCCAGCACGGCACTGAGCCGGGATAGCTCGATGGCGTAGTTGGCCGGCAGGCTGTTGTTCTTCTGCCCCAGCGGGGACCCGGTGAAGCCGACGCCGTTGAGCAGAATGAAACGCGCCCTCGGGCAGGATTGCACCAGTCGGACGATCTCGTCCAGAGGTACGTCGGGGACATTCAGCAACCAGCTTCGCTCGCGGCTGTCCTCCGCTCGGATGGGGATGGAGATGACCAGACCTCGTTCGGCCGCGGCGTCCACCAGTTCCCGGCAGCATCGACTGGACAACTCGTAGTTGTGCCACTTGGGATAGAGACGCAGACCCGCTGCGCCGAACTCCTCATGGCAGACCTTCAGATCGTCCTGCCAGCCGGCATAGAAGGGGTTGATGACAGCGAACGGTATCAGCCGGTCGCGATGGGCGCGGATTTCAGCCGCCAGTTCCTCGTTGCCGGCCTGGGTGCTGCGATACGTGATCGCGGCGGCGCTGGAGACGACCGCCTTGTCGATTCCCTTGGAGTCCATCAAAGCCAGCAGAGACGACGCTGTGTTGTGCCGCAGCCGGCGGAATGCAAAATGGCCCAAATAGGCGTTTACATCGACGATCATGCGTTTCGCCTCCGCAGAAGTCTCATCATGTTCTGGCCCAGGATCTTGTCCTTGTCCTGCGCGCTCAAGTCCGCCCCACGAATCCTGCCCACGCCCGCGGTCATGGACATGTCGCAGCCGAAGACGAGCCGATCCACGCCCAGCGCCGTCGCGGCCATCTCCATCGTGCCGTCGTCCGTCACGCTGCCGCTGGTGTCGAGCAGGACGCTCGGCGCATTTCGCAGCGCTTTGATTGTCCACTCCCAGTCGCCGCCGCCGCAGATGTGGCCGCAGATGAGCATGGCCTCGGGATAGCGGCGAGCCAGCTCGGCGAGGTGACCGCCGTCGCTCATCCGCGGCTGGTCCTCCACGAAGTAGTGCGAGTGGGACGCGTGGTGGAGGATCGGCACACGCAACTCGATCGCGAGTTCCACGATGGGAAAGACGACCGGCTCGGTGCAGGTGTACTCGTTGTAGAGCTTGATGCCGATGAAGCCTCGCTCCTGGACGCAGCGACGGATCTCGTCCAGCGATTCGCGGCCATAACCTGGATTGACATAGCAGTAACCGAGCACCCGGCCGGGAAACCGTTTCATCGCATCGGCCGTCCAATCGTTGCACTCGCGAGAGGCGTCGGGCGTCGCCGGCCGACGGGGCGTGAGGGTCGAGCAGCACAACAGGTCGATCCCCAGCTTGTCGGCCGCCTCGATGAGCTGGCGGTCGTCCGTCTCCCAGGCGGAACGGCTGTGATGGGTCAGGTGCGCGTGGCAGTCGATGACCTTGCCCTGGGGCAACGGGGCGTTCGATGTTCCGGCCGCGACCCGTGCGCCTGGCGTCGGCATGGTCCCCATGGCCACCGCCGCCGCAGCCGAGCCCTTCAGGAACGTTCGACGAGAGATGCTCATATACATGTGTCTCCTGTGACTGTCTCGACCATGGGGCTGCCTGAATATCTCAGAACACCGCTCCCAGGAACAGCAGGAGAATGCCGACTGCTGCTGAGCCCAGGGTGATTTGCAGCCATTTCGTATACCGTGCGTATTCGGGATGCTGGTCCTCGAACTCATGGTAGTAGTCGTCGAGATCGGAGTCCTCGCGGGGGCGGAGGCGAAACCTCACGTACAGGTGCGCGCCCACCGCCGCAAGGAACAGGAGGCCGCCGACAAGATAGAGCAGGGCAGACATGCGACCCATGATACGCAATCCGGGTCCCGGAGCCAACGGGAAAAAAAACCGCCACAGGCGGTCTGTGAATCCACTCGTTGACGACGGGGCGACATTGGACTATTCTGGGCGATCGATGGGTGTGCCGGCGGTTCGAGTCTTTTGATCGAAAGTGTTCTACCATGCCAATAGTGGATTTGCGCAGCGACACGGTGACGTTGCCCTCCGACGAGATGCGGGAGGCGATGGCTCGCGCGGAGTTGGGCGACGACGTGTTCGGGGAAGATCCCACCGTCAATCGGCTCGAGCAGATGGCCGCCGAGCGGATGGGCAAGGAGGCCGGCCTGCTGGTCGTCAGCGGGACCATGGGCAACTTGGCGTCCATCCTGACCCATTGCCGGCGGGGCGAGGAGGTCATCCTGGGCGACCAATCGCACACCTTTATCTACGAGGCGGGTGGGATCTCGGCCCTTGGGGGCATCCATCCGCACACGGTGCCCAACCAGCCGGACGGCACCCTTCGCCTGGAGGACATCGAGGCCGCGATTCGTCCGGACAACGTCCATTTCCCTCGCACCCGGCTGATCTGCCTGGAGAATACGCACAATCGATGCTACGGGGCGCCGCTGGGCCCAGAGTACATGGAGGCAGTCGGGCAACTGGCCCGCCGGAACCGCCTGGCGATCCATCTCGACGGCGCGAGGGTCTTCAACGCCGCGACTGCGTTGAGTGTGGATGTGAGGGAGTTGACCCGACATGCGGATTCGCTCACTTTTTGCCTCTCGAAGGGTCTGGCGGCGCCGGTCGGCTCGGTGATCTGTGGGTCGAAGGCGTTCATCGCCGAGGCACGTCGCACCCGCAAGGTCCTGGGCGGCGGCATGCGCCAGGCGGGCGTCTTGGCGGCCGCCGGCATCGTGGCCTTGGAGAGGATGACGGACAGGCTCCGTGAGGACCACGACAACGCCATGCGACTGGCTCGTGGGATTGAGCGGATCGACGGGTTGTCGGTCGATCTGACGCATGTGCACACCGACATTGTCTATTTCGACGTGACTCGCGATGGGCTAACCACCGAGGAACTGGCGAAAAGGCTCAACAGTCGCGGGGTCCGCGTGCTCAGTGTCGGCCCGAGACGCATCCGGGCGGTCACACACTACGGCGTCACGGCCGAAGATGTCGATTCTGCACTGCGCGTGTTGGCGGAGGCGATGCAGTAATCCTGCGGTTACGCCTGCGAACGTTGCCGATACACGATCTTTCCCGCCACGATGGTCGTCTGTACCGAGAGGTCCTTCTCCAAGATGGCCAGATCGGCGTCGTAGCCTGGAGCGATGCGGCCCTTCTTCTGTGCAAGACCCAGGACGCGAGCGGGGTTCTCCGTGATTGTCCGGATCGCCACAGACAGCGGGCACTGCGTGAAGCGGATCAGGCGGGCTGCCAGCTCGTTCAATGTGACGGCGGTCCCGATCAGCGTCCCATCGAAGTATCGCGGCGTGCCGTTCCTGCACTCGTACTCCAAGCCGTTGTAGACGTATCGGCCGTCGGGCAGGCCCAGGGCCTGGATGCCGTCGGTGATGGTGACAAACCGCTCGGGGCCGATCGACTGGTAGGCGAGCCGCACCACGGATGGATGGATATGGACGCCGTCCGTGATGACCTGGCAGGTGATGCCGGGATGCTCGAAGAGCGCCGCCAGCGGGCCGGGGTCGCGGTGATGCAGGGAAGGCATCGCGTTGAACGTGTGGGTCGCGTGCGTGATCCCCATGTCGAAGCCGCGGAGAGTCTCGTCATAGGTGGCCTTGGAGTGCCCGAACGAAGCGACCGCCCCGTTGCGGACCAGCGTGTGGATGATCTCGTCGCTGCCGGGCAATTCCGGCGCGACGGTCATCATCCTGAGCGTGTCGCCGAGCAGGGTGTAGATATCGGCCAGGATGGCGGGCGACGCCTCTCCCAGGCAGTCCGGCTGGATCATGCCGCGTTTGTGCGGCGAAATAAAGGGACCTTCGAGATGGGCGCCGAGCAACCGGGCGCCGCCAAGGTCCTGTCCCGTATGCTCGGCGGCGATCCGGAGATGGTCGTTTCTCTGCCCCGGCTTGTAGACGGTGGTCGCCAGGAAGCCCGTCACGCCGAACCGGGCGCAGGTCTGCGAAATGGTCCGGAGAGCCTCGGGTGTTGCGTCCAGGACATCCGCTCCGCCGGCCCCCTGGATATGGACATCGATGAACCCTGGAGCGACAAGTTGCCCCTGGGCGTTGATCTCCTGGTCGGCGTTAGCCCGCCAGCCCGCGTCCGCGATCCGCTCGATGGAGCCGTTGTGGACCAGGATGGATCGCAACGGGGCCTCGTCGCGAGAATCGGGCAGTCTGCAATTTGTGATAAGAAGCGAACTCATATCGTCTCCATCCAAGGAATCATTGTCTTAGGTCGTGCGCCACAGGCCCAGGGCCGACCGTGACGCACCCTCCGACGGAAGATACGCCGGCGGATCGCGAAATGCAAGAACCAAGCCGCGAAAGGAGGCGTCCGTGCGATGAGCTGCCAGCCCTCTGACGCGTGCTTTGCAGCAGGGGGCTCAGGGCAGTGTCTGTGAGAATAGACAGGCAACTGCACAGACACTCGGGCCATGCAATCAACATGCAATTGCCCTGGCTTTTTCTCCTTGTCAAAGGCTCTCGAATCGGCTTAGATAGAGGGTTGTGGGGGAGGCCGCAGGGCGGCGATGGGGGATGCCTTCGCCGGTGCGGACTCTTCATCCGATGCGATGGGACAGGCACTTGAATGGAGGTGACGCCATGTTCGAGACGTTCGACAAACTGATGCTGGCCGGCTTGGGGGCGCTGACCATGACCCGGGAACGCGCCGAGAAGATGTTCGACGACTACGTGAGCAAGGGGCAGGCCATGAAGGAGACCCGCAGCGGGTTCGTCAAGGACGTCATGGACGGCGCCGACCGGACGCGGGCGGAACTCCAGAAGCTCATCGCCGATCAGGTTCGCCAGACCGTCAACAGCCTGCACCTGGCGAGCAAGGATGACATCGAGCGCCTCGAACGGAAGATCGACGAGCTGCTGACGAAGAGCGGCACGGAGTAGCCGCCCTTGAGTCTGCCGAGTTGGGGGTTCAAGAGCCGTTTGCATCGCCTGCGGCGATATCGTCACATCATCGCCGTGCTGATGAAGTACGGCCTGGAAGAAGTGGCAGAGGCGTTTCGGTCCCGCGTGGTTGTTCGCCTGGGCGAGAAGATCGCGCCGGTGCGGATCAAGCGGATTGCCGAAGGGCCGAGTCGTCCGGAGCGGTTCCGGCTTGCGCTGGAAGAGCTGGGTCCCACGTTCATCAAGTTCGGCCAGTTGCTGAGTACGCGTCCGGATATCATCCCTCTCGAATACGTCCAGGAACTCGGCCACCTGCAGGACCAGGTCAAGCCGGAGCCGCTGGAGCGAATCCGCGAGGCGGTAGAGACTGAGTTGGGGGGGCGACTGGACGAAGTGTTTCTCAGTTTCGATCCGGCGCCGCTGGCTGCCGGGAGCATCGCCCAGGTCCATCGCGCCACGACGCGGGAAGGGGATTCCGTCGTCGTCAAGGTCCGCCGGCCGGGCATCGTCGAGGTCATCCAGGCCGAGTGCGAGGTGCTCGAAGAGCTTGCGGCCATTCTCAAGATCACACTGTTCGAACACGAGACCATCGATCCCCGCCAGATGGTCCGCGAATTCGCGGAGGCGGTGTCGAAAGAGACGGACCTCGCCAACGAGCGACGCAATCAGTTGCGATTCCTCAAGAGCTTTGCGGACGACCCGGCCATCCACATCCCGCGTGTGTACGAGCAGTACTGCACGCCTGCGGTTCTCACGATGGAGTACATCGATGGGATCAAGCCGAGCGATCCCGCGGTCCTGCGGGAACATGGGCTCGATCCCAAGCTGATTGCCCGCCGGGGCGCCCAATTCGTGCTTCGCCAGATCTTCGACCTGGGATTCTTCCACGCGGACCCCCATCCCGGAAACTTCTTCCTCCTGCCCGACAACGTGCTGGCCCCCATCGATTTCGGACAGGTCTCGCGGCTGTCCTCCCTGGATCGCAGGCTGTTCAACGAGATCATCCTCGCGGTGGTCGAAAACGAGCCGACGCGGGTCGTCCGGACGTTGGATCGCCAGGACATGGTCCACGAGAAGACCGACCTGACGAAGCTGGCGGCCGGCATGGAGCAGCTCATTGACGCGTATCGCGACCTGCCCCTGCGGAATATCCCGTTCGGTCCCGCGGTGGCGCAGATCTTCGACCTGCTTCGCTCGAACTATGTCCGGCCGCCCGCTCAGTTCACGCTCATGCTCAAGAGCATGGCGACCATCGAGTCGTTTGCACGCGCGCTCGACCCCGATTTCAATCTGACGGAGGTGTTGAAGCCCTATGCCCAGCGCGCGAGCCTGCGGGACTTCGAGCCCAAGCGTCTGATGCACCAGATGCGCCAGGTGATGCTCGATGCCGGCGACCTGGCGTCCCGGCTACCCGATGATGTGAACGTCATCCTGAGCAAATTTCGCCAGGGCAAGTTCCAGGTCCGCGTGCAGCACGAGCATCTGGAGACGCTGACCAAGACGCTGGACAAGAGCTCCAACCGCATCAGCTTTGCCCTGATCATCGCGGCTCTGCTGATCGGTTCCAGCATGCTGGTTGCCCAAGAGAGCCTTCAGGAGATGGGGGTCATCGGCTACATCATCGCAGCGATCTTCGGCGTCTGGCTGCTCGTCTCCATCATCCGCGGCGGGAAGTTGTAGGGAGATATCATGCGAAATCGCAGGGTGGCGTGTGCATTTGTTGCGGGTCTGGCTGTGATTGCATCGTTGCCGGCGATGCCCGAGAATCGGCTGCGCGAACCGATGGGGCCTTTGACGGTCTGTCCACGGAATCCTCGCTATTTCCAGAATGCGTCCACGGGCGAAATCGTCTATTTGACCGGCTCGCATACGTGGGCCAATCTTGTCGATATGGGCCCTTCTGACCCGCCGCCTCCGTTCGATTACCAGAAGTACATCGATTGGATGGCGAAGCTCAACCACAACTTCATGCGGATGTGGACGTGGGAGTTGATCTCCTGGGACACCAAGGCCAACGGCGAGGGCAAGCATCACACGACAGCTCCGCACGCATATGCGCGAACCGGGCCGGGGCTGGCCCTGGACGGCAAGCCGAGATTCGATCTGACGCGGTATGATCCAGCCTATTTCGAGCGGCTCCATAGCCGAGTTGCGGCGGCGCGCGATAGGGGCATCTACGTTTCCGTGATGCTTTTCGAAGGCTGGGGTCTGCAATTCGCACCCGGCGCCTGGGAGGGACATCCCTTCCATCCGAGCAACAACATCAACGGGATCGATGGCGATGCCAACGCCGACGGCAAAGGCGTCGAGATTCATGAGCTTGGCAACAGGTCCGTCACCGATATTCAGGAAGCCTACGTGCGGAAGGTGATCGATACGGTCAACGAGTTCGACAACGTACTGTACGAGATCTCGAACGAGAATCATCCTGCTTCGACGCAGTGGCAATACCATATGATCCGCTTCATCAAGGAGTACGAGCGGACCAAGCCGCAACAGCACCCGGTCGGCATGACGTTCCAGTATAAAGGAGGCACGAATCAGGCCCTGTTCGACAGCCCGGCCGACTGGATCTCGCCGAACCCAGAGGGCGGTTACCGCGACGACCCGCCGCCGGCGGATGGCCGCAAGGTCATCATCAATGACACCGACCATCTCTGGGGCATCGGTGGTGACCTTGCCTGGGTGTGGAAGAGCTTCACGCGGGGCTACAACCCCATCTTCATGGACCCCTACGACGGCGACGTCCTCGGCGAACGCCTCGACCCCAACTGGGACCCGGTCCGGCATTCCATGGGAGAGATACGCAGGCACTATCTCAATCAACCGTTTTGGGTGAAGAACCTGCAAATCCGATTGGACAGAATGCGTCCCGCACCCGAGCTTGCGTCTACAGGGTACTGTCTCGCTTCTTTCGGAGTCGCGTACCTGGTGTACGCTCCTGCCGGCGAGACGGAGACCATCACGCTGGAACTTGATCCAGGGGGATACTACATGGAATGGTTCCGCCCGGACCATGCCACGATCCTGTATGAAGGGACCTTCTTCACGCGAACCGCACAGCATGTGCTGAAGAAGCCCTGGAAAGGTGATCTCGTGCTGTACGTCGGCAGGAGCATCTTGACCAAGGCCAATGATCCTGGCGGAATCATCTTCCCGGGCCGCTGTTGGCAGAAGGCCACCCCTGAAGCGCAGGGCGTCGACTCGGACCGTCTTGCTCAGGCGGTGGACTACCTTCACGCCAATGCTGGATCAGATGGAGCACGCGAACTGATGATCATCCGCAATGGCCGCGTCATCTGGGAAGGGATGCGGCTCAACGACGAGGAGGATGACTGTTGTACAGAGAAGGTCCATGGTGTGTGGTCGATGACAAAGTCCTTCACGAGCACGGTACTCGGGCTGCTCATCGACGATGGCAAGGCGACGCTCGATACGCTCGCCAAAGACCATGTTCCAGCGATGACCGCCGCGTACCCTGATGTGACCCTGCGGCACTTCACCACGATGACCAGCGGCTATCGAGCTATGCACGATGAACCTCACGGCGGCTATCGGCATGGGCCCAGTTCGACGCCGTTTGATCCGTGCAGCACGCCGCTGTTTGCGCCGGGGTCGCAGTATGCCTATTGGGACTCCGCGATGAACCAGTTCGGGAATGTCCTGACCTGCATCGCGGGCGAGCCCATGCAGGATCTCTTCAAACGACGAATCGCCGACCCGATTGGCATGGACCCGAACGAATGGCACTGGTGCGAATTCGGCCGGATCGACGGGATGACAGTCAACGGTGGCTCGGGCAACAGCGACAACCACGTTTTCATTTCGGCCCGGCAGATGGCCCGCCTGGGCCATCTGTTCCTGAATCGTGGCAATTGGGACGGCAGGCAACTCGTCAGTGCCGAATGGGTGGACCAAGCGACCAGGCCGCATGTGTCGGCATCTATCTCGCTCTGGCCGGACAGCGGCGCGGACGGCCGCGGCACCTACGGATTCAACTGGTGGGCCAACGGTGTCAAGGCTGATGGGCAGAGGAAGTGGCCCGGCGCCCCGGTGGGCACATACGCTGCGAGCGGCTACAACAACAACGATATGTTCATCATCCCCGAGTGGAACATGGTGATCGTCCGTCTCGGACTCGACGAGGGGCAACGTCAGATCACGGACGCTGTCTACTCAACCTTCATCGAACTGGTTGGCAAGGCGATGACTGATCTGCCGGCTGGCAGGTAGTTGTATCGTGTGTGCTTGGGCTCAGTTCGTGTAGCGGACTGTGCCCGAGTCGTCCACTTCGTAGCCCCATTTCTCGATGTAGTCCCCGGCGGCGAGGAAGGCATCGTTCGTCTGTTTCAATCGCTGCGAGAGCAGGACTTCCATCTCTCTCTGCAAGACAGCGTGCTCCGGCTTGTTGCACAGGTTGTCGAGCTGATACGGGTCTTGTTCATTGTCGTAGAGCAGCCACGGGCCGCCCGGATCGCGAACGTATGTGTGCCGGCGGGTCCGGACGCCCCGATACTCGCGACCGCCGCGGGCCCTCGTCCACTGCCCGAACGGCGCGTAGCAGGCGATCAGCGCAGCGCTGTCCTGCGCGAGCGATGTCCCCGTGAGGAGGCCGGAGAAATCGGTGCCCTCGACTGTCTCCGGCACGGGAACGCCGCTCAGGCCGAGCAGCGTCGGCATGATGTCCGGCGCGTTGATGGGGGTATCGATGGTCGTGCCCTTGTCACCGAGCAGGGCGGGGTAGCGAAGCAGAAACGGCACTCGGATCGACTCATCATACGGCTGCTGCTTGTTCTGACCGCCATGCGAATACAGCAGGTCGCCATGGTCCGAGGTGAAGACGAAGATCGTATTCCGTTCGATCCCCGTCTGGCGAATCGTCTCGACCAGGTCGCCGACGCAGTCGTCGAGGGCTGCGATGTGTGCGTAGTAGCCGGCGGTTGCCCGCCGGGCCTTCTCTTGGTCCTGTTCGGGCACGTTGGGCCGCAGGGCGATGCTCTCAGGCTTGAACAGGTCCCGATACTTCTGCGGGGCGGTCTCATAGGGATCATGGGGGGGACCCCAGGACAGCACGAGCAGAAAGGGCGACCCCTCCCCGTGACTGCGAATGTACCGCTGGGCCTCGCGGGTCTGGGCAATTGCATCGTAGCCTTCCCACTTGAGCTTGATGTCCTGATCGCCGTAGTAGAACGAGTTGTTGTACGCGTGGGTGCAACCGAGGACCTTCCAGAAGTCAAATCCCTGGCGCCGTTCTCGCGGGATGAATGCGCTTCTATGATTGCCGTCGAGGTGCCACTTGCCAATGTAGGCGGTTTCGTACCCGGCCCGGCGGTACGTTTCCGCGATGGATGTGGGCTCGTTTCTCAGGGGGACATCGTTCAAGAACACGCCGTGAGTCAATGGGTACTGACCTGTCAGCAGGCTGGCGCGATACGGGCTGCAAACCGGGCAACAAGACACCGCGTTCACGAAGTTGACACTCCAGGCGGCAAGCCGGTCCAGGTTGGGCGTCTGGACGTTCGGGTCGCCTTCGTACCCCGTCGCTTGTGCCCGCCACTGATCGGCAAACACGAAGACCACGTTGGGGCTTTGCGGGCGGTCTTCTGCCGCGCCGTCCCGTGGACCCAACAGGACCGACGCAAGGCCCGCTGTCCCAGCCTTGAGCAACTCTCGTCTGTTCACGGTGTCGTGCACGATCCAAACCTCCATCGAGGGTTTACGATTCATAGGCCATCGGCTACAATCCACATACTCAATGGGCGCGTGCCCATGCGGCCAATGGTAAATCCTGAATCGGGAATAGTAAATCATCATGGATTTGTCAAAACTGTTGGGAACGAGCTTCGATTGCGGGTGCGGCAGGACGCATCGTGTGCCGGTTCGCGAGTTGGTGTACAGGCGGGACGCCGTGGACACGCTGCCGGAGGTTCTCCAACGCAGTTTCGCGCAGGGGACGCCCCGGCGGGCCACGCTTGTCGCCGACGTGCGGACCTGGGAGGTCTGCGGGGACAGGGTGCGACAATCCCTGGAACGAGCGCAACTGGCGGTGAGCCGGATTCTCGTGCCGGATCGAGGCGGTCGCGGCCCGGTGTGCGACGATGTGACGTGCCGTGCGCTGGTTGAACAATTGCGTCCCTGTCGCTCGGATCTCGTCATTGCCGTGGGCAGCGGCGTCATCAACGACCTGTGCAAGTGGGCAAGCTTCGAGTTGGGTCTGCCATATGTCGTGGTTGCGACGGCCGCTTCCATGAATGGTTACTCCAGTGCCAATGTGGCGCCGACCATCGCCGGGGTGAAGATGCTGATCGAGGCGAAGCCCCCGGTTGCCGTGGTTGCCGAGCCGGGCGTGATCGAGCGGGCCCCTCGCGAGATGACCACGGCGGGTTTCGGCGATACGATTGCCAAGCACCAGAGCAACTGCGACTGGATCGTGAACAGGGTCGTGCAGAGCGAGTACCACTGCAGCTTCTGCGCCGGGATCGTGGGGGGCATCGAGCCACTGTATCTCGATCATCCGGAGGACATCCACGAAGGCAAGCCGGAGGCGATCCAGGGGCTCTTCGAGGCCTTGTTCTGGACCGGCATGGCCATGACACTCGTGGGCACGAGCGCCCCGGCCAGCGGCGGCGAGCATCTCCTCAGTCACACGCTGGACATGATGGCCGAGGTGCGGGGTGAAAAGCATGACCTGCACGGCCGGCAGGTTGGCATAGGCACGATCCTCTCGGCTGCTCTCTATGAGAGGGTCCTGGGCATCGACGAACCGGCTTTGGGGGACCTGCCGGCAGAGGTCGATGAGGCATTCTGGAGGATTCCGTCGGTTGCCCGCGCCGTCAAGGAACAGTACGACGCCAAGAGACAGCGATTGGACCCCATCCGCCAGAAGATCGGACAGCCGGGCGTGTGGGATCAGCTCAGGGTGCGAGTGAAGGCCCAGGCGAAGAGCCCGCAGACGATCCATGGTTGGCTCAGCCGTGCCGGCGGGGCGATCTCCATGGCAGACATCGGCTGCTCGCGCGAGCGGCTCCGTTCGGCCATCCTGCACATGCACGAGATCCGCAAGCGGTTCTCCATCATCGATCTGGCCTGGCTGGTGGGCGTCATGCCCGACGCGACGGACGACATCATCGACGAGTGGTTGATCTGAGATCGTGTCTAAGTCACAGGTCCTCCAGTGAGCCTCGCGCGAGCGATTGCATCGCCGTGAACTCGTCGTCGGCGAATCGGAACAGCTTGTGCAGGCCCACGCGCATGAAGACACCCTTGATGCTGGAGGGAACCGAGCAGAGGATGAGCTGGTGGTCCGTCATGCTCAACTGACGTTCCATGATCATCAGATTGCAGAGGGTCGCTGAGGACATCACCTCCGCGAGCGAGAAGTCCACGATCACATCGCAATCGGCCCGAGACCTGGTGGACCGCATTACGGTCTCGAGGTCGCTCGTGGATTGCGGCTCCGCCGGCAACGTGACAAGGAGAACATGCTCGGACAGGTTCAGGATCGCCATGCCACACCCTCCATTCCGCAGCGGCCGACTCAAGGCATTCCGATCCGGTATTATCGGAGGTGCCTCGATGCCCAAGATCGCTGCTACATATAATGTAGTATGCTTCGGGGGAAATCCAAATGCCCGAACCAGGAAAATCCCGGCTCTGTTGCGGAGAGTCCCACAGGGCGTTTTGTCGTTCGTTGCGGCGTGTCTTCGCGGACCTGCATGTTGAAAACTGCCGGGAGCGTCGGTACACTGTCGGACAAATGTCGGACCGGGGGCGGCGTGCTGCTCGCAGGGCTGGTGTCATGCTGAAATGCTATGGATATCTCGATATTGAAACAACAGGGTGCAGCCGGTATTCGGACCTGACGGTGGTCGGCGTGGGTCTGGTGCAGGGGACGCAGCAGCGGTTCGGACAACTGTTCGGCGGTCAGATCGAAGCCAACGGTGTGCTGGGCCTGCTTGAGGGGGTGGACGAGGTCTACACGTACAATGGAAGCCGGTTCGATCTGCCCTTCATCAGGAACAAACTGGGTCTTGACCTGCGGCGGCGCTTCCGGCACACGGACCTGATGTACGACTGCTGGCGAAGGGACCTCAAGGGTGGCCTGAAGGTGGTCGAGCTGAAACTCGGCATCCCGCGGGGCCTGCCTGACGTGAATGGGTACATGGCCGTCAAGCTGTGGTGGAACTACGTGAATGACAACGATAGGGAGTCGCTGCGCGTGCTTCTGGAGTACAATCGGGAAGATGTGATGAACCTGCATGTGCTTCGCGAGAAACTGGGAGTGAGCTGAATCCATACGACAGGCAGAGGGAGTTGAATGATATGCGCGTACTGATTTATGGCGGAGGCGCCGTCGGGCTCGGGATCGCGAGCTGCCTGGTCCGGCCGCCCAACCGCGTTGAGATTGTCGCAAGGGGACAGACGGTCGGCGCCTTGCAGGAGGATGGTCTGACCCGCACCGGCATCTTCGGACGGGTCTACGCCGGGCCGGATGCGTTTGCCTGCTACGAGTCACTGGGCCAGATTGACGCGACCGGGTGCGATTTCGTGCTGATCTGCACGAAGTCCTTCGATTCCGCTCTTGCGGCGAGGGACCTCGCGGAGCACAGGGGCCGCATCGGCGAGGGGGCCAGGCTTGTCCTCTTTCAGAATGGCTGGGGCAACGCTGAGGCTTTCTGTGAGCATTTTCAAAAGGGCAGGGTCTACAATGCCCGCGTGATTACGGGCTTTCGCAGACCCCGGCCCAACGAGGTGGAGGTCACGGTCCACGCCGACGCGATTCACATCGGCAGCCTGTTCGGGGCCGATCTGATGGCCATCGAGCCGCTGTGCCGGGCCATCCATGAGGGCGGCATCCCCTGCGAGAAGACCGGGTCCATCGAGAAGGACCTTTGGGCGAAGATGCTGTACAACTGTGCTCTCAATCCGCTCGGGGCGGTCCTGGGCGTGCCGTATGGGGCCCTGGCCGAGGAGACCTCGACTCGAACGTTGATGAACCGCCTCGTCGAAGAGGTCTTTGCCGTCATGGAGAAGGCCGGCTACCGGACGCACTGGCAAAGACCGGAGGAGTTCCTTGATGTCTTCTACAGGAAGTTGGTGCCCGATACCGCCGGACACAAGTCCTCCATGCTCCAGGACATCGCCGCCGGCAAGCGAACGGAGATCGACGCTCTCAACGGTGTGGTCGTTCAACTCGCCCAACAGCGCGGCGTCACGGTCCCGTACAATCACACCCTGTGCAATCTCATCCAGTTCATTGAGAACCGAGAATGGCCGGCAAGAGAATAGACGAACATACCCTTCGGGTTCTTGAATTCGAGGAAATCCGGACGCTCCTGGCGTCGTATGCCGCCAGCGATCTGGGCAAGGACTCGGCCCGCGGGCTGTATCCGTCGGTGGACGCGCGCTGGGCGGCTGCCCGCATCGCGGAGACGACCGAGTTAACGAAGGTGCTGGACCGCGGTGAGCGGGTCCCCATGGCGGGAGTGAAAGACATCCGTCCGATCCTGAAGGAGTTCGGCAAGAAGCAGAGCGTCTTCGAGCCCGTCGAATTGCTGGAGATCGCCGATACGCTGGCCGCCAGCGGCAGGCTACGGCTGTTTCTCACAAACCTGGAGCCTTCCGAAAGCGAGCACTTGCAGGTCATGGGCCAGAAGCTCGGCGATTTCGAGCCGACCGTCGAGGAGGTCCGCCGGTGCATCGGAGGCGACAAGCGTGTACGGGACGACGCCTCCGGCAAGCTCAAGGAGATCCGCCGTCTGATCGCGCAACTGAGCGAGAACATCCACCAGCGGTTCATGAACATCGTGGCCTCGCCCGCAATCCGCAAGGCGATCGAGAACGAGAACTTTCTGATGCGCCATGGGCGGCCCGTGATTGCGGTCAAGTCCAACTTTCGCCACGTGATCCGGGGCACCGTCCTGGACCGCTCGAACACCGGCGCGACGCTGTACGTCGAGCCTGATGAGCTGATCGAGCTGAGCAACGAGCTGGAAGACGCGGTGTTTGAGGAAAAGAAGGAAGTGGGCCGGATTCTGTGGGTGCTCACGAAGATGGTCCTGGATCAGCAGGACGCCATCCTCGACAGCGTCAAGATGCTGGCCCTGGTGGACCTGACATATGCCAAGGCGAGGTTCGGCATTGCCTACGGCATGAGCGCGCCCGACCTGGGCTCGGGCGTTTCGCTCCATCTTCGCGACGCTCGCCATCCTCTTCTGCTGCACCTGGCGAGCCGGCAGAAGGGGTGCCCGGTGGCCCAGTTGAGCGACGAGGTCGTCCCGATCGACGTGCGTCTTGGGGACGATTTCGATCTGCTGCTGATTACCGGCCCGAACACCGGCGGCAAGACCGTCGTGCTCAAGACCATCGGGCTACTGGTGGCGATGGCCCAGAGCGGGATGCACATCCCGGCCCGCGCCGGATCGCGGGTTTCCGTCTTTCGCCAGATCTATGCGGACATCGGCGACGAGCAGAGCATCCAACAGAGTCTCAGCACATTCTCCGCCCACATGCGACAGGTGGTCAAGATCCTCGAACGGACCAATGAGGGCACCCTCGTTCTCCTCGACGAACTCGGCGCAGGGACCGATCCGATCGAGGGAGCCGTCCTGGCGACCGCCATCCTCGACAGGTTGATGCAGAGAGGCGGCAGGATCGTCACCACCACGCACCTGGGCCAGCTCAAGTCCTTCGCCTACAGCACGCCGCGGGCCCAGAACGGCTCTGTCCAGTTCGATACGGAGACCCTCCAGCCGACGTACCGTCTGATGATCGGCACGCCGGGAAGCAGCAATGCGATTGTGATCGCCCAACGATTGGGTATGCCCAAGGACGTGGTTGGCCAGGCGACGGCCCTCTTGGCGACCGAGTCCGACGGCACGTCCGAGCTAATCAACCAGATCCAGGCGACCCGCGAGGACGCCGAGGAGAAGCGCTCCGAGGCCCAGACCCTGCTCGATGAGGCCAGCGCCGTGCGATCCGAGGCCGCCGAGAGGCTCCTGCGGATTGAGGAAGAGGGCCGACGGGCCCGCAAGCTGGCCGACCGCGAGATCGAGGATTCCATGCAGGCGGTTCGCCGGGTTATTGAGGAATTCGCCGCGGAGATGCACAATGCCCCAGGCGTTTGGAGCCAGAAGGCCAAAACGCTGGCGGAAAAGGTGACGGCACTGGCGGCCGGCACGCCGTTGGCGCAGCGTCAAGCCGACTTCATCGCGACCCTGCGCAGGGGCGACAGCGTCTACGTCGTGCCCTTCAAACGGGAGGGGATGGTCGAACGCATCCGCAAGAACCGCCAGACGATTGTCGTCCTTGTGGACAGCAAGGAGGTCGAGCTGCCGTTCCGCGAGGTCCTCAGACCCGACGGCACCTTTTGATTTTCGATTTGTGATCTTTGATTGTTGATTTGAGAAATGCCTCGGCCTCTTCCAGTCAACAATCAACAGTCAAGAATCGACAAGATGCTTAGCCGATTGCCCATTCGAGAATCCCTGTGAGTTCCTCCTCGCTCAGGTTGACGGGATTGCCCTGCATGCTGCTGGCCTTTCGAGCCTGTGCCACGATGGCAGGAAAATCGACGCTGGACAGGCCGTACCGACGCAGTCCCGGCAGGCCCAGAGCCTCGCAGAGATCCCCGGTCCAGGAGACGGCATCGGACGCAGTCGCGGTATTCTTGCCGGTCAGGAGATGCCCGATCTCATCGAAACGAGCCAGCACGGCTTGCGTGTCCCCGCCTGAATTCTCGCTGTCGTCGGGCCGAGGGTTCTGGAGCGCCAGGACGTTGGCCTGCATGACGCAGGGCAGGAGCCTGCCGCAGATTGCACCGTGCGGCGCGCTGGTCAGACCTCCCAGCGGTCCGGCGAACCCGTGCACCGCGCCCAGCTTGGCGTTCGCAAGGGCCATTCCGCTGAAGAGGCTGGCGAGGGACATGTCCTCGCGGGCCTCGGCATCGCTGCCGTCGTCAAAGGCCTTTCGCAGCGATCCGGCCACCCGCCGGATTCCCTCCCGGCACAGACTGTCGGTGAGGGGATTGGCCTTGTTGGAGACGAAGGCCTCGATCAACTGGGTCAGGGCGTCCATGCCTGTGCTCGCGGTCAGCGCCGGTGGCATCGAGTGGGTCAGCAACGGGTCCACGAACGCCCATCGTGGGAGCATCAGAGGACTCCGCATGCTTACCTTCACCTGTTGCTGGGGCACGCCGAGCACCGCGTTGTATGTGACCTCCGCCCCTGTGCCGGCGGTGGTCGGGACCGCGATCAGGGGCGCGGATTGCTCCCGCAGGGGCCGGCCCTTGCCGACGACCTCCAGGTAATCCGAGAGTTGCCCTTCGTTGGTGAGCATGGCGGCGATGACTTTGCCGGTGTCCATGACGCTGCCGCCGCCGAGGGCGACGACGACGTCGGCCTCGGCCTCGCGGGCGGCCATGACAGCCGCCTGGACTGTCTCGGTCGTGGGCTCGCCGACGACGCTGAGGACCGTTGTGACAACGTCTCTCGCAGCGATGGCGTCGAGAATGGTCTGGCAACGATCCGGCTTGCTGCCGAGCACGAGGAACGCGCGTTCCCCATAGCCGGCGGTCAGACTGGGGATCTGCTCGGCGACTCCCGAGCCGAATACGATTCTGCGAGCGGTGGAGAATTCAAATTTCATGATCACCTACACGGTCAAGTAGTCCCAGCCGTCCTGGGCGGGGAAGACACTGTTATATTTTACACTCGTGCGAGGCTCAGCCATCATGCCCTCGACGGCATCTCGCCACTTCTGATAGTGCGTCGTTTCCTTGTGCCGGGCCGGGTCGCTCGCCGTGCGGTAGACCTCCACCAGCACGAAACGCGTCGGGTCCTCCTGCTGCTGGATCACGTCGAACCTTGCGATGCCCGTCTCGCGGACGCTCTCCGTGGCGTTCGCGACGGTCGCGGCCCGGAAGGCCTCGACTTGGTCGGGCTTGACATGCACGAATACGTGAACGATCAACATGACTCTCTCCTTAGCGACTACGGTTTTCGTGGAAGTGTAGCAGAAACGACGGGACTCCGCAACCTTCCGAGAACCCGGATTTGCGGTGATCTCCACCTGCGGTGTTGTTCATTGACAACTGTCTGCGTTTCCATTATGACCTCAGGGGCGGACGTTGGCTTGTTTGCGGCACGTCCGGACGGAACGATGGTTGGGATCAGAAAAGGCTGAGGCCGTACGCGTGGCGATTCTGGCTGGGATAGATGAAGCGGGCTTCGGACCGTTGCTTGGGCCGCTGGTGGTGTCGTCGTCGGCGTTCTCCGTCGAACCGGACCTGCTGGGCGAGGATCTCTGGCAGGTGCTCGGTAAGAGCGTCGCAAAATGCCGCAAGCACCTGGCGGGCCGGCTGCTGATCGCCGACAGCAAGAAGGCGTACAACCGGGCCGAGGGGCTTGGGCACTTGGAGCGGACATCCCTCGCGGCGATGGAATGTCTGGGAAGCCGGCCCACGGAGCTGACCGGACTGTTGATGCGGTTGTGCCCGGACTGCCTGCCCCGACTGGCGGGCTATCCCTGGCACCAGGACCTCGAGCAATGCCGATTGGAGCCAGCAACCAGCGATGCGAGGATTGCGTCGAAGGTTTTTGCAGACGACCTGCGGGCCCACGGGGGATCGCTGGCCGATCTGCGGACGTGTTGTCTGGACGTTGCCTATTTCAACCGGATGGTCGAGAACGTCAGGAACAAGGCCCAGGTCCTGTTCATCACGGTGACGCAACTGATCCAGGCTGTGCTCGGCAGGTTCCCCGGCCAGGAGATTCACATTCAGGTGGACCGGCAGGGTGGGCGGGCGCACTATCGGGAGAACCTGCTGCGGAGCTTCCCCGACATGGAGTTGACTGTCGTGCAGGAGGGCGAGGAGCGCAGCATCTACGAGATGCGCGACGGGTCGAGGACGGTGAAGCTGACATTCGAGATTGAGGCGGACGACCGGTACCTGCCGGTTTCGCTGGCCTCCATGGTCAGCAAGTACGTCCGCGAGCTTCTCATGGATTGCATGAACGCATATTTTGTGAAGATGGACGGCGGTCTGAAGCCGACGGCGGGGTACTGGCAGGACGGCCAGCGGTTCGTCGAAGAGTTGCGGACCCGGCTGCCCCACCTCGTGATCGATACGGAGCGGCTGATTCGATGCCGATAAGTCGCCGGAAAAAGGGATTCCATGATACACGAGCATAAGGAACAGAACTGGCTGAACACGGTTTCCCTGGCGATCATAGCGGTCGTCGCTGCGGCGGCGGCGCTGGTCTACACCCGGGTTGTCATGATCCCGTTTGTCGTGGCGCTGTTCATCGTCGCCCTGGTTTCGCCGGTCGAGGATTTCCAGGTGAAGTGCCTGAGACTACCTCGCGCCATTGCCATTGTTGTGACGCTCCTCGTGGTTATCGCCGTGGTCGCGATGGTCTTTCTCCTGGTTGCGCAGGCCACGACGATCATCGTCTCGACTGCGGGTGAGTACAGCGCCCGATTCGCCTACATGGCCAACAAGATCCTCGAACCGATTGAGTACATCTACCGGAAGGAGGAGCCACAAGCCCCTCCGGCGGCGCCGAATGACACCGTGCCCAAGCCCGCTGTATCACCGAATGATGTGGGGCTGTTGGCTCCGCCGGCGCCCCAGGAGGTCAAACCGGTCCCGACGCCCACCGGCCCAGTGGAGTTGTTTCCCGTCGTGGACGGTCCGGGCCGGGTGGCCACTCTGGAGGTCCGACCTCCGACGGAACTCCCCAAAAAGGAGCCCAATGACCTGGGAAAAGACCCCAACAGTGCCGCAAAGGAGCCCAATGAGACGGTTTCCCCAGGTGCGCAGTCGGCCGGGCCGGCAGACAGACAACTGCGGATCGACACCCAGCAGATCGTCAAGGACCTGAAGAACTACATCTTCAATATCGTGACGAACGCGTTCGGCACGATCCTGGGCATGATCTCCAGCATGTTGTTCGTGATCATTTTCGTCCTTTTCCTTCTGCTGGGCCGCAATCCCTACACCAGGCATTCCCAGGTCTATACGGATGTCGTGGAGAAGATCCGAAAGTATGTCGGCATCAAGATCGCTATCTCCGCCATCACGGGCGTGCTTGTATGGGTAACCCTGACGCTCATCGGCCTGGAGCTTGCCGGCGTCTTCGGCATCCTGGCGTTCCTGCTGAATTTC
>JBDKRX010000224.1:0-6846 GCA_039683175.1 Phycisphaerales bacterium
AGAATCTCATCAACGCACGCGCCAACGTGACCACGAGGCGGCTGAACCTCCTGCGTATGTTGAACCCTTCGGAGGTCATCGATTGGAATGCCGACATCGTTCTCGCATACGAGACCACGCTGCCGGATGTTCCCCTCGATCCCGTGGAGGCGCACGTGCAGGTGGCCCTCACAATGCGATCCGATCTGAATCAGGCTCGCCTGCTGATCCGGCGGGGCGCGTTGGATGTCGTGCGGACCCGCAATGGCCTGCTGCCGGTGCTGGATGCCTTCGTCACCTACGGCAAGACGAGCTATGCGAGAACCTTCGCCGACGCGATCGACGAGCTGGACGGCGTCAGCTATGATGTCGAAGCGGGTCTGACCTTCCTCTATCCGGTGCGGAATCGCGCTGCGCGGGCCCAGCACACGCGGGCCGTCATCTCGAAACAGCAGTCGATCAAGGCCCTGGAGAACCTCGTACACCTCGCGCAGGTGGACGTCCGTTCGGCGTACGTGGAGGTGGGCCGGACGCGCGAGCAGATCACGGCCACCGCCGCCACGCGCGAGTCTCAGGAGGAGAAGCTCCGTGTCGAGACGGAGAAGTTCCGTGTCGGCAAGTCCACGTCGCTGCTGGTCGCCCAGGCCCAGCGCGATCTTGTCAGCAGCCAGATCGGCGAGGTCCAGGCGATTGTCAACTACTTCAAGGCCCTGGTTTCGCTGTATCGGCTCGAGGGTTCGCTGTTGCAACGTCGCGGGATCACAGCTCCCGGCGCCGAGCCCGTTGAACTCGACAGCGGCAAATGATCTGCCCATGCAGAGGAGGACACCATGAAGATCCTGTGGAATCGCCGGGAGTTTCTGGGAGCCGTCGGTACAGGGGCTGCGGCTCTGACCCTGTCGCCCAGCGGCTCATTCGGCGTCGAAGCCGCCGCAAAACTCCCGAAGGAGTGGCTCGATCCGCCGCATGAGTTCTCCCAGGCTCCTTTCTGGTTCTGGAACGACGATCTGTCCGAGGCCGAGCTGTTGCGGCAGATCGAGGATTTCCAGGCCCACGGCGTCCATGGCTTTCTGATTCACCCGCGGGCCGGGCTGCCGAAGAGCATCCCCTGGCTTGGCGAGCGGATGATCGGCTTCATGCGGTTTGTCATTGAGCAGGCCGCCGAGCGGGACATGTGGGTCATTCTGTACGACGAAGGCATGTACCCGAGCGGGTCGTCGAGCGGGCAGGTTGTCGCGGAGAATCCCGCCTTCCGCACGCGAGGACTGGTCTGCGTCGATCTCGATGAGGCCCAGCCGCAGAGCGAGGTCCAGGGCGTGCGGATCGGCAGTGCCGGTGAGCCCGAACCGACGGCCGGACAGACTCTCGTTGCCATAATCCAGCGCAGGAACGGCCATCGCATCGCGGTCGTGGATCGGGCGGCTCGCGAGGGATGCTCGGTCATCCGGGGTCTGCACTTCACACAGGACGATCCGCCACGTCGGGCGGACCACCGCGAAGTGCCCGAGAACCAGCCGCCGGGAGCGGATATCCTGAACCCGGAGTCGGTTGCGTGCTTCATCCGGCTGGTCTATCAGAGATACTACGACGAGTTCGGCAAGCACTTCGGCAAAACAGTCAAGGCAGTCTTTACCGATGAGCCCTCGCTTCTGGCCCGTGGAGGCGAGCGCGGCATGGTCCCCGGCACGACGGGCATCCTCGAACACGTCAACGCCTTTCTCGGCTACGATTTCACGCCGCATCTACCCGCCTTGTGGTACGAGGACGAGCCGGACGCCGCAATACATCGGCGGGATTACAGTCGGGCCATGGAGGCCCGCCTAGAGCAGACGTTCTATCGGCCGATCTCCGAGTGGTGCCAGACCCATGGGATTTGTCTGTGTGGCCACCCGGCGGGCGGGGACGACATCGGCCCGCTTCGCCATTTCCACATTCCCGGCCAGGACATCGTCTGGCGGTACGTCGAGCCGGACAAGCCCTCGGCCCTCGAAGGCGAGCAGTCCACGCAGGCCAAGTGCGCCTCCTCGGCGATGATCCACCTGGGCCGCCGGCGGAATCTGAACGAGTATTGCGGCGCCTTCGGGCACAACTTCACATTCGCAGAGATGAAGTGGCTGGCGAACTGGCTGCTCGTTCGCGGGTGCAACATGCTCGTTCCGCACGCGTTCTACTACTCCACTCGCGGTCCGCGGATCGACGAGCGGCCGCCGGACGTGGGACCGAACAACACGTGGTGGCCCGAATTCAAGCCCTTCGCGGAGGCGACGTCTCGGCTGTGCTGGCTCAATACGGACAGCACGCACGTGTGCGAGCTGGCCATCCTGGGCCTGAACGACTGGTTGCCCTGGCGGACGGCCAAGATGTGCCTCCAGAACCAGCGGGATTTCAACTATTTGGAGGCCCGTCATCTCTGGGAGGATGCGCGAGTCGATGCCGATGGAATTCACATTGCGGGCATGCACTACCGGGCGTTGATCCTCGAAGAGGACCCGCCGGCCAAGGCCGAACCCGCGATGGACACGCTTGCGAAAGCAGGGCGGATCATCCGCTGGACCGAATCCGTGGATGCGGCCTCGCTCCTTGCACAGATCGACAAGCTGATCGCACCGGATGTCCAGGCGTCGCCGCAGTCGGCGAATTTGCGGGTGCGACACGTCCGCAAAGGAAACACAGATTACTATCTGCTCTTCAATGAGGCCGCCGACGCGCTCGAATGCAGACTGACCCTGTCTGCAAAGGGCCGGCGGTTCCTGTTGGACCCGATGAGCGGGCGAGGCGAGGCTCTGTCGAGCGACAACCCCGTGTCCCTGGCGGGCCACACGATGCAGGTCCTGGCCGTCGAGAGCATCTGAAGCGGGACGGTGTGCATAGCCCATCGATTCGATCTACCTCGGCAACTTCTGTTCGTACATCCGGTAGGGCAGCGGGCGCATGCCGATCTGTTCGTAGACCTGCTGGGCAACGTGATTGGAGTGCTCGACGTAGAGGCGGAGGCCGCAGACTTCGGGTTGGCGAAGGGCCTCCGCTTTGACGAATTCGTGCAGTTGCCGGAAGACCCCTCGCCGGCGGAACGGCGGTCGGACGTAGAGGCTCTGAATCCACCAAAACCGGCCGCACCGCCAGTCGCTCCATTCGAACGTGACCATGAGGCACCCCACCACACCACCGCTGTGCTCGGCTACGATGTAGAAGCCGTGCTGCGGATCGTCGAGGACAGCCTGGACGCCGCGGGTGAGCGTGTCCTGACAAAGCTGCGTCCGCTCGGTTTCCCATGCCATGGCTGCGTTCAGCTCGGCGATTGCCGCCACATCCCTCGGTTCGGCGGCTCTGATGCTTATTTCGTGTCGCATGGGTCGCTCCTCGGTATGGGCTGTCACCGCAACGCGCGGCGCAACTGGTCCAGCAGTTCAGTGACCAACCTGGCTCTTGCGAATTCGCCAGTGCCCGAAAGGCGAACCTGCCGGCTCTCGATGCGGCCGTCGGGGAATCGGAAGGCGACTGGGATGGACGAGTTGTCCCGGACGTCGCGTCGCGCCTCGCCGGTCGCAATGACCCAGTGACTGCCGGTGGTCGCGGCGGCCTCGTGGGCCAGCCGCTCGACATCGTCCGTATGCGGTCCCGCTGTATCCGATTGCTGATGGCCGCCCAGCATCTGGTGGAGCTGATTCGTCGTCGGAGCAATGTAGGAACCGATGAGAGCGTGGCGGGTCCCCTGAGCCCCGTTGAGGGCTGCGGCCAGCGATCCGCCGGTGCCCACCTCGACCAGGGTCAGGGTTTCGCCTCGCGTCTCCAGCAGTCTCATCACACACGTCTCCAGCGAGGTTGTCTCGTCCCTCGCGTAGAGCCAGTCGCCCAGATGCTCGGCGATCCTATCCCCCAGTTGGCTGAGTCTCGCTCGATTCTCGGCGCTGTCCTGGGGCAGGGAGAAGGTGAAATCGACCCGGCCGCCCTCGAACTGGGAACTGGTTGTGATATCGGCAGGCAGGGGGACATGGTCCTTGAGCGTCTGGTCGATCTGCGATTGCCCCAATCCGACGAATCGCAGGGTGATCGATGCGCCGGGCAGATGCGTGCCGAAACGCCTGCTCAAATAGGGCGCCAGCTCGTCCCGGACCATCGGCTGCAATTCTCGCGGCGGTCCCGGCAAGGCGACGACCACGTGGCTTTCCATCTCGAAGACGAGGCCCACCGCGGTGCCGTTGGCGTTCTTGAGATACGTGCCTCGCTCCGGCGTGAGCGTCTGGCGTCGCAGGTTCGGCCGAAGCTCGTCCGGCGGGACGTTGAACCGTCTCGCCATCGCGGCGAGCACATCCGGGTGCTCGCGGATCGCGATCCCCGTGAAATCCCGTAGTGCCTCGCGGGTAATGTCGTTGTCCGTAGGGCCGAGCCCGCCGGTGACGATGACCAGGGTGGCCCTGTCCATGGCGAAGCGAAGGGCATCCTTGAGGTCCGCCTGTTTGTCGTCCACGCCCATGCAGCCGACGCACTGAAGGCCCAACGGCCGCAGGGTCTTGGTGATGAAAAATGTGTGTCCGTCCGCGTAGGCGCCCGCGAGCAGCTCGCCGCCGGTGACGACGACCATATACCGCACGGGCGATTCTTCCGCCCGCGGTGTCTGCGATGAAACAGCCGGGGACGCCAACAACAGCGACAGCAGGGTGATTCGCCGCAATGCACAGCCATCGATTCTCATTCAATGCACTCCAGGTACTGTCGAACCGGTTCGATTCTGGTTTCATCCTTGCCGGGCCGGGGGCAAGTTTCAATCGGAAAGTGGGAAAAACGGTGGAAGTCGCCGGGCGAATCTGACACAATGATCCCATGTTCCGCTGATTCACTGGCGGGTGGTTGAGCAACCTGAATCGGGGCCCGCGTGGCCTGTAAGGAGTGGCGACCGTGAGTGAGCAGATGAATCGACGAGAGTTTCTGGGCGTGAGTGCGGCGGGGGCGGGAGCGGTGTTGCTGGGCACGCAGCTCGCGGCGGCCCAGGGCCAGGAGGCGAACTGGCCCCCGAAGATGCCGCCGGTCAAGATCTACAAGGTGTTCATCGGGCGGACGGGCGGAATCTACCTTTCCCGGCCGACCGACGAGGTCGACAAGTTCAACCGCTATCTGGCCAACCTTGAATACAAGCTCGGTGACGTCAAGTTCATCGGTGGCGACCTCGTGGCGGATACGGCGGGGGATGAGATCCTGCCGAAGCTGAAAGAGGCGGATGCGGTCCTGCTGTTTCACCTCTGTGGCCACGGTGGGGACGCCCCCTTCCAGGCGATGACCAAGATCGTGGATGCCGGATTGCCCACCGCGGTCTTCTCGCAGCCGTTCAGCGGGCACGGCTGGATGTATTTTCCCGTCTGGCAGAAGCAGGGTAAGCGGGTCATGCTGTTGCCTTCCAGCGATTGGAGCGAATTGGACAAGGCGGTGCGTCTGCTCCGCGTGAGGCCCAACATGGCGAGGACCCGTATCATGGTCATCAACGGGCCAGTGGGCTCGGAGGCAGCGTGTTCCGCCGAGCAGGTGAAGGCCAAGCTCGGGACCGAGATGATCGTGGTCCCCGTCGAAGAGACTCTCAAAGCCCACGAGGCGGTTCCCCTGGCGGAGGCGGAGGCGGAGGCGAAGGACTATTGGCTCAGCAAGGCCAAGAAGATCGTCGAGCCAACGAAGGACGAGATCATCAGCTCGGCCCGCTATTACCTGGCCGTCAAGAACCTCATGATCGAGAAGGGGGCGCAGGCGGTCACGAGCTCCAACTGCATGGGCGCGCCGGCCAAGGGCTGCCTGGCGTTCAGCAAGCTCGGCGACCTGGGTCTCGTCGGCGCCTGCGAGGGCGATATGGATTCGACGCTGACCATGCTCATGTTCGGGTATGCGTTCGGCATTCCGGGATTCATCACGGACCCGGTCTTCGACACGGCCAGCAACGCACTGATCCACTTCCATTGCACCAGTGCCACGAAGATGGCAGGACCCGCCGGCAAGCGGCTGCCGTTCTCGATCCGCACCCAGACCGACAGCGACAAGGGCGTGGCCCTGGAGGTCGAGATGCCCATCGGCGAGAAGGTCACGTGCGCCAAATTCGTCAACCTCGATACGATGGTGATCTCGACGGGCGAGATCTTCAAGGTGACGCACGACGAGCTGGGCTGCCGGACCCAGTTCTGGACCAAGGTCAAGGACGCCAACAGCATGTTCCGCAACTGGGGCGCCGGCGTCGTCCAAGGCGGCGTCATGACCCTGCTCCACCGCGTCGTCTTCTTCGGCGACCACATGCAGAGCATGAAGGACCTCGGCAGCCTCATGGGATTCAACGTGGTCGAAGAAGCATAGGGAGACAAATTCGAAATTCGAAGCACGAAATCCGAAACAAATCCAAAACTCAAAACTCCAAATTCAAAACGAGGGCCCGGCATGGCACCATGTCCGGGCCCTTTCTGATTCCGAATTTGCCTCGGACATTTGTAGGGTGCGCACCACGCACCGCTCTGTCGCTCCTGCGCGGGTGGGAATCCACGACTCACCAAACGCAGAGGACACCGAGGGCCGCAGAGGCAATGGAACCACAGAGGAACGCCGATTCTTGCGACAATCGGCAACTCAAGTCATAGTCCTTCCCCGCGTCTTCAGGGGCTCTGCCCCTGAACCCCCGGCATTTTCCGCCTTGAGCCAATGGCATGATTGCTGCAGAATGCGGTGACGCTTCGGCTGAACCGGAGGTCGCTTGAGATATGAGCGATGAGCAACCCGCGACGTCTGTTTGCCATCCTCTCTTCCTGAAACCCGATCTCCGTTTCCCATTTTCTTTCTGCTTATTGCCCCTCCCATTCTGGTCGATAGAACGACCAGCGACAAGTTCTTGCATCCATGATG
>JBDKRX010000225.1:0-14574 GCA_039683175.1 Phycisphaerales bacterium
GCGAAAGCGTCTATGCCGCCCTCCGCAAGTTCACCGTCAAGTTCCAGGAGCGAAACCGTACGGTCGTCTGTAAGGACCTGCTCGGCTGCGACATCAGCACGCCGGAAGGTGCCCAGCGAGCGACCCAAGAGGGCCTGTTCCGAACCATCTGCCCGAAGTTGGTCGAAGACGCCGCCGAGATCCTCGAAGAGATGCTCTGAAGACCCGGATTTACCGCAGAGACACCGAGGATACAGAGGAGAGCGATTCAGACACGGATTGCACGGATTCACACGGATTGGGCGATAGCGGTAGGGTGTGCTTCGCACACCATCATCCGTAGATGGAAAGGGTAGGCGTATGAGCGGCGGTGGCTTCGTGATGATGATGAGCTTGGCCGTGGCCGGGATGGACGGCGGGGCGGGCGAGTTCAAGTGGAGCTATGGACAGCCTGCTTTGGAGGCGCGGGCGGCGGGGGGATGGGACTGGGTTTCTGTGAAGGACCCGTCGATTGTGTGGTATGGGGACAAGTGGCACCTGTTCTGCACGGTGCGGGGGCCGGTGCGGTCTCATGCGATTGTGTATCTGAACTTTAGCGAGTTCAGTGAGGCGAACCGGGTTGAGCGGCATGTCCTTTCCTGCCATCCGGGATATTTCTGTGCCCCGCAGGTGTTCTACTTCACGCCACGCAAGAAGTGGTACCTGATCTGCCAGGCGGCGGATGACGCTTGGGGCGAACCTGCGTATCGGCCGGCATTCTCGACCACGACGGAGATCGGCGACCCGAACTCTTGGACGAAGCTCCAGCCGTTGTATGACGCCAAGCCGGACAATGTCACGGGCTGGCTCGATTTCTGGGTGATCTGCGACGACTCGAAGGCGCACCTGTTCTTCACGTCGCTCGACGGCAAGATGTGGCGGGCCGAAACCTCGCCGGCCGAGTTTCCCAAGGGCTGGTCCACGCCGCAGGTTGTGCTCACGGCCGACATCTTCGAGGCCAGCCACACGTACCGACTCAAGGGACAGGACAAGTACCTCACGCTCGTCGAAGCCCAGGATGGCCACGGCTGGCGGTACTACAAAGCCTACGTCGCCGACCGGCTCGACGACGCCTGGGAGCCTCTAGCGGCCGGGAGGGACGATGCCTTCGCCTCCATGCGGAACGTGTCGCCCAAAGGGGACCGCTGGACCGATGTGGTGAGCCATATCGAGCTTCTGCGGAGCGGCTTTGATGAAAAGCTTGAAATCGACCCGGCGAACCTTCGACTGATCTTCCAGGGTGTTCTCGACAAGGACCGCCAGGACAAAGCCTACGGCGAAATCCCCTGGAGACTCGGGCTGCTGGAGCCCACGAAGTGATCCGGCCGGAAGATGCGAACAGAGAAGGATGGGAGATGCCATGGTTTCCGCACTCGTGCTCACTGCATTCATCAAGCTGCTGTTCATTACGGATTCCTCGCGTTTCGTCGCGGGGCCCTACATCGGAATGATGGGCATTGGCGCCATCGTGGGTGTCATCGCAGGGTGGGTGAGTGTGCCGGCAGCAGTTCTTGGGGTAGCTCTCAAAGGCGCACTTTCTTTCGCCTACTTCTGGAGTCTTCTTCGGTTGAAGCCATGGACCGCTGCCTGGTGGAGCGTGGTTGTCGGTGGCGCACTACTCATGGTCTTCCTCTGATAGGGTGCTGAAATGCCTGACAAGAATAGCCGTCGATGTTTCGTGAATCGAGACCAGTGGCGTGCCTGGTTGGAGGACAACCATGTCACAGCACAGGAACTCTGGCTGGTCTTTCATAAGAAGCACACGGGCAGGGTGGGTCTGGCCTACGACGAGGCGGTCGAAGAGGCGCTGTGTTTCGGATGGATCGACGGCATCCTCAAACGCATCGACGACGAGAAGCACATGAATCGGTTCTGTCCTCGCAGGGCCAAGAGCATCTGGTCCGAGCGGAACAAGGAACGGGTCCGCAAGATGATCGAGGCAGGCCGGATGACCGAGGCCGGCCTGGCGAAGGTGCGGGAGGCGAAGGAGAACGGCCAGTGGGACAAGGCCGCCCAGAGGGAGGATACTGCGATTGTGCCCGCCGAACTCGCGGCGGCGCTTGCGAAGGACGAGCGGGCCCGGCTGAACTTCGAGAAGCTGGCTCCGTCGTATCGCAGGCAGTTCATCTATTGGGTCGGCACGGCCAAACGCGAGGAAACCCGCCGCAAGCGGGTCGCCGAGGCGGTCAGGATGATCCGTGAGAACAAAAGACTGGGGATGGGATAGCGAGTCTCGTTCATGAGAATTGAATTCGGCGAATACATGATCCGGGATTGGGCCGGCGACGATGCCGGCTCGATTGCCCGTTACGCGAACAACCGCAAGATTGCGATGTGGCTGCGGGACCGGTTCCCGTTTCCCTACACCGCTTCGGATGCGAAGGTGTTTCTTGCGAGAGTAGCCCAGCAGAATCCGCGAACGGTTTTCGCCGTCGCGACGCAACACGAGGCCATCGGCGGCATCGGACTGGAGTTTGGCGACGACGTCCATCGGTTCACCGCGGAACTTGGCTATTGGTTGGGCGAGCCTTTCTGGGGCCGGGGGATCGCGACCGATGCGGTTCGGCTGTTCACGGAGTGGGCGTTCGCGCACCTGGAGGTGTACCGCATCCATGCGGCGGTCTTCGCAGGGAACGATGCGTCGGTCCGCGTCCTGGAGAAAGCGGGTTTCGAGCGGGAAGGCCGGCTCCGCGCCGGCGTGTTCAAGAACGGCAGGGTCCTCGATCAGTGGCTTTATGCAAAGATCAAGGAGGGAATCGCATGATGGGGAAATCGCAGGGGGATACTCATGCCGGCGATGGACTATGATCGGGTCGCGCACCTGTACGATGCGTATGTTCAGACGGAGTTGGATATCCCCTTCTTTCTGGACGAGGCCAAGAAGACCGCAGGAGCGGTGCTGGAGCTGATGTGCGGGACGGGCCGGGTTTCCGTGCCGCTGCTCGATGTGGGGATCGATCTGACCTGCGTCGATAGCTCGGCCGAGATGCTGGAGATCTTCCGAGGCAAGCTGCGAGACAGGGGATTCTCGGCGGATCTCATTGAGGCGGACGTGTATAATCTGTCCCTGAACCGCCGATTCGACCTGGTCTTCATTCCGTTCCACTCGTTTGCAGAGATTGGCGACCCGGCTCAGGAACGAAAAGCCCTCCAGGCCATCCGTACCCACCTGTCTCCGACCGGTCGATTCATCTGCACGTTGCACAACCCGCCGGCGCGACTGAAATGGGTGACCGGCCAGAGATGCAAACGCGGTGATTTTCCGCTTCCGGAGGGCAACCTGCTCACGTTGTCCTCCGTGGAGAACTACGACTCCGTGTCCGGATGCGTCAACGGGACCCAATTCTACGAAGTCCGGCGCTGCGATAGGACTGTCGTTGCCCATATGGCTGTGGATCTCCATTTTCGCCTTCACTCCTGCTGCGAGTTCCAGTCGCTGGCGGAGGCGGCAGGTTTCGTCCCGGTCCATGTGTATGGGGATTACTCCCGTGCCCCGTTTGAGCCGGACAAGAGCCCTTTCATGATCTGGGTTCTCCGTGCGAGACGCGAAGAAGCGGTGTAACATGGGTGATCGTTGAACGCTGAGAAGTGCTGTGCAACAGAGCAGCTTGTGTGTCGTGGCCGTCTTCAGAGATGGAGGTAGACTCATGTCCAAGGCAGGTACTCGTGTGGGAGCGATTCTTCTGTGTGTGATGGTTTCCCCGTCACTGGTTGCCTGTGCCACTGACGGCACATCGTCTCGGACCGGTAGATTGACGTGGACCCACTTCACGATTGCCGACCCGCTGCCCGGATCGGCCTGGGGGACCGGCGGAGTTCCGCTGGCCGACTATGATGGCGACGGCGACCTGGATGTCGTCCTGTCGAGACGGGAACCGAAGACCGCCTACTGGTTCGAGCGCAAGGACGACGCCACCTGGATTCGACACACGATGGGTGAGTCCGAGGGGCTGGCGAATGCCCTGGGAGCCGCGGCGCTCGACATCAGCCGGGACGGCCGGCTGGATATCGTCTCAAACCAGGTGTGGTTCGAGAATCCCGGCGGGCTGACCGAGAACCCTGACAAACCATGGCCGGCGCACGCCTTCGCGGGCGGCGGCCATGATATCATTGCGGCGGACCTCAATCGCGACGGCCGGCTCGACATCGTGACTTACCACGGCACGGTCGTCTCCTGGTTCGATCCTGCGGACCAGATGAAGCAGACCGACATCGGCCAGGGCGAGCAAAATCACGGCGGCATCGCGCCTCGCGGCGCAGGCGATCTGGACGGTGACGGCGATCTGGATGTTGTCATCCCGAGGTACTGGTTCGAGAATTCGGGCAACGGGCTCGGCGTCTGGGCCCGGCACGAGTGGCCGCACCTGGCGGTGGAGAAGGCCTCCTATGGCACCAGCATGCGGTCCTGGATCGTCGATCTCAACGGAGATGGGCACAACGACATCGTCTATAGCGACTGCGATACAGGATTGTCGCATGTGTACTGGGTGAAGAACCTGGGCCATGGGGCCCGCTGGGAGAGACATCAGGTCCCCGACCCGCCCACCGCGCCGGGCGATGTCCCCGGCACGGGCTCGTTCCACTCGCTGGGGGTCGCGGATTTCGACGGCGACGGCAACCTGGACATCCTCGCCGGTGAGCAGGAAGACCCGGACACGTACATGGAATCGGGCGGCAAGCTGGCCATGAAGCCTCGCGGATTGAAGGAGCGGGGTGTGATCTGGCTGTCCTCGGGCGGCGGGCAACCGATATTCACGCCGGTCGTGATCCAAATTGACAATCCCGGCTGGCACGACGCCCAACTCGGCGACGTGGACGGCGACGGCGATATCGACATCGTCACCAAGATCTGGAACAAGGATGGCGCCGTGTACCACGCCGACTATTGGAGGAACGACACCCCGCGTCGGTGAGGCAGGGTCACAGGTAGGCTGCGACGAGAGCCGTCGTGCCATGGATTGTCGCGGCCGTGTGGAGTGCGGCGGCGCTGTGGCGACCGGCGACTCACCCATTTCTTCAAGCAGACTATCTGCTCGTGCAGTTCGGGCTCGGACGCTCTGTTGCACCTGACGTGCCGGGGGATGACGCCTCTGCATCCCCCGACACGACAGGTCGGCATTCTATGTGATCTGGAGTCGCTCAGGGCTTGAACGCATACCAGGCGATGCCCTCGTAGCCCCAAATGCCGTAGAAGTTCGTCATGACGTTCTCTTTGTCCGCTTCACTGATGGTGTAGAAGTGGTGGCTGTAGATGGGAGACCAGAACCGGTACACGGGATAGGTGCCCTCCGGCTGATAGTCCGGCGGGTACACGTAGAAGGCGACTCCCTCATAGGCCCAGACCCCGTAGTAGTTTGCGATCACATACTCCAGCTCGTACTCACTGGCTGTGTAGAAGTGTCCGACGAGGAAGGGGGACCAGAATCGGTGCACGGGCACGGCCATGCTGTCCGTGTCGTCCGCCATCGCGGCGAAGGCGATGCACTCGTAGTCCCACACATCTGCATAGTCTTCCGTCACGACTTTCACGTCTGCCTCGCTGGCCGTGTAGAAATGTCCGGCGAGTACAGGAGACCAGAAGCGATACACGTTGACCAGCGGAGGTGTCACAGGCGCAGGCGCGATGTAGTTGACCTGCAGCACCGCACTCTTCAGGGTGGCCCGCATGCCGGAGCCGTTCGTTTGGTCGATATCCATGTAGAAGCACACCTGGCCGTTCTCCCACAGGTCTTCGAGAGCCTCCGCCGGCAGGTCGAAGGTCGTGGTGGACCACATGTATTCGTAACCGTTGATCTGGGTGTCACCAGTCAGTTCGTCGATTCTCGGCCAGACGACGGCGATTGGGGACATCGTGGCGCTGTTCAGCACGCCCAGGTTGTCGCCATTCGTTCGGGCGTACGAGGTTGTCGCCGGTTTTTCGGGCAGTGCATAGATCACGTCGTCCTCGCCGGACTCCACGTCGATCTTCCATGCGACGATCGTCAACGTCGCCGACTCGATGCCGGTTGCTCCGGCCGGGATAAGATCGGTGACGACATGGGTCCACCCCCAGTCCTCGGTGGACGCTCGGCAGTATGGCGAGTGGTCAAGAATTGCGCCCCATTCGACAAACCAGACACCATTGGCCCAACTGTTGTTCTCGTAGTCCATGGTGTGCTGAATCGCTACGATGTCGGCATTCACCACGCCGGCCAGCAGCAGGACACCGACCATTAACGCAGACATTTGAATCGTCTTCATCACCTGTCCTCCACCACTGAGACTGTTCCTCTGTGCGGCTGCCCGCGTCTCTCAAGACTGGCAGGGCCGCTCCATCCCCTCGTTCAAATCACCCTGTGGTTGCGGCTGCCCTGTTCCTCGTGCGCAAATGTGCGATGCACGCGTCGTAACCACCCCAGTTTGCCTATCATACCGTTTCCCGGCAGGCAAGTCAAGCGGAATGTGGAGGGTATCGATAGAGAAGTGAGGAGGCTGCGGCCCGATTCAGACCCACCAGCGACGGGTCTGCCACGTTCTCACCGACGCGGTTCAGTCCCCTGTTTTGGGGTGAATTACAGGACTGGAGCGGTTTCCATGCTGTCGCGCCTGTGAGAGGTGCATCAGGGGTCTGTGTGGGGTGCGACGTAAGCGTGCGGGAACGAGGTAGGCGGACATCACATACCTCCACCCGTCGTGAGGAAATTCTCTAAATCCTTATTGTGTAGGGTTTTACGTGTTGAATGACACGGATCGTCCTCGATTGTCCGTGCTGGAGGGGAACAGGCGGCGGTGGGATTCGAACCCACGGATAACGGTTTTGCAAACCGTCGCCTTTGGCCGCTTGGCTACGCCGCCCAAATACTACAATTATCGGTATCCACACCCAGCATGCAAACACCGTCGCATACTGAGGTTCCGATTGCCTCTCGGCATTATAGCCGAGATTGTCGCTTTGTCAAAGCAATCATCCTGATGACCGTGCGATGCTTGCCTTGTCAGGAGTCTACCCCGAAAAGGCGCATGACACAAGAGAAAACGCCAGACCGGCGAAGGCCGGGATACGACAGGCGTTGCAGCCCATGATTCCCCGCCTCCGCCGGGATGGTGTATCTGCGTATCCATCTGGGTTACTGATCTTTCATCCAGACGGAGGAATTGACCGACCGGCGACCCCGCCCGCGAGGGCCACCCTGGCCTGTGCCGCTCGGATCTTCCTTGAGACGGTTGTCGCGGGCGTAGTAGGGGATCGCCGTCAGCGGAGAACCATCGGCCCAGGTTCCCTGGATGATGGTCAGGCCACCCAGGAGGTCGCCTTTCCATTCGGTTTCCAACTGGGCTTGCGGTGAGAGGATCTTGCCCAATTCCTGGTCCGCGGCCTCGACGCAGTAGATCAGCGGGCCGTACCGCAGGGCGACCTGGCCCTTCGTGGCGGCAATCTTCTCGCTGGCCTTGATTCGCTGGATCTTCATGGGCAGCTTCAGGTCGATCTTGTCGCCGGCCTTCCAGGTTCGCGTGATGACGGCGTAGCCTTTCTCGATGGCCGGCTTGATCTCCGAGCCGTTGATGGAGATTGATGTGATCCCATCGGATTCCGGCGAGGCGGTATACAACTCGCTGACGCTACGGTCCGGCACTCTGATTCGGATGCTGAAATCCTTCTGCGTCTTGGGATTCACGGTGATCGAGACATCGCCACTCCAGGGGTAGTCTGTCTTCTGGACCATCTCGACGTCGGTCCCGGCCACCTTCTCCACGTTGATTGTGCTGCCGATGAAGAGGTTCACATAGAGGCCATCGTTGCCCTTGACGTAGGTCCAGGTGGGCACCATCAGCAGGGTCCGGGGGATATTGCCCACGCAGCAGGGGCAGTTGTGCCACGGGTAGCGGGGGCCCCGCGAATCCAGCGGATTCTGATAATAGAAGTTTCTCGCCTCCAAATCGACCGAGCCCAGCAGGGCGTTGTACATCGACTCCTCGTACAGGTCCGCGTATTTGGCGTCGTGATAAGCGATGTTCATCTTGTGCTGGAAGAAGATCAGGCCGCAGGTCGAGCACGATTCACAGTAGGCGTCGTGGCGGAGGGAGTAGTTGGGTCCGAAGCCCTCGGAGGTCTCGCCGCTGCCGATGCCGCCGGTGACGTAGTACTTCCTGTTGACCATGCTGTCATAGAGGCTCATCACGGCGCTCTGATAATCCGGATCGTGCGTCTCTGCGGCCACGTCCGACATGGCCGAATAGTTGTAGGCGGCGCGGACCGCGTGGCCCACCGCCTCGTACTGCTGCTGCACCGGCACGTGGCTCTGGTCGTATTCGTCCCCGTCCCGACGGCAGTCGAGCAGGAACTTGGCGAGCTGGATGTAGCTGTCGCCGTGACTGCCGGGACCTTCCATGTCGTTCACGAATCGCCCGAACCGGACGAGGGCTTGCTCCATCTCCTGGTGCCCGTCATACCAGTCCTTCTTGCCCGGCCCGAGGTTGGCGACCCAGCAATCCGCCAGCTTCTTGGCGGCGTCGTAGAGACGCTTGTCGGCGCCGTTGGTCAGCGTGTAGTGGTTGATCGCCGACTCAATGAAGTAGCCTGCGACGTAGCCCTCGTGCTCGCCCCGCAGGCGGGGACTCCATCGCTCGGGCTTGTCGCGATCCCCCCGGGCGCCGAGCGTGTAGCGGGTCTGGAGGTAGCCGTCGGGCTCCTGGGCCGCCAGGATCTTGGGAATCCAGTCTTCCAGGGTCGCTTTCATCTTCTCCTGGGCCTGGATGATCTCGGGATCGCCCTGCGGATCGACCATCAGTGCGATGCAGATCGATTCGACCGTCTGGTGCACCCATGCGTTGGAAAACGGATAGCCGATGTGCGGCTTGGCAGGTTCGCCCCGCAGCTTCTTGGCGGCCTCGATGAAGTTGTTCATGCCGCCTTCGCGGAGGTTCGGATCGTTGTTCTTGTCGATGCAATGGGGGATCCAGTTCACGATCAGGGCCTTGGCCCGCGCGTTCCACAGCGGGTTGTCGATCCTGTATTTCTTCGTGTAGACCACGTCCAGGCGGTCCGTCGGAGGGGGCAGGACCACCTTCACGGCCAACGCGGACGAGCCGGCCAGCGGCTCCTTGCCCGCTGTGAGTTTCAGGACGTAGTTGCCTATTCCGGAGAAAGTCGCGGTCGTCACAGGCTCATTGGCGTTCTCGAACGTGACATCGCCCGGACCGGCCAGCTTGCTCCATGCGATAGCCGTCTTGCCGCCGGCCGGGGTCTTCAGCGTCTTCACTTCGCCCGCCAGATACGTCTTGCCTCCCAGTACGACGGAGCGGTCGATGCCCGCCGTGACCATGGGCGGGAACTCGGGCGATTTGCCCGAGTCGTAGACCTTCCACTCCAGGATGCCGGTGGAGAACTCGCCGTCCGAGTCGATTTCCAGCTTGAGTTTGGCCGTGCGGACCTCGTCGAACGTCGTCGCATTGTACCGGTCTTCCGCTAGGCCCAGTCCCGACGCATTTCTGACCGGGACGAATGTGTTGCCGTCCCAGTACAGCAGGCGGCTGGCCCTCGGTGCGTGCACGCCCCGTCGGTCGGCCCACCAGTAGACGTCGATCTTCGCGGTGCTGATGGGCTGGCTCCAGTCGTACTGGACCCACTGGGTGCCTCGGGTGGGCCAGTTGCCATAGGAGCCCTGGCGGGCGTCCTGCGAGTTCCGGGGATCGCAGCCGTCGTTGAGCGCCGTGTTCCTTGTATCGCCGGAGACATAGGAACTGGAGGGCGTCGCCACGACGGCAAGGTTCACATTCTGTTGGGCAAGAGCAGAGTCGCACAGCGCGACCACTATGCCGGCCTCCAATACGATCAAGCTGTGAAGCAGGTCAGAAGTTCTCACGAGAAATTCTCCTTTACCTAAGGTTGATGCTTGTTCACGCCGTTATTGGGCGTCGGCCCGGATCGTGCGGATGCCGTAGACGCCTGCGGTGGAACTGCCCTCGGCGGCCTGGAACCGCACGGTCACTCTCTCCTTGCCCTGGATCAGGCCGGCGGGGATGGCATACTCGACATCGAAGAAGCGGGGGGGCTCATTGTTCTCGAACTTCTCCTCGCCGATCCGCTGCCCCTCCACCTGGATCTCGAAGCTGGCCGGGCCTCGACGCCGTTCGACGCTGTAGTAGGTCACGACCAGTTTCGTGGGATGCGCGGGGTCCACGGGCATCGCGAAAGAGAACCAGCTTCTCGCGAATCGGCCGGGCCGGCCCTCGTTGTTGAGGGGCCGGGCGTTCTCGTCGCCCGTCTGGAAGTTGAAGTCGCGTTCGGGTTGCATCTCGCCGGGCTGGGCGAAGGCCACGGTGGCGGCTTCGAGCTTTCGCAGCCGCTCCTGCTCGGCGGCATACTGGGCCTTCTTCTGTTCCCACTCGCTTTGAGTGAAGAGGTCCCAGTAGATCGTGTACAGGCGATTGTGCAGCCGGTAGAAGGGGACCAGCAGTGCCTCCTGCTGGCGGTCGGCGCCGCGATTGTCGCGGCCGACGCCGACGGAACGGAATTCGCCAGCCCGGCCCTCGACGGGTTTGAGCCATTCGGAAACGGCCTTGTCGGCCGCGACGAATACAGGCACTGTGGGCGCGCCCTCGTCGGCTCCTCTTCTCCGACCCTGTCGCTCGGGACCGATGTCGCCGGCCAGCACGAGCGGGCCCCACATTACCGCGGCGACCCGGGGATTGTCGCGGGTCGGCTCAAGATAGAGTGTCTTGGGCAGGCTCACTTCGACCGTGTCGCCGGTCTTCCACGTTCGCTTCAGCTCAACATAGGAGCTCGGGCCCTGCGGTGCCTGGTCGCCACTGGAGCCACGACGGAAGCCGACCGGGCGCCCCGACTCGGGGACGTTGCGGAGCGGGTCGATCACGTCTGCGGGTACGGACTCGCCATTGACCTTGACGGAGAAGCCGTCGCCTGCCCAATAGGGCTTGCGGAGGGCCAGCGTGAATTCCTTGGGTGATTGAACCGTCAACCTGATCGTCGCGGACTCGCCTTCCGGGAAGTCGGTGTCCACGGTCAGCTTGACGCCCGCTGCGGCCCAATCCGCCGTCGAGGGTGCATAAAGGTTCACCCAGAGCTTGTTGCTGGCTTCATGGTAGATCCCGTCGCCATGCAGCGCGTGGCTCTCCATGCCCGATCCCACGCAGCAGGTGAAGCTGTGGAACATGTCCGCGTACTCGTGTTCCACGGCCTGTCCCACAGGGACCATGTAGCAGGTCCGGCCGTCGTTGGGGTCGATGGAGGCCAGGATGTGGTTGAATAGCGCCCGCTCGTGGAAATCAGCGTAGTGGGCATCGGGCTCCAGTGCGAAGAGCCGACGGGTCAACTTGAGCATATTGTAGACGTTGCACGTCTCAGCCGTGCGGCCATCCTTGACGGCGCTGAGCTTGTCGGCTTCGTGGAAGTATTCGTCCTTGCCATGGCCGCCCGTGGCGAAACTGTGATGTTGAACGACGCGATCCCAGAAGAAGCCTGCCGCCAGGATGTCGCCGGTCCGACCGGTATAGGCGAAGCGGTCGGCCGAGCCGATGAGCTTGGGAACCTGCGTGTTGCCGTGCTTGCCGTTGAGGTTGTCGATGTGATGTTCGAGCGGCTGGATGAACGAATGATGCTCGAACTTGTACGAGAAGTCCAGCCATCGTTTGTCGCCTGTGTCGGCGTAGAGGTCGATCATGATCTCATTCATGCCGCCGAACTCGGTGTTGAGCATCCGCTGAATCTGTTCGGCGCTGAGCGGCGCGAGAATCCTCTCGGCCCACTCGGCGAACTTGATCTCGACCTCCAGTGCTGTCTTGTTGCCGGCATAGCGGTAGGCGTCCCGCAGGCCGGCGTAGGTCTTGTGCAGCGTATACCAGGGGGACCACATGCCGTTCAGGTCGAAACCGCTCGAACGGATCTCGCCCTGCGAAAGACGGTGGAAAAGCTCCTTGCCGTCGAGCAGGTCCTCGGGGCGGGTATCGCCGTAGGGACCCCGTTGCGCGCCCGGACGACTGCCTTGCAGGGCGCCCAGGTAGCCGTCCCCGTGCTTGTCCTGGACCTCCTTCATCTCGCTGACGAGGTAGTTCACGCGGTCCTTGAAACGCGTGTCGCCCGTCGCGGCGTACATGAGACTGACCGCCGAGAGGTAGTGCCCGGCGATGTGGCCGGTCAATTGCCTGCCGTCGACGGCGTCCCATCCGTCATAGCCTTTGGCCTTCGGCTCCAGTCCGGCCCGCAGGCGATACCCGGCCATCATGCGGTCGGGTTCGAGTTCCAGCAGGTACTTGGCGTCGAGGTCCTGGGCCTGCTTGAGAGGCCCGCCGGTCAGTCGTACGCAGGCCAGATCCAAGGGGTTGGCCCGTATGAGGGCCTTCTCAAAGCCCTTTACGCCGGGATCTGTCGCCTCCGCCGGCGCCTGATGACAGAACGCGAAAACGAGCAATGCGGAACCTAAGACACATCTTCTCACAGTGGCCTCCTTGTGTATGGGGGTATTCGATGAGCGTGGTGTGCGTGTCAACTGCTAAACCGAGCCTCTCATACTGTGTTCCATATTCCTCCACGAGCCGGTCATAGACCGCTTGCAGATTACGATGCGTGCCGGGTGTTGTCCACGAGAAAGAAGCAGCTCGCATGACAAGACGCAAAATGGTGTTTTGGGCCAGTTCCATGGGGGTGGCAGGGACCTCTCCGGCGGGTCGGACCTGCTCCTTTCAATGCCGGCGCCATCGCGTTTTTTTTCGTGAAAACGCGGTTTTCTTTTGACAGGGGGCCGGCACATGGCTACATTTCTCGCAATCTCAATCCAAGGAATGGAGGATTGCTAAATGCAGGAATATGAAGATTTGAAGAGATTGGTGGCAGAAATCGAGTCGGATATCAACAAGGCCGAGGGCGGCAACAAGGCGGCCGGCACGCGCGTTCGCAAGCAGATGCAGACGATCAAACAGGCGTCCCAGCTCGTTCGCAACCGCGTCCTCGAGATCCGATCCACCGAGTAGAGACGCGATACAACTACTCCCGACGGATCGCTCCCCCCGCGAGAAGGCTCCTGCTGCGACATGCGACCCGTGAGACTGGCCTATTTCGCTTGCGCATCCCAACGGCATGAGACTGTCGTCATGTGGAGTGTGTGCCCAGAGGTGTTCTATGCCACCGGCTCTGTTATTTGATTTGAATGAGATTGACCTGAACGCCAAACCCCTGTTCGACAGGGAGGCGATCTGCCGGGTGAATCCGCAGCGATTCGAGATGCAGCATCTCGACGGCATCCTCTGGTATGACAAGGACAAAGCCTGCGTTCTGGGCTATAAAGACGTGACCCACAAGGAGTTCTGGATCCGCGGCCACATCCCCGGCCGGCCCCTGATGCCCGGCGTGATCCAGATCGAGTCCGCCGCCCAGTTGCTGAGCTGGTTCGTCAAGGAGGTCTACCAGGAGGGAGGATTCGTCGGTTTCGGCGGGATCGAACGGGCGAAGTTCCGCGCCGCCATCGAGCCGGGCTGCCGTCTGCACCTGCTGGGCCACGTAACCGAGGCCAGAAAGGGCCGCAGATACGCCTGCGACGTCCAAGGGGTAGTCAACGGCAATCTCGCCTTCGAAGCCACCATCTCCGGCTTGAAAGTGTGAGGATTTACGATTTGGCATCGCCCGTGTGACCCGCCGAATCGTCGGTAGCCCTCTTTGGTATCCTTCAGGGCCGCTGGCCGGGCCTTCATCTTGAGTTCTCCCCCCGTGACGCTTCTTTCTGCCTTTCCAAGGATTTGCTGTGGCATCTGTACGCCAATGACGTATAATATAGATGTATGGAGATCGTCGAAACCAGCGTTTTCACCAAGCAGATCAGAGGTCTCCTGAAGGATGACGAGTACAGGCAACTTCAGGAGAGGTTGGTGATGAACCCCTTGGCTGGGCCGGTAATACGGGGCAGCGGCGGCCTGCGGAAGCTCCGCTGGACCGTCGAAGGCCGCGGCAAGAGCGGTGGCATATGGGTGATCTACTACTATGTGACCGAGGGCGACTGGATATTCATGTTGGCCGTTTACGCCAAGAGTGCCAAAGACGATCTGACGGCCCAGGAAGTCGCGGTGCTGAAGAAGCTTGTGCAAGAGGAATTGTCATGAGTTCAGAACTGTTCAAAGAACTGACCGAGAGCATCAAAGAGGCCGGCAGAATCCGAAGAGGCAAGACGAAGCCCTCGCGGGTTTTCACATACGACGCCATCGACATCCGCAAGCTTAGGGAGTCCGTCGATGTCTCCCAGTCGCAGTTTGCCCGAATGATCGGGGTCAGTAAGGACACGCTCCAGAACTGGGAGCAAGGACGCAGGCGGCCGAGAGGGCCGGCCAAGGCCCTGCTCCGGGTCTTCGAGAAGAACCCCAAGGTGGTCGTCCGCGCCCTGGGCTGACAGTGTCGTCATGTCTGGAAACGCCGTGCTTGCCTCAAGACCCAAATGAGTATGGCGTCCCTAATGGCACTAAGTTAAGCATAATTGACCGCTTTCGAGTGGCAGCAAGACCCTCGTTTGATGGGAAATCTCGGTGGTGTCGTTGGTGGAGAAAACGCATTTTGAGCCATAATTCCCTTAACTT
>JBDKRX010000226.1:0-14279 GCA_039683175.1 Phycisphaerales bacterium
TTGTGGATGGAGATTTTGCCGGCTCCTGGGAGTACGTACCCAAGGACTTGACGATTGTGTGCTGGTACTTCGATATACGCAAGGAGAGTCTCAGCTTCTTCTCCTCACACGGGTTCAAGACGCTCGCAGGCGCCTACTACGACGGTGACACGCTCGAAAACCCGCGTGGCTGGCTCGATGTGCTCGATAAGACGCCGAACGCAGTCGGCATCATGTACACGACCTGGCAGAACAAATACGAACTGCTCGGCCCATTTGGAGAACTCTTGGATCGATGAAGGGTAATGGATGATTGATGACCGCGACGATGGCTCCATGTGCAAATCACCAATCATCCATCATCAATCAACCATCATTTCAGCACGCACACCGCCTGTGGCTGCTTGATCCACAGGGCGAGCGTTTCCGAGACGCTGAACTCGTACTCGCCGGCGGACGGTCCGACGAAACCGGCCATGAGGTCCTGGCCGAGGACAATGCTGGCGAACGAGCCACTGGTGTCCACCAGGACGCCGCCGGCCGGGATCGCGGCGGCCTTGATGACGCCGCCGGTCGCGATCTGGCGGATGTGCTCGAGTTCCGTCATCTGGCCCTCGGAGTAACGCCGGAACAGGCGGTTGTAGAGCTTCGGGGCCAGGGCCAGCGTGTACGGCCCGTGGAAGTCGGCGTTGTCCAGTTCCGTGGCCGCGTTGATGATGTCCTCGACCGCGGCGCCTACCTCGTTCCAGGTCTTGAGTTTGACCGAACCGACGCCGGAGGCGTTGAGCAGGCCGGTCCCACCGAAGCCGTTGTAGACCAGTTGGTCTTCCTGGCGGGCCACTGCGATGGCGGCCTGGGCCGCTGAGCCGAGGTCCAGCGGAACGCCCGACTGCGCGTACGCCGCGATGTCACGCACGGGCAGGCTGAACCCGCTGCGCAGCATGGCCAGCGGGAGCCCGTCGCTCGTGCTGACGGTGACTCCCTCTACGGTCTTGCCCTTGGCTTGGGCATCGCCGAGAGGCACCGCCTTCAAGCCCAGTCCGAACGGTCCCATCGTGTGCAGGATCTGTCGGCCGCTCAACTGGCTCTTGGCGGCTTCGACGACCGCGTGATCGATCTGTTCCCAAACGCCATCCCCAAATGGCGCATCCCCTCGATGCAAGTATTGCTCTGACATAGCCAACTCCTGGAATTCGCGATTCACGACTTATGGTTTACGAATTGAGAGAAGACAGCCGCGAACCGATTGGCCGATTCACGGCATCGCTCCGCGCAAATCGTAAATGGCAAATTGTGATTATCAGCTCTTGAGGTCCCCGATCGTTGGGATCTTCTTCTTCTCGGCCGGCTGCTGCGTCCCGGCGGATTCCGCGTCTTCGGCGGCCGCCAATTCATCGACTTCCGCGGCGCCCTCGGCGAGGAATCCCTCCTCGTCCTTCGACAGGATGCAGATCAATCGCTGGAACTCGCCTGCATGGACCCGTTCCTCGTTGGCGATGTCGACCAGGACCTTCTTCGCCAGTGCATTGTCTGTGGCATCGGCGTGCGACATATATTGGTGAACGGCCTCCTGCTCGGCCGCCAGGTTCAGCCGCAGAGCCCGCAGCAACTCGGAATCAGTCAGTTTGCGTCCGGGAACGACCCCGCTGAACGGATTCACAAACTCCGGCATGTCCGGACCTCCCTTCTTCTATTGAGGATTGACTATTGACGATTGATGATTGAAGACGAGCCTTGGAGTGGACCGCCCGTCATCCGCCATCAGTACCTGATATACCTACTACCTTACGGTGTTTCTCCACAGTGGTTCATCGCAGGTTGGGGAAAAACAGACCGTTTGTACAGTGACAACGATGAAATCTTGCCCATCTGGCCCGGCGCAATTCCTGAAACAGTGTGCAGAGATGCGAGGAACCTGGCGATTGCGCATGAAAAAGCCTGCCCACCGGTGACTCGGCGGGCAGGCTTGGTCATCATCGAACAGGGGGGTCTTGTCAGCGACCGCGGCGCAGCTTGTAGGCTTCCTCGCCGCCGTTGAGCAGGTACACCAGCGGCTGGGGCCGGTCCACACCCTCGATAAACTTCGGGCGGGCCGCCCAGGGCGTGACGCTCAGCACGCCCATCAGGTCCATCCAATGCTGCAAGCGGGCCACCGGCAGGTTCCAGGTCATGTGGAAGTGGTTGGCCGGCGGATACTGCTTGTATTCCAGCATGGAAGCGTACTTGGGGACGACGAACGTGTGCGGCCAGGTCGGATTCGTCAGGCTGCACATGGCCTTGCCCAACTCTTCAGGAACCTCGGTCGTCTGGGCCTCGTCCCAGACCAGGCTGAACAGGCCGCTGACGCTGCTGTAGGCCATGCGGGCGGCGATGCCCTGGATGCCCGGCGGGGTCATGAAGGTGACCGAGTTGCCGCCGCCGGGGAAGTAGCCTTCGTCTGCCAGCGGCATGGAGATGCGTTCCATGATCTGCTTGACCGTCGTGCCGGGGGCTGCGGCCCAGTCGAACGCCGCGCTGCCGGAGTTGTCGCCATCGACGAGGCCCTTTTTGAACCAGTCGGCGCTCGTGTCGAGTTTCTTGATACCCAGCTTCTCGGCCAGGGCCTTGATCTCCCAGGCTTCCCAGACCTTGCGGAAGTCCATGAACAGAGGGGGATTGCCGCCGCTGAGATGGGTCATGAAGAGCATGGTCAGCAGGCCCTGCATATCCGCTTCGGTCGCGAAGGGCTGAGGGGGCTTGCTGCCGCCGTAATCGAACGTGCTGTTGAAGAACGACTCCATCACGTCGGCCACCGGTAGCGGGATGCCCCGTCGGTCGCTGCCCCATTCGAGCTGGCTCATGAAGCCGCCGCCGACCGCATTGAGATCCGCCATGAGATCGCGGACGATCAGGTACATCCCCAGGGACATATTGAACCGCTCGCTGTCCGCGTCGTTCTTGAGGTCCAGGCGTTTGCCGACGTAACGATCCACCCAACCTCGCAGGTCCTTGAGATCCTTGTCCTTGTAGGCCTTCTTGGTGAGCATGTCGGCCAGGAGTTTCATATCCAGCCGGGTGATTTCCAGGCCGAAGGTGTTTCGGGTGGGGATGACGTGCGCCAGCGCGGTTTCCATACCCATGGAGTCGTGACCGAAGACCACGACCCGCCGGCCCCGCAGGGTGACGGCAGTCACCGCCGCGTAGCACCAGTCGATCAGGTTCTTGGCGGTCTGGTCGGTCATCTCGGGCTCAAGACCCGTGTCGGGCCAGGTCCCGACGTTCAGCGTCGCCATCCGGCCGTACTGGGCGAGCGCGCCGTTCAATGCGTGGGCGTAGACCACGCCGGGACGCGGGCCGCTGTTGCCACAGGTAATGTTGATCGGCGTGTTGGCCGGGAATTGCTGGAGCAGCGAGATGGTCGTGAGCTGCGGAAAAGACCAGGGGTCCGCCACGCAGACGATGATATCGACACCCGCCTTGCGGAACTGCTGTGCGACGATGTCGGCCTGGGGCTCGCCGTCCACGAGCACGGTCGAGTAGACAACCGGCACCGGTGTTTTGTCGGGCAGCACGACGGCGCCGGTGATCGTCCCGGCCGCCATCTGGGCGACATTCCGGCACCGCGTGCGGCTGTCCTCGTCGATTCGCGGATCGCTTACGGCAAACACTCCAATCACAGGGACTTTCGGCGTCGCCTTGCGGATCGCCGGCAGTCTCGTCGCTTCAGCTCTCTTGGCCATGAAGCACCCTTTCGATTTATGATTTACGATTTACGAGTTATGATTTGGAGCTCGCACGAGCCCAATAGTAAATCGTAAATCTTAAATGGTAAATTCCGATGCGTTTTCCAGCGTTTTCTTCACGAGGTCCAGGAACTGGGCCGCGTAGGCGCCGTTGGCGACCTTGTGGTCCACCGACAGCGTCATGTTCATCAGCTTGCGGACCAGGATGTTGCCGTTGTCCGGGACGCAGGTGTCCGTGATCCGACCGACGCCCAGGATGCTGCACTGGCCGGGAACGACGATCGGGATGAACGACTCGATCCCGAAGGCGCCCAGGTTGCTCACGGTGATGCAGCCACCCTCCAGGTCGGAGAGGTCCAGCTTGTCGGCACGGGTCCGCTCGATCAAGGCCTGGCTGTCGCGGGCGACCTGACGGATGTCCTTCTTGTTCACGTCCTTGACCAGCGGAGCGACCAGGCCGTCCGGGACGGAGATCGCCAAGCCGACGTGAATCGCATCGGCCAGCTTGATCGCGTTGCCGGCGAGCTGGCCGGTCATCAGCGGGAACTTCTCCAGGCCCGTCGCGACTGCTTTTACGATGAAGTCGTTGAAGGCGACCTTCACGCCGCCTGTCTCGTTGATCTTCGCGCGTGCGGCGACCAGGTCCGTCATATCGACGCGGACGGTCAGGTAGAAACAGGGAATTTCCTGCTTGGATTTGAGCATCCGCTCGCCCGTGATCCGCTGGAGACGATTCAGTTGGACGGTGCTCCCGAGTTTGGCCTGCGCCATAGGGGTTGTCGCAGCCGGCGTGGGCTTGGCCGCAGGGGCAGCGGCGGGTTTTGCCTGGGCGGCGTTGCGAATGTCCATTTCGGTGATCTTTCCGGCCGGTCCGGTGCCTTTCACGGTCGCCAGATTGACGCCCAGGTCCTCCGCCAACTTCTTGGCGCGGGGCGAGACCATGATCTTGCCCGCCGGTCTGCTCGGCTCGGGCTCCGGTGCGGCCGCCTGCACTGGAGCTGCGGGAACGGCCGCAGCCGCGGCGGCTACGGGGGCTGCGCCGCCTGTCAGTGCGGCGATGAAGCTCTGCGGGACCTGCTCATCCTTGTCCCCGATCACCATCAAAGGCGCGCCGACGGGCAGCGTCTGGTTCATCTGGGCCAGGATGCACTTTACGAAGCCGTTCGCCGGCGACTCCATCTCGAGCGTCGCCTTGTCCGTCTCGATCTCGAAGAGCACGTCGCCTCTCTTCACTTCGTCGCCCACCTTCACGAGGCAGTTGACGATGGTGCCCTCTTCCATTGTCTGCCCCAGTTTCGGCAGGTTGATCTCTTTGGCCATGTCCTCATCCTTTCGATGTTTGATCTTTGAAGTTTGATTTTTGATTGAAGAGGAAAGGCCCCAATCAACAATCAACCATCACAAATCAACAATCCCCAATCACTGTCCGCACGCCTGTTTGACCGCCTCGACGATCTGCGGGACGCCCGGAATGCTGGCTTCCTCCAGCGGCTCGCTCATCGGCGGTGGCACGTCCCTGGCCGCCAGATTGACCGGCCGGGCGTCAAGGTAGTCGAAGCCGCGAGTGCCGTCCTCGAATTGGTATTCCATGTACTGGCCCGCGATCTCCCGGCCCGCGCCGCACCAGCAGAAGCCTTCGCTGAGGGTGATGAGCCGGCCGGTCTTGCGGACCGATTCGGCGACCGTCTTGATATCCAGCGGCTTGAGCGTCCGCAGGTCGATGACCTCGACGTCGATGCCGTGCTGATCGGCGAGGACCTTCGCTGCCTCCAGGGCCCGCATCGCCATCCGGCTGTAGCTGACGATCGTCGCGTCGTTGCCGGGCCGCTTGATGTCCGCGACGCCCAGCGGAATGACGTAATCGCCTTGCGGCACCGGGCCGACCTGACCGTAGGTGGCCTTATGCTCGATGAAGACGACGGGGTTGTCGCTGCGAATCGCGGCCTTGAGCAGGCCCTTGGCGTCGTACGGCGTCGAGGGCATGACGACGTACAGACCCGGCGCGTGCATCAACCAGGCTTCGAGCGACTCGGAGTGATGGGCCGCGATGCAGCGTCCCACGCCGCCCTCGGTGCGAAGGACCATTGGGACCTTGGCCTTGCCGCCGAACATGTAGCGGTTGTACGCGCCGACGTGCACGAGCTGGTCCATCGCGATGGTCACGAAGTCGACGTACATGATCTCAGCGACCGGCCGCATGCCGCGAAGGGCCGCGCCGACCGCGGCGCCGGCGATGGCCGCCTCGGAGATCGCGGTATCGATCACTCGTTCCTTGCCGAATTCTTCCAGCAGGCCACGGGTCGCCTGATACGCGCCCCCGTAGAGGCCGACATCCTCGCCGAAGACGAAGACCTTCGGGTCGCGTCTCATCTCCTCGGCCTGTGCCGCGGAAACCGCGCCCCCGATGTTCACCACGTCCATCCCGAATTGGGACTTGATCTGGGCCTTGGCCAGTTCCGTTGCCTCTTTCTTGGTCTTGGCGCCGCAGGTGGCTACGACCTTCTCGAAGGCCGCGGTTGCTTCCCGCACCTTCGCCGCCATCTTCTGTTCGCTCTCGAGGATCTGGGCGGGATAGTTTTCCTCGACGTACACGTCCTTGGCGACATCCGCGCCGTTGGGCCAGGGACTGTTCATCGCGAATTGCGTCGCGTCTTCGATGCTGGCGAACGCCTTGTCCTTGATCTGATCCAACTCCTGTTCGGTGCAAAGCCCGTCGGAGACGAGCCGGTTCCGCAGGACGGTGATCGGGTCGCGCTCATGCCATGCCTTCTCTTCCGCCTTGGTGCGATACGCCCGCGGGTCGCTCCGGCTATGGCCGTACCAGCGGTAGGTCTTGCACTCGACCATCATCATCTCGCACTGTCTGCGGGCCCGCTCGATGGCCTTGCGAATCGCCAGGAAGACGGCCACCGTGTCCTGGCCGTCGACGATCATGGCCGGCACGTCATAGGCCGCCGACCGCACGGCGATGTCTTGGATGCTGCTGGCGCATCGGGTGCCCTCGATCTCGCTGCCCGAGAAGGGGACGCTCATTCCGTAGAGGTTGTTCTCGATGATGGCCACCAGCGGAACCTTCAGCGTCGCCGCCATGTTCATCGATTCGTGGAAGGTGCCTGTATTGCAGGAGCCGTCGCCGAAGAAGGACAGGACGACCTTGCCGCTCTTCTTGAATTTCTCCGCCAGCGCCGCGCCGACGGCCGGGGGCTGGTTGCCGCCGACGATGCCGGTGGAGCCCAGGTTGTTCTGGTGCTCGACCTCGGCGATGTGCATCGAGCCGCCTCGGCCTTTGCAGTAGCCGGTCTCTTTGCCCATCAGCTCGGCCATCATGGCGTTCCAGTGGGCCTGGCGTTCCTGTTCGTTGTTGGCGTATTTGTTGCCGACCGCGCCGCAGTGGCCGTGGCCCCGGTGGGTCGAGCCGATGACGTCGCCGCGTTCCATGGCCGCGATGGCGCCGGTGGCCACCGCTTCCTGCCCGGCGTAGAGGTGCGAGGCGCCTTTGATGATGTTCTGTCCCAGCAGATCGTAGACCTTCTCCTCGAAGAACCGGATCTCGTAGATCGTCCGGAGCCAGTCCTTGGCCTGGTCCAACGTGATGGCGCCGGAGCGGATCAGCTCCTTGACCGTCGGAATAGCCTGTTTGCGGGTGTCTTCGATGGAGAGATTCATGTCAACGACTCCTGAAAAGAACAGTGTCCCAGCCCCCCCCGGCGGACCACCGCCGGATCATCTCGGTGCGGGGACGCTGAAAGAGCGGTAATATAGCAGATTCCAGGGCTCCGAACAAGCACCTGCTTCCATTTCACCATTTTTTGCCTTGCCTGCTTGTGGCTGTGCCTGCGTCGCGATAACATATGAGAAATCCAGCACTTAGGTGCGATGACACGGTGTCGTTCCCTGGCTCGATGATGGGTCTCAAGTGGCAAGATTGGCGACGGCGTTCGTGGAATGGCCCTCGCCCGTGATATTCACGAAACGACAGAGAAACTGCGAGGATGAATATGGGTGTCTTGTGGGAAGTGGTGCAGACGGGCTTGATGTACGGCCAGAAGCGAAAATCCGATTCCGTCGAGGACCGCGTGCGGGCCCTGGAGGACCAGCTCCAGCTGACGCAGAACACCCTGCGGTCGCTGGTCAAGAAGCTCGAAGAGCTCCACGGCCTGGACATCGACCAGGACGGCCGGATCGGGTAGGGAACTCGCTGCTCCGCGAGAAAGAACCTCAGATCGACTTGACGGAAGGCCGGCCTCAGTGTATCTTCAATGTAGATACATTGGGAGGCAATGATATGACGACACGGGTCCAGAAATGGGGCAACAGCCTGGCGCTGCGGATTCCCAAGCCATTGGCTATCGAGGCGGGCCTGAAGGATGACTCGCCCGTTGAATTGTCCCTGCAGGAGGGCAGGCTGGTCATCACTCCTGCCGTCAAACCGTCGGTGAGTCTGGACGACTTGTTGGCGAGGGTGACCAAGAAGAATCTCCACGGCGAGGTGGATACCGGTCCTGTATTGGGGAGGGAGGTCTGGTGAGACGTGCGACGTACGTTCCGGAGCGTGGCGATGTGGTTTGGATTACTCTGAACCCCCAAGCCGGACACGAGCAGGCAGGGCGCCGTCCCGCTGTTGTCGTGTCACCCGCCGCATATAACCGCAAGGTGGGTCTGGCCTTGCTGTGCCCGGTCACCAGCCAAGTGAAAGGCTATCCGTTCGAGGTGTCTATTCCCGAAGGGTTGGCTGTAAGCGGCGTCATCCTTGCGGACCAGGTCAAGAGTCTCGACTGGCGCGTTAGGGAAGCGGAATTCGCATGTTCTCTGCCGGCCGGGATGATCTGCGACGTGCTGCGGAGAGCCACAATTCTGCTATCTTGAAGACACTGGGTTTGACATCTGCAGAGGAACTGCACCATGAGCGGTACGATATGATCTTGGTTCGATGGGAGCAATGGTATGGGCGACCTGGGTCAGCGGATGCTGGATGGGGACAAGGAACCCGATGCCGAAAGCGTGCAGGAGTGGATCGGGGCTCGCAACTACAAGCGATGGACCCGGCTGCTTGAGTTCATCGACGAGAACTATCCCGGGGTCTTCACGCCGGACTGGATCTTCAGCGGCAAGAAGTATGGGTGGGGCCTGCGATTCAAGAAGTCCAAGTCGTTCTGCACATTGTTGCCCGAACGGAACCGGCTCCTCGTCCAGATCGTCTTCGGTGGCGAGGAACGCCAGAAGGCGGAAAAGGTTCTGCCGGAACTGAGTCCGGGTGTTCGCGAAGCCTATACGAATGCGACCACGTACCATGATGGCAAGTGGCTCGCGGTTGTCGCGGACAGCAGCGAAGTCCTGGACGACATCGAACGGCTACTCACCGTCAAACGCAAGCCCAAACGCGTCTGACCGAACCATCGCGAGAGGGAGAAGGAGTGCACCATGCTGCAAGAATCCACGAGCACCTCGATACGCCGGGGATTCACGTTCACGTTGTTCGCACTGACGGTCTCCATGTCGATATCGGCGGCAGCCGGTGCGGCCGGGAACCCCGGGGTTCTGAAGGTCTCGGAAAACAGGCGGTTTCTGGTCCACGAGGATGGGACGCCGTTCTTCTATCTCGGTGACACGGCGTGGGAGCTGTTCCATCGGCTCAATCGCGAAGAGGCGGACAGGTACCTCGCGAACCGCGCGGCGAAGGGCTTCACCGTCATTCAGGCGGTCGCCTTGGCCGAGTTGGATGGCCTGCACACCCCGAATTCGTATGACCACAAGCCTCTTATCGACGACGATCCGACGAAACCCGACATCAAAGACGGCCCGCACAACGACTACTGGGACCACGTCGATTACGTCGTGAAGAAGGCCGAGTCACTCGGGGTTTACATCGGCATGCTGCCCACCTGGGGCGACAAATGGAACAAGAAATGGGGCGTCGGACCTGAGGTCTTCACGGCCCAGAACGCCGAGACTTACGGTTGCTGGCTTGGGCAGCGGTACAAGGACGCCCCCAACATCATCTGGATCCTGGGCGGCGACCGGCCGATCGAGAACGATACGCACAAAGAGATCATCCGGGCAATGGCTCGCGGCCTGGCGCAGGGCGACGGCGACCGCCACCTGATGACTTTCCATCCGACGGGCGGCCAGACCTCCGCTGCCTGGTTTCACGACGACGACTGGCTCGACTTCAACATGCGTCAGAACGGGCACGTGGCCGAGTACACCGGGCGGTACGACGGCACCCGCGCGGACTATGACCGCACGCCGGCCAAACCAGTGATCGACGGGGAGCCGATCTACGAGGACCACCCCGTTTCGTTCGACGCGAAGAAACTCGGGCACTCGATCTCGTCCGATGTCCGCCGGCCGCTCTACTGGGACCTGTTCGGCGGCGCCTGCGGCCACACGTACGGCCATCACTCCGTCTGGCAGATGTGGCAACCCGGCCGGGACCCGATCAACAACCCGCTGATGCCGTGGTTCGAGGCCATCGACCAGCCCGGCGCAGGGCAGATGCAGTACGGCCGATGGCTCATGGAGTCGCGGCCGTTCCTGTCGCGCGTGCCGGACGACTCGATTCTCGTCACGGACCGCGTGCCGACCAGCGTGCCAGGGGCGGGCCGATACCGTTTCGTGGGCACCCGCGACGCCGATGGGTCCTATGCGATGGTGTACGCTCCAATAGGCCGAGCCTTCAAGGTCCGCATGGACGTCATCAACGGGGTGACCGTGAAGGCATGGTGGTACAACCCTCGCAATGGCCGAGCCGTCGCCATCGGTGAATTCCCGAACGCAGGCGAGCGGGAGTTCGTGCCGCCCGACAAGGGTGAGATGCTCGACTGGGTCCTCGTCCTCGACGACGCCTCCAGGGACTTTCCACCGCCCGGCGCGCGAGGCAAGACAACACTCGGAGTAGAAGGGACTCGGTTCACGCTGAACGGCAAGCCGACCTTCCTGCTGGGCATCAGCTATTATGGCGGCTTGGGCGCGTCGCAGGATTCGGTCTGTCGCGATCTCGACGACGTGCAGCACTATGGCTTCAACTGGCTTCGCGTCTGGGCTACCTGGGGTCTTGGCGACAGGGATGTCTCCGCGGTCGATTCCCAGGGTCTGGCAAGGCAGCCGTTTCTCGACAGGCTGTGTTGGCTTGTCGCCGAGTGCGACCGCCGGGGACTGGTTGTGGATGTGACTCTCACGCGGAATGCTGCCGGGCGGCTGCCGGACTTTGCGGCGCACCAGCGAGCGGTGACGACCCTGGTCGAGGCTCTCAAGACGCATCGCAACTGGTATCTCGACCTCGCCAACGAGCGCGACGTCCGCGATGACCGTTACGTGTCCATCTCGGAAATCAAGACCCTGCGCGACCAGGTGCGCCGGCTTGACCCACAGCGATTGGTCACTGCTTCGTTCGGCGGGCACGATCTGGGCGAGGACGATGTGCGAGAATCGTTGGTGACTGCCGGTCTTGATTTCCTCTGCCCCCACCGCCCGCGATATGGCGAATCGCCGCGCGAGACTGAGCAACGCACCTGCGAGCTGCTCGCCCTGATGGCGAAGATCGGCCGGATGGCGCCGGTGCACTATCAGGAGCCGTTCCGACGCGGCTATACCGACTGGGAGCCCGCGGCCGCCGATTTCCTGGCGGACCTGCGTGGCGCCGTGGCCGGGGGCGCCGCCGGCTGGTGCTTCCACAACGGGACCCAGCGAAACGCGCCGGACCAGGAACCCCGTCGATCCTTCGACCTGAGTACCCGTCGTCTGTTCGACCAATTGGACAGCGAGGAACTGGCGTTCGTTGCCGGAGCCGCGCGGATACGGCAACGAATGAAAAGGGCAGTCCAGGGGTTGCGTACAGCAAAACCCAGGAACTCGTTTGCCTCAGGGGGAGAACTGCGATCCCAAACCGAGTACCCCCTGCGCGGGTCCCCAAATGCGACGTTTTGCATTTGGGAAACGACCCCTGAACTGCCACGATGCGGGGCTGAAGGAATGATTCCAGTGGTGGCGCCGTGCGGCCCCAAGCGTCCTGTGTGAGAGGCCGCACGGCGCCTTGTGAGAGATAAGTAGAGGAGAGATTTGCATCATCCGGCCGCAACGGACGGACATAGGACCTGGAGACGCCGCGAGACGACTGCTATGAAGGGACTGACCGTCGTGTCCAGACTGGAACGACGACCCCGAAAGGGGCTGAACCGTTTTGGTTGCCAGTTGATCCATCGCCAAGCCTCTGCATCCTGCCAGAGGCGCTCCTCCATAAGCCCATGATCCCACCATCAACCCACAATTGCGATGAGGTGTGGTCTCCTCCATTGCTGCGGACCATGTCAGCGGCTGATGCTCTTGTACCTGCCGACGGGAACAGGGTCAATCCGAAAGTTTCCCAAAAACGCAAAAAACCGACGGATTCCCGGACGTTATGAACCCGGGACCTGAAACACGACGATCCGGCAGGGTTTTCGCCCACGCCCAGAGACGTAGGTCCCATGCCGGGAACTATCAGGTTGCCTGTTAGGTGTTTCTCTCAGCGGACCATGACCTGGCCGGAGTCGGCGACCAGGGTCTGCCCCGTGATGGTACGCGCCCTGTCCGAGCACAGGAAGACCACGGCGTCCGCGATGTCCTGCCCTTTGATCTCCCGCCGCAGGGCGGTCTTGTTCACATAGTAGGGGATCACCTCTTCGGGCCGGATGCCGTACTTCTTGGCGCAAACCTTGATGTAGTCGGGGTTCCAGATCTTGGAGCCCTCGAAGACGTTGCCCGGCGCGATGCAGTTGACGCGGATGCCGTATTCGCCCAGCTCCAGTGCCCAGCCGCGAGCCATGTGCAGCTCGCCGGCCTTGGTCGCGTTGTAGGCGGTGTTGTTCTTGCTCGCGTCGAGACCGCTCTTGGAGCTCAGATTGATGATGCTGCCGCCGATGCCCTGGGCGATCATGATCCGTGCCGCCTCGCGGGCCATCAGGAAGTAGCCCGTCAGGTTCACGTCGAGGGCCAGTCGCCACTTGTCCGCGGGCATGTCCACCAGCGCGAACGGCGGTGCGATCCCCGCCGCGTTGACGAGGATGTCCAGGCCGCCCCAGGAAACCATCAGGTCCTCAAACGCCTTGTGGACGCTGTCTTCATTGGTGACGTCGCATCGGATGGCTTTCACCTGGGCCTTGGGCCGGTCCTTCAGAATGATGGCAGCGGTTTCTTGTGCCCCCGCCTGGTCGATATCGGTTAAGCCCACCATCGCGCCGGCCCTTGCCAAACCGAGGGCCAGACTCCTGCCCAGGCCGCTGCCGGCGCCGGTGACTACGGCGATGCGGTTGTTCAATTCGCCTTTGCCCTCGCCGCCGACGAGCTTCTTGCGGAACGCCTCGGATTCCCAATTGTTGATGAACTCCTGCTCGCGCTTGCTCAGGCCCAGGACGCTGCCGAAGCGGTGGGCGTGCATCCGGACGGCGACCGAACCATCCGCCATCTCCGCTGCCAGCGGAACGAGCGACTTGTCCGCCGCGATGAACAGGCCGAAATCCTTCACGACAAACGCGTAGGGCATCTTCTGTGTCCGAGCCAGCCGCACCTGGAGCTTGCGGGCGATCTTGCCTGCGTCCGGGTCCTCGACCCACAGGGCCGGACCATTGGCGAAAACCAGCTCTTCCGGATGCAAAGCCGGCGCGTCGAGCAGGGCCTTCGCGGCTTTGTGCGACATGAACGCGGCGATGTTCTCCGTCGGCGCGAAGTAGGTCACAGGGACGTACTGGCCTGAGGCCTCGAAAACGGCCTTGCGGATCATCAGCTTCGTGGCCGCGATCTCATCCTGCGGCGGGGTCTTGACGCGAGGCTGCCGGGCCGGCTTGAGTCCGCTCTTGCACAGATCGATGACCTTGCCGACCAGTTTCAACGCCGCGCTGGCGCTGTCGGCGGTGACGAAGACGCCGTGCTTTTCGAGGAACAGGATGGAGGGTTTGCCGCCATGCTCCTGTACGTAGCCCTCGACGAGCGTTGCGATCTTCTTGGCCAGCATGTAGCCGGGATCGGCGTAGGGCACCCACAGGGCTGGGAGCTTCTCGCCTGCGAAGAGCCTGGCCAGCTCTTTCTCTCCGTTCTTCGCATTTACATAGGCCGAGACCACCAGGGGGTGCAGGTGAATCACGTACGTCTTGAGCAGAGCGTGGAGGTGCGACTCCACGGAGGGTCGGGCGCCGCCCGCGAGGCTGTCGTCGCAGGAATCCAGCAACCGGCTGACCACGTTGTTCTCGCGTGCGATCGCATCGAGCTTGTTCAGCGACTTGTCCTGGATGATCGCCAGGACCGGCTCGATCCGCAGCCTTCGCCAACCCCGCTGTTCGTTCATATCCTTCAGGGCCGTGCCGCTGGCCTTGATGTACATGTGCCTGCCGTCCTCGGTCTTGACCGAGGTATTGCCGCCGCCGCCCAGGACGAGCGCCGGGTCCTTGCCCGCAGTATTCGAGATCCGGATCAAATCAGCCAATGCCTTGTCCATCGCAGAGATACCTCACAAAAACTCAGAACGTCCATCGAACAAAGGGGTCATTATTAGCACAATCCGCTCCATCTGTCCATGCAGAAGCGTTTGCACAAACGAACCCAATC
>JBDKRX010000227.1:0-30370 GCA_039683175.1 Phycisphaerales bacterium
CATTCCGACAATCTGCTCCGCCGTGTGGTGCTTCTGTTTCACGAGAGTACCCTTTCATTCTATAACCCTATTCTTCTTATCGGATACTCTCTCATTGCATCTGGCATCGTTTCCGGGGAGCACCTCAGTCGAACCATACTCTCTGCGTGAACCTGGCCATCTGCTCCGATGGTCGTATCACTTGGGTCAAAGTCTCGCACGCAAAAGACCTGCCCAATGATATCACTCCATTGGATGTGACGGCCGATCACCGGGACTTGAGAACTCCTGAGAGCCAAGGCTGTTCCTTTCACTGCTGCTACAACAATGAATTTCGCGAAACAATCGTCCAGGGTGTATCAGCTCGCTGCTGGATGTGTTATCGGCAGGTGAAGGGTGTGCGATGAGTGCGAAATGGGGGGACAGGCGGAAAGGAGAGAAATCCAGGGATTTGCCTGTCGATTCCGGCCATGGCTGGCGGATTATCCGACTATTGCCGGCTAATCCTCAATGACTGCCGACGGACAGTCGTTGCTCTTCGCTCGGCCTACAGTGTGGCCGGGCCTGTCGGCTCTGTCGATTCTCGTTGTCGCTTTCGCCAATAGAACGGACGTCGCCTCTGGTGGGCGAACGCCACGACCCGTATGCGATCCGGATACACCGCATAGATCACATTGTAGGGGAACCGCCACAGAGACCTCCGCCTCACTCGCTTTCCTATTCGTCGCCACGCCTCCGGGTCCCTGGAAATCAGGCCGAGCGCTCGCTCCACCTCGCTGAGCAACTCGGGACCAAGACCTGGCGAACGGTCTTCGTAATACCGGGCCGCCTCATTGATTTCGGCGTCGGCGTCAGGATGAAACGTGATGGGTTTCACGAGATGGCGGCTCTGGCTCGGCGAAGCACATCCTCGGCCGGGATTTCGGCCGCCAGCCCCTGCTCCAGTTCATCCAGACGCCGCTCCGCTTCCTTGGTCCACAGGGCTTCGATCTCCAACTCCGACAGATCGTCGAGACTCTCGACGATCCATTTCGCGAGCGAGGCTCGGTCTTCCAGACTCAGTTTCTTGACCTCGGCCACCAGTTCCTCGATGCTCATACGGCTCTCCTTGTGCGTTCCTGATTCTCAGGTGCCATTGTAGCACCCCGCGGTTGAAAAAGCAAAGGCAGACAGACAACTTGCGGCCATCGGAGTGAATTGGAGGATAGGCGTAACGAAAAAGGCCGGCGGGGATGGGGAACGAAGCCCCGTCCAGTTTTCCTTGGACGATGCTTCGCCATCGGGATACAATCCCTCTGGCTAAACAGAAGAATCTGAACACACTCTTGGAGGTATATAGGAATGGCTCGCAATCTGGTTTGTTTGGCGGTGCTGGCGGTTCTGTTGGGCGGTTGTATCTACGTTGAGGAGACCAAACGGGTTTGTGATGAATCCGACAGTTCGGCGCGCCCGATGGCCGCCGCGGCGGAGGCGCCTGCCCAGGTGCTCCGGCACGTCGTGCTGTTCCAGTTCAAGGAAGGCACGAGCGCCGAGGATATTCGCAAGATCGAGAGCGCCTTCAGCGCCCTGCCCAGCAAGATCGACGTGATCTATGGCTTCGAATGGGGCACCGACGTGAGCGTCGAGAACCTCCAGAAGGGCTTCACGCATTGCTTCATCGTCAGCTTCCGCAGCGAGGCCGACCGGGATGCCTACGCGAAGCACCCGGCCCACGTCGAGTTCGGCGGGCTGCTCGGGTCCTCTCTGGAGCAGGTGATGGTCATCGATTACTGGGCGAAGTGAGAACCATGCGGATCATCGCCGGCACCAAGCGAGGGATGCACCTGTTCACTCCCGACACGCGAGAGACGCGTCCGATCACCGACCGGGTGAAAGAATCGCTCTTCATGATCCTGCACAACTACGACCTGCTGGCGGGCGCTCGGGCCGCAGACCTGTTCTGCGGCGTCGGCTCGCTCGGGCTGGAGGCGATCAGCCGGGGCGCGGTCTCCGTGACGTTTGTCGAGAAGAACGCCGAGGTCCTCGCGGTGCTGGAGAAGAACATCGCGAAGGCCGGCTTTGGCGATCGGTCGCGCATCGTTCGCGACAGTGCGTTTCGCATCGGGGCGCCCGTCGGCCCCAAAGGTGAGCGGTACGACCTGGTCTTCGTCGATCCGCCATACGCTGTCACGCAGGAAGTGGGCCCCGGGTCGTCGCTGGCTGATCTGCTGAAGATCCTGGAGGGTCAGGTGGCCCCCAAAGGCGTGGTGGTCGTCAGGACTCATCGCGACAATCCCCCACTCGACGACTACGGGTCGTTTCACGCGGTGGATCGAAGGGAGTGGGGCACGATGTCCGTCGTCCTGTTGCAGGCAAGAGCCGATGAGCAACCAACAAACGGCCATTGAAGTCGTTCGGAAGCTCCAGCAGCACGGCTTCCAGGCCCTGCTGGCAGGCGGCTGCGTTCGCGACATGCTGCTCGGCCGGGCGGCCAAGGACTACGACGTGGCGACCGACGCACAGCCTGCGGACGTGATGCGTCTGTTCCCTCGCACGCTCAAGATCGGCGCCAAATTCGGCGTCGTCATCGTACTGGTCCGCAAGCAGCAGGTGGAAGTGGCGACGTTTCGTTCAGAGGCGGGATACGAGGACGGCCGCCATCCAACCGAGGTCCGGTTCACCAGCGCCGCCGAGGACGCAAGCCGGCGGGATTTCACCATCAACGGCATGTTCTACGACCCGCTCAATGACCAGGTCATCGACTACGTCGAAGGCCAGGCCGATCTCCAAAGGCGGATCATCCGCACGATCGGCAATCCGGAAGAACGCTTTGGCGAGGATTATCTCCGCATGCTCCGCGCCATCCGGTTCTCGACGCGGCTCGGCTTCGCCATCGAACCCGAGACGTATGCTGCGGTCGGTCGCAACGCGGCAAAGATCGCGAGGATCAGCGGCGAGCGAATTGCCGCCGAGCTGGAGGGAACGCTGGTCCACCCGAATCGCGCCGCCGGAGCGCCGATGCTGATCGAGACGGGATTGGCGGAGGCAGTCTTCCCCGGCTTTTCCGGCGAGCCAGCCCGACAAACCGTTCCTGTGCTGGGCCGGTTGCGCAGGAACGTGGATTTCCCGCTGGCCTTGGCTGCGTTTTTCGTGGGGTATCCCGTGGACTTTGCCATGTCCAGATGCGAGATCCTCAAGCTCAGCAACAAGCAAACCAGACACATCGAGTTCCTGCTCGCCCATCGCGGTGGGCTGCTCGATTCCGCGATGTCACTCGCCCAACTCAAGAAATTCCTGGCCCACCCTGGTTTCCGCGACCTCTACGAGCTGGAGCGGGCCATCCAGAAGGCCGCTGCCTCCCAGGCGGGTCTGGCTCATCTGATCGTGCTGCGCAAACGAATCCGAGACCTGGGCGACGTGGAGGTCAAGCCCAAACCACTGCTGAACGGTCACGACCTGATGCATCTGGGAGCGGCGCCGGGACCGGCCCTCGGCCAACTGGCGGAGGAACTCTACGTCGCTCAGCTCGAAGGCGATGTCACTGCCAGGGAGCAGGCAGAGCGATGGGTGAGCGAGTGGCTCGGTCGCCACCGCTCGACGCAATAGCACAAGGTCTGGGCGTCACACGGAGTCAGATGGAGGCTGGGGGACTCTGAGCCGTAGGCCGCACTGGGGGCATGTGCCGAAGCGGCCGGCATGCTTCTTCAGCGTCTTGATTCTCCTTCCGCAGGTGCATGCGAAGCGGATGGAATCATCGCGGGTCTGTCCGACAGGTGGCCGCGGGGTCTGAGCTGCTTCTGCGCGGGCAGACAACCGTTCCGGCCCGAGTTCGTCCATCCTGGGCAAACCCAGGCGGGCGCACTCCACATTGAGGCGGTTCGTCTCCGGCGTCTCTCTCCGTTTGCGCCATGCGTCGAGAAGCGATCCTTCATGGCGTTCCATCATGATCCAGCCCCTCCAACACATGAACATGACAATACTGAAGCCCGTCGCGAAACCGCCGAGGTGTGCGAAATAGGCCACGCCGGGACGGCCTCGCAGAGCGCCGACGATGTCCCAGAACAACCGGAAGAGAATCATCCAAATGCTGCTGACATCGAAGAACCGCACGTAGAACGGCCAAAACCACACGAACAGACACGTGATCTCATTCTCGTAGAACAAGACCAGGTACATGCCCACGACGCCGTTGATAGCCCCGCTGGCGCCCAGCGCGGGCCGAGAGGTAAACCACAAATGGACCACGCCGGCGGCGACCCCGCACAGGACGTACAAGAAGAGATATCTCACGTTTCCGAGTTTTGCGCACAGGGCGTTGCCGAAAATCCAGAGGAACAACAGATTGCCCGCGAGATGCAGGATACCGCCGTGGATCCACATGTGACCGAACGGACCCGTGAGGTCCCAGTCCCGAAGCAACAATCTCTCCGTGATGCCGGGGAGTTCTCGATCTCGCTGCTGATGCGGATCAGCCGGCAGTTCTTGGCGATGCGCCGGGTCGTGGCTGCGACGCGGAGGATCGTGCACGAAGTTCAGGTCCGTCCTGGCTTCGACCGCATCGCGAACCTGAAGCGTAAAGACACCGATCAGAACCACGATGATGATCCAGTTCACGACCGGCCAACGGTCCTGCGGCACATCGACATTCCATGGCATCAGGATGAACATGCGTCTGCGTCCTCCCGCAACGACATACCTCGGCCTCAGTCGAGGCGTCCCATACCCAGGAACGCTTTCCCCTGAATAGACGCATGACCGCCAGAAACCTTCAATTCCACGCCATCACGGCGTACTGTCCACTCAGAGTCGTAAATGGGACACAGAACCGCCCCTTTGCGGTCAAGGATTGGCCATTCCGAGAAGAGACACACCCACAAGGTGCGGATGCTGTTGGCTCCCAGGTTGCCATGTGTTAGAATAGACGAACTGAAGTCGCACAACTGCTGCTGTTGCGCCGACCACATTCTACCTCGATACTGGAGTGAGGAAAAGCAATGACATTCGGATGGCGAAGACGTTCAATTCTTCTGCGAGCATGCCTGGTCGGTTGCATCTGCCTGCTCGGCGTCGTCGGGCCCGTCCGGGCGGACGGCCCGGTGGTCATCAACGAGGTTATGGCGTCCAACGTCACATTCCTCGCAGATCCGCAGGGCGAGTTCGACGACTGGATTGAACTGTACAACGCAGGGAATGCACCTGTTGACGTGGGCGGTCTGTATCTGACCGACGACGACTCGGAGCCTCGCAAGTGGCAAATCCCCGCGGACAACCCGGCGTTGACGACGATCCCGGCCGAAGGGTTCTTGCTCATCTGGGCGGATAGTGACACGGAGGATCCCGGACTGCACGCAGATTTCGGCCTCAGTGCCGACGGCGATGAGGTCGCCCTGTTCGCCTCCGACGGCGCCACGCTGCTGGACAGTCTCTCCTTTGGCTCACAGGTCCCCGATCTCTCGTACGGCCGCGACCCGGACGGCGGCGACGATCTGAAACTCATGATCCTGCCCACGCCCGGCGAGGCCAATGTCGGCGTCTCTGCGAACATCGTCGGCGAGCCGCAATTCTCCTGTCAACGGGGATTCTACGAAGAGGCGTTCATACTGGAACTGACGACCTCCACCGAGGGTGCGACCATCTACTGCACTCTCGACGGCCATGGGCCCCTTGATTCGACTACACGCGGCATGGCGGGGACAAAATACACCGACCCGATCCGGATTACCGGCACGACGTGCGTGAGGGCCGCCGCCATGAAGACCGGCTGGCTGTCCTCGGCCTCTGTAACCCACAGCTACATCTTCCTGGATCAGGTGATCCGCCAGAGCAGCGTCCCCACAGGTTTCCCCGCCTCGTGGGGCGGCCGGGCGGCGGATTACGCGATGGACCAGCGGGTGGTCGCAGACCCTCTGTACCGCGATGAGATCGTGGACGACCTCAAGTCGACTCCCTCGGTCTCGATCGCGATTTCCAGCGCCGAGTTCTTCGAGAGCGGCGGCATCTACGCCAACCCCACCCTCACGGGCGACCCGTCGGAGCGAGCGGCCTCGATGGAATGGATCGATCCCACCACCGGGGAGCACTTCGGCGTCAACGCCGGACTGCGCATCCACGGGGGGCCCTATAGCAGGAGCCAGAACCCCAAGAACGCTTTCCGCCTCAACTTCCGGGCCCGGTACGGGCCCTCCAAACTGGAGTTCCCGCTTTTCCCAGACACCGAGGTCGAGTCCTTCGACAGCCTCGCCCTGCGGTCGATCTGGAACTACTCCTGGTCCGGCCACTGCGGGATGAGCGGTCCGGCGAATGCCGACTACCTCCGCGACGCCTTCGCCCGGGACACGGTGCGGGACATGGACCGCCTGACCCCCTACGGGCGGGCCGTCCAGGTCTACATCAACGGCCTGTACTGGGGCCTATACATCATGACCGAGCGACCCAACGAGAGTTTCGCGGCCGACCACCTCGGGGGCAACGAGGACGATTACGAGATCCTGGAGGCCCCCAGTGGCATGGGGGCCAGCACCACCATGGATATCGTCGCAGGAGATGAGCAGGTCCGGACCGCGTGGACCGCCCTCTTCACGGCGGCCAACGGGAATCTGACGTCGATGCAGGCCTACGACGCCATCCAGGCACAGATCGACGTCCCCACGATGACCGACTACATGCTGATGATCTACTACACAGGCAGCCGGGATGCGCCGGTGTTTCTGGGTGATTCATATACGCCTCGCAACTTCTATGCGATCCGGCAGCGGGACCGCGCAAGCCCCTTCATCCTCGTGCCGTGGGACACGGAGTGGGCCCTGGAGGAGCCCTCGGTCAATCGCGTGAACGTGGTGGGCGTGGTGAACCCCCACTACCTGATGGACCGTCTGGCGGCCAATGCCGATTTCCGCATGCTGCTGGCGGATCGCATCTATGAGCAATTCTACAACGACGGGGCCCTGACGAAGGAACAAACGACGAACCGTTACATGGCCCGCGCCGACGAAATCCGCGGCGCCATCGTCGGAGAGTCCGCCCGCTGGGGGGATGAGCCGCGCCCGTCAAAACCGTACACCCGTGAGGATTGGGAGACGGAGGTCGACCGGCTGGTCAACCAATACTTCTCGGGTCGGACGCAGACCGTCCTGAACCAGTTGAAATCCAAGGGATGGTACCCATCGGTGGAACCTCCGACCTTCCAGATCCGCGGCTCGAATCAGCATGGCGGATACGTCTCCACCGGCGACTTGCTCGGCATGGTGAAATCCACTTCCGGCGGCGTGATTTGGTACACCCTCGACGGCTCCGATCCTCGCCTTCCCGGCAGCAGCGCGGAGACATCCAGCGGCCTGACGCTGGTGGCCGAGAACGCGGCCAAACGGGCGGTGGTCCCTGCCGCCGCCCTCGACGACACATGGCGAGGCGGGGCTGATTTCGACGACTCAGGCTGGCTCAGCGGCTCGGGAGGCGTCGGCTACGAGCGGAGCACCGGATACGAGCAGTTCTTCACAATCAATGTCCAGGCCACGATGTACAGCCGGAATGCCAGTTGCTACATCCGGATTCCCTTCGACGTCTCCGCCGACGATCTGGCTGAGTTGTCGAGCCTGACGATCAACGTCCGCTATGACGATGGCTTCGTGGCCTATCTGAACGGGTCGGAGGTCGCCCGCGCGAACTTCGCAGGCGAGCCCGCCTGGAACTCCCGGGCCGGCGCCTCCCACTCCGACAGTGACGCCGAGAACCTTGAGGCATTCCCGATCTCCGAACATGTAGACAAGCTGAAGGTAGGCCGCAATATTCTGGCCATCCACGGCTTGAATGAATCGACGACCAGTTCGGATTTCCTGATCTCGACGGAACTGACAGCCGGCGCCGAAGACGCCGAGGTCAGCACGCCGAGCGGGGTGTCCCCGACCGCCATGCGCTACGCCGACCCGTTGACCTTGAATGCCAGCGTCCGGGTCAAGGCTCGAGTGCTCAGCGGCTCGACCTGGAGCGCGCTGCACGACGTGGTCTTCGCGGTGGGGTCTGTCGCCGAGAGCTTGCGGATCAGTGAAATCATGTACCACCCGGCCGATACGGGCAACCCGGACGACCCGAACACCGAGTTCATCGAGTTGACCAACATCGGCAACGAGACCATCAATGTGAGCATGGTTCAGTTCACGAAGGGCGTCGATTTCACCTTCCCGAGCATGGAACTGGCCCCAGGCGGCTACTGTCTCGTCGTCAAGGACATTGCGGCATTCGAGGCCAGGCACTCCTCTGCCCTGCCGGTCGCCGGTCAGTACAGCGGGAGCCTCAGCAACGCGGGCGAGCGGATCGAACTGCAGGATGCCGCCGGCAAAGTCATCCACAGCTTCCGTTACGATGACGACTGGTACAAGGCTACCGATGGCGTGGGTTTCTCGCTCACGGTCATCGACCCGGCGGCTACCAAGCCGAACGCCTTCGACGATCCGGGAGCCTGGCTGCCGAGCGCGCAGCCCGGCGGGTCCCCCGGGACGCACGATTGACATGGACGACGATTGATTGTACGCGGCGAGTGCGCTCGGCGCAGGAAGAAAGGGCTGCAACCCTGATGACAGGATCGCAGCCCTTTGTTGTGCGAGTCGTCGCCGAGCCTGCGGCGATCAGATCCGTTGGGACCCGTCAGCGCGGATCATTTGACCAATCGGATATCATCGATGTAGACTACGCCGGTCCCGCCCTGGACGGGGCTGGTGCGACTGCCAACGCCGATGTACATCACCTCAACCTTGGCCGCATTGACGCCTGTGAAACTGCTCAACGGGATCTGCCACTCGATCCACTCCGCCGAGATCACCACCGTGGTGTCGGGATTGGAGACGACAGCGGTTTTGCCGTTGCTGTCCTCCAGGGCGACGTAAAGCGTGGTCTCTGCGCCTGAAGTCCGGCCCCGGACGAAGAGCGACAGCGTGGTCACGCCGTCGGCGGTCCAATTCTGGACCGATGCCCAGGTCCGGCTGACCTCCGAGTAGTACGGCGACTTTGTGTTGTCGTAGGTCACCGGCATGGATTGGCCGCCCCCGTGGACTACGGTGGTCTCAGCAAAGGTGCCGTTGGCGGCGTTTTCGTACCCGACATAGGAGCCGGTCCCGTTCGTGAGACCGTCGATCCAGGCGTGCCAGATCGTCTCCTCGGCGTCGATGTCGTCGGTGTAACTCTCGAAGTCGTCCACAGAAATGAAATCGGCGGTCGTGAAGTTCCAAACCGTGCCCTTCCACAGACTGGCCGGGTCGCTCTCATCGATCTCATCCACGCGCCAGTAGTAGGTCTTGCCCCACTCCAGGTCGTCGGCATCGAAGGTCGTGCCGCTCTGACGACCCTGGTACAGATCACTGGACGTATCGGCCGCCATGACTGCTTCGGCATCATCGCCAAAGTAGACGTCGTGCTCGACCGCCTTCTCGCCGGCAAACCAGCTCAGAACCGGTGACTGCACGGCATCGACGGCCCCGTCCTCCGGCGAAGGGATCGCGGCCTTGAGCGGCAACAGCGCAAAGGTATCGACAAACCGTCCCCCGATCACGGCACGGGCCTCACTCGGGGGCTGCCAGGCGACCGCGAGGTTGTCCCCGCCGCCGCCCTCTTTCATGAGGGCCTCGATATAGTACTTCTGACCGGCCGTCAGCGTGATGGCCGCCGATTTCTGATTCGTGCCTGCGTAGGTCGAAACATTGTCGAAATCGCGGGAACTGGACCAGCCGGTCACGCTGGCGATCATCGCCACGTTGGCCGGATCGTCGTCCGTGCTCAGCCACAATTCACTCAGGTCGTCGCTGGCGATCCAGAACGTATACTGACCGGATTTCTCGGGCTTCAGCCAGCCATAGAGCCGACTGCCATAGTAGTCGGTCCAGTCGGTCGGGCCCTCGAGGAGGTCCACCAACTCCCGGCCCGTCGGATCATTCGGGAATCGCGGATCACCGGTCAGATTCGCTACCGCAGTGCCCGTGATGTCCATCCACCACTCGCGGACGATTCCGCCGACAGTCGGCTGCAACGTGGTGAAACTCCAGACCTCGCCGACCTGAACGTCGCCATCGGCCTCGATCTCATCCACACGCCAGTAGTACGTGGTGCCCGCGCGAAGCAATCCGGTGCTGAACGATGTCTCCTCGGTGATTCCCTTGTCTGCCGCCACATCGCCGGCCTGGACGGCATCCAGATCCTCCGCGAAATACACATGGTGTTTCTTGGCTGCTTTTGCGGCCTTCCAACTCAGCGTCACGACCTGTGCAAGGTCCTTGTCGCCGTCGATGGGGTTCGGCGAAAACGCGGTCAGAGGCATCGCGGTGAAGCTCCAGACGTCGCCGGTGTGGATCGTTGTCTTGTCGGCCTCGACTTCGTCGACGCGCCAGTAGTAGGTGACACCAGGTTGGAGTCCTGCCATATGGTAGTACATGAGGCTGGACGTCATGTTTGCGACGCGATTGTCCTCCGTCAGTTCGGGACTGGTGCCGAAATAGACGTTGTGATAGGAGGCTTGTTCGCCCTTCACCCACTTCATCAGCGCCGTCGGCACGCCCACGGCGCCGTCGGCCGGCGACGGCGTGTTCGCCTTGTACTGATAGTACTGCGTGATCGTGATGTCATCGTAATAGACCGACGATGCACTGTTGCCGAACAGGTCGATGGCTTGGAGCGTCTTGTGGTTGTTGTCGTCCCACTGGTGGGTCTTGATCAGTTTGCCGTTGTAGTGCCACTCGCAGGTGTTGTTATCCAGGTCGATGCGGAACTTCAGTTCGACCCAGCGGTCATAGACGACACTCGTCGTAGTATTGCCGCCTTGAGACTCGGCCGTGATGGTCCCGGTGGCCAGGTTGTAATTCAACTGGATGGACCAGTCGTTGGCGGTCGCGGCGTCATCATACTGGTTCAGCAGGATGAACATCGTGTTGCCGGTACTCCCCCTGGGGATGTACTGCATGGCCACGAACTCCCATCGGCCGCCGGAGAGCGCAAACTCATGCACCAGGTCGGCACTGCCGATGACCTCGACCGAGTTCTTGCCGCTATAGGCGTACGCACTCGATGTCGGAGCCCCTTTGTCCTGCGCATTCTGCCAGCCCTTCCAGCCTCCCTGGCCGTGCAGGGGACTGCCCGAAGCATACGAATCGAAGTTCTCGCTGAATCCCTGGGCCGACGCGAGCGAAGACATGCCCGCCAGCAGAACAGCCACCGTCAAGACCCTCAGCTTTCTCATCGTGGAATCTCCTCCAAAAGCGAAGAAAACAAGAAGTGATGCTACCCTTGCCGCAAACAGTACCAGCAGTGCGATCACCCTTCTTCCATAATACCAGATCACATACCTATTCTATCATAGCGTCTGAAACGCCAAGGTCAAGGCAAAAGTACTCCCTGCCGTGCGGCGGGGAGTGCTCCGGCTGCACGCTTGCCGGATCAGACGGACAGGGACGACACGATATGGCTACTGGCCCGGATCATCGGCGGGCGGGACGAAGTACCGATAAACCACCGACGCAACACCCGTCGTGGCATCGTTTCGGCTGTTGGCCGCCGCCAGGAAGGAAGTTGGCCCGGTGGTGAAGAACGCCAGATCGCTCGCCCCGTGAGTCGGGATCGACAGGGACTCCACGAAGCGGGTGCCGTTCCACTTGTAGACGGTCGAATCGATATCCCGCGTGACGCCGTCGTAACCATTGGCGACCGCCAGATAAGAATCGTCGCCGATGCTGAAGGACTCCCAATCGGCTGCCCCGTATGTGGGCATGAACTGGTACGTGACGAAGCTCGTCCCATTCCACTTGTACAGGCGGGAATCCACGCTGTACGATACATCGTCGTACCCATTGGCCACGGCCAGGAAGGAATCATCCCCGAGGGTAAAGAACTCCCAATCCGCCGCACCTTGCGTCGCGATGGCCTGAAACTCCACAAACTGCGTTCCATCCCAACGGAATATGTGCGAGTCCACATTATACGTCGTGTCGGTGCGCCCGTTGGCAATGGCCAGGAAGGAGTCGCTGCCAATGGTGAAGAATTCGCAGTCCCGGGCCCTGTGCGTCATAATCAGTTGGATCGGGTCGAAGCTGGTTCCGTCCAAGCGGTAGATCATACATCCCACGTCCGACGTCGCGTCTGTCCCGCCACTGGCGACCGCAAGGTAGACGCTGTCGCCAATCGCAAAGAACTCACAGTCGGCGGCGCCGACCGTCGGAATCGACTGGACCTCGGCGAAAGCCGTCCCGTTCCACCGGTACAGTGTCGAATGGCCTTCATATGTCGCGTCGTCCCGAAGGCTGGCGATCATCAGATACCACGTACGACCCAGATCGAGGAACTCACAGTCACTGGCCCCATGGCTTGGAATCGACTGCACCTCGACGAAGTCATTCCCATCCCATTTGTGCACGGTCACGTTCACGTCATACGTGAGGTCGTTTCGGCTGTTCGCGATGGCGATATAGGAGTCGTCGCCCATGGCGAAGGGCTCGATGTCCAGTGCCCCTGTCGTCGGGAGGGACTGGAATTCCACGAAGTCGGGAGCGGCCTTGGCGACAATTCCCGCCTCCCGGGCCAGCGTCGCGACCGACGCCCGGACGACATCCGTGGCAAAACCGTAATCGTAGGTGATTCCGCTGGGACTCAGCGGATCGTTGGCGGCTCCATCACTGGCGTCATCCGGCTTGTGGTAGTACGCGTTGCAGTTGCCGTACCAGATATCGGCTGCCGTGTTCTCCGCAATCATCAGGGCAGGATATCCGGCGGAAATGAAGGGTCCCTGATCGCTCGCGCTCCAGTTCTGCGAGATGGGAGTCGCCGAATCGAGGGGGAGCGAGGGAACGTAGGTCGTGATCGCGTCGATGAAGGTGTACGCCCAAGCGGCGAAGCCGGGCCGCGTCAGGTCGGTCACGATGTCCAAGTCAATGGGTGCCAGCGGGTCGCCGTCAAAGCCAGGCCGCAGGATCATGTCAAGATTGAGCACGCCGATGACGTTCTCCTGGCCCGCCACGACGACCGTATTGACGTATTCCTGGCTGCCGAGCATCCAGTCCTCTTCCGCGTTGAACCCGATGAACCGCAGCGTGCAGTTCGGGTCGTACCGGCTCAGGACCCTGGCTGCTTCGAGCACGCCGGCGGTGCCGGAGGCGTTGTCATCGCCGCCGGGACGCTCGCTCGTCGCGGAGGTGGTGGTGTCGTAGTGGGCACAGATGATGTAGATATCCTCAGGTCGCTGCGTCCCGCGCAGCTCAGCCACGACGTTCCGATAGAGCCCCTGCACTTCGACCTCCAAGCCCATAGCCGCAAACTGATCGGCCAGATACAGGCGGGCCTCCAGGTTCCCCAGCGTGCCTGCTTCGGTCCAGCCGGGCTGGATGCGCGCGACGCCGTAGGCCCAGCCGTCCCGGTTGCGGTAGCCCTGGTCGTAGTCCGGACCGCCGTACAGGCCCAGACCCATATCTTGAATGTCCACCTGGTACACCCGGTACTGCCCGAGGGAAACCCGATCGACCGCTTCCTGCACAATGTCGGCTTGAGCCGATCCTACGCCCACGGTCGGAATCAGATACACAAGGAAGATGTGAAGAAGAGTTCGGCGGAAGCTTCGCATGCCATCACCATCCAGATATCGAGACCTCATTGCGAGAATGCCGGACCGGCTCCGCAGCCGGCCCACTACTCCATGATACCCGCAAGACAGGCGAAGAACAAGCATCTTTCCGAAGACAGCCTTTGTGCGCACAACCGATGCTAAACAGCCTCCAACTCCTTCTTGATCTGCCGGACCCACTTGGTAACGCGATCTCTTGTCTTCTGGGGCTCATTGTCTTCGTCCAGGGCCAGTCCGATCAGGTGATCCCCGAGTTCGGCAGCCGAGGAATCGAAATCATAGCCCTCCCGGGGCCACAGCCCAACAACCTTCACCCCCAGCGGCTTGACCTTCTCGTAGAGCAATCCCATGCCATCGGCGAAATGGTCCGCGTATCGCTTCTGGTCGCCCAATCCGAAGAATGCGACCGTCTTGCCTGCGAGGACTTCACTGGTCAGGGAGTCCTCGAACAGGGCCCATTCATCCTGCAGGCCGCCCCAGTGCCAGGTCGAGGTGCCGAGGATGAGCGTGTCGTACTTCTCCAAGTCCCGGGCCGATGCGGCGCCCACATCGCACATATCCACCTCGCCGGGCCCGAACGCTTTCTGGATCAACTCGGCCACCTTCACGGTGTTGCCGGTCGTGCTGCCATAGAACACACCGATTTTCGCCATGTTTTTTCTCCTTCTCCTTGCCTCAGGGACAAGATTCTCGCGGCCCGGCCGGACAACCAAGACAAGCCGGTCCGCGACGGATATCGTCATGCCTACGCGGCCCGACGCACCACGGTTCAACACGCATCGTGGGTTCGCTCATGCCGGACCGAACCAGAATCCGTTTGTCTCCCGAGCCAACTCCTGTAAAATGGCGGGGTCCCGTGGAAAGGAACAGGTGAAATCTATGCGATTGTTGATACTCCTGGCGTTCTCCATCGTCTTCATCATCGTAACGACCACGCGATTCAAGCTGCACCCGTTCCTCGCTCTGTTGTTTGCGGCCTTCGGGTATGGCATCTCCTGCGGCACGATGTCTCTTCCCGAGGTCGTCACGGCGGTGAACACGGGTTTCGGCGGCACGATCGGCGACATTGGGATCGTGATCCTGGCCGGGGCCATTATCGGCGTCTTCCTCGAAAGATCCGGCGGCGCGTTGACACTCGCGGAGCGGACAATCCGTGTGGTCGGCCAAAAGAACGTCGCACTGGCGATGGGCCTCATCGGTTACATCGTGAGCATCCCGGTCTTCTGCGACTCCGGGTTCGTCATCCTGGCCCCGCTGGCAAAGGCCATGTCCCGCCGGGCCGGCGTGCCTCTGGCCGCCAGCGCAATCGCACTGAGCCTGGGTCTGTATGCGACCCATACGATGGTGCCCCCTACCCCGGGTCCTATCGCCGCCGCCAGCCTGCTGGAGGCAGACCTCGGGCTCGTAATCCTCTGGGGCCTGCCGGTGAGTCTGATCGCCTTGGCAGCGGGCTGGCTGTTCGCCCTTCTGGCAACACGAAACGCCCCGGTCGAAGTGAACGCCCAGGAGGAGACTGCGATCCAGGCCGTCGCCGATCCGCACCGCCCGTCGGCCCTCAAGTCCGTCATCCCGATCCTCCTTCCTATCGTCCTGATCGTCCTGAAATCCGTGGCGGATCTCCCGACGCATCCATTGGGGGAGGCCCGTCTTGCGGAATTCGCAGGTTTCGTCGGTCAACCGGTGGTTGCCCTGCTGTTGGGCGTTCTCCTGGCCTTCCTGCTGCCCAAGCGGCTCACCCGAGACATGCTCTCGGCCTCCGGCTGGGTGGGCGAGGCCGTGCTCGCGGCAGCCACGATCATTATCATCACCGGCAGCGGCGGCGCATTCGGCAAGGTCCTGCGGAACTCAGGGATTTCCGACCTCATCACCACGAACGTCGGCGACAGCGCGGGCCTGAGTATCCTGCTGCCCTTTGTCGTCGCCGCGGCCATCAAGACCGCCCAGGGCTCCTCCACGGTGGCGATCATCACGACAGCGGGGATCATGGCCCCCCTGCTCGAATCGCTCCATCTCGCCACTCCGATGGGCCGGGCCCTGGCGGTTGTCACGATCGGCGCCGGCTCCATGGTCGTCAGCCACGTGAACGACAGCTACTTCTGGGTCGTCACGGGCTTCTCGAAGATGGGCATCAAGGAAGGCTACCGCCTCCAGACCCTCGGCACGCTCGTCGAGGGTTGCACCGCTGCCGGCGTGCTGTGGCTGATCGCCACGTTCGTGCTGTGAGGAACCTGTCGCTCCCCCCGGAATCCAGCGGAACGACAATCTGCAGGAAATGGAAGCGGGGCCTTTGCCTTGCGGACGCAGGCCCCGCTTGGGCATTACGATAGACTACACATCCGTTGCGCTACTCGGCCGAGTGGCCGAAGCCGATATCGTCGATGAAGACGATGCCGGTCCCACCCGCTGTGGTCGCGTCCTTGTCGCCGATGGTGATCGCCATTCTCTTGACCTTTGCGAAGTTCACGCCCGCGAAGTCGGTTATCGGGATCTTCCACTGGGTCCATTCCGGCTCCATCACCGCCGTGCCGCTGGTGACTGTGGCGCTCTTGCCCGCGCTGTCCTCAATGAGCAGGTGCATGTTGGCCGCAGCGTTATATTGCGGCTGGTCGATCACCGCGCCCTGCCAGGCGCCCGTGACCGTCCCTGTCGCGGCGATGCTGTCGAACTGGTAGGTCCGTTCCACACCCGCCTCGTGCGACGTCACGGCCAGGCCGATCAGGACAGGGTCTGCCATCACGATGGCCGTCTGGCCGATCTGCCTCCAGGTCTTGCCGTCGGCGGAGACCGAACCGGTGAAGGCATCGGCGGCTCGCTCGATCTTGACCCAGTACGGAGGCGCCACAACCGTGGTGCTGTCGACCGCGGTCGATGCGCCGTTGGCGGCCGCACGATACTGGAGGCTGGCGCCGTTGCCGCCGCTGCCGGTGATGGCCATCATGGCCTGCGTCGCACCGCCGTCGACGCTGTCGCGGATCATGACGCCGCCTTTGGCCCACGTGTTCGAGCCGTTGCCGTTGCTGACGACCCGGGCGATCAGCGTGCCGTCGCCGGTAAGGGTCTTGTAGGCGTAGGTGAACTCATCGGAGTTGCCCCAGATGTCCGTTCCGGCGCCGGTGAGGGTGATCTTGCCCGAGGTTTCCGTGACCGCTGTGGTTGTCACTGCCGGGTAGCCTCGGACCCAGAGACTCAGTTCCATGGCGCCGTTGCCCGCCCAGTTCTGGACTGGGTCAAATGCCCGTTCGGTTTCGCTGAAGAAGAAGTCCGCTGCGTTGTTGTACGTCAGGGGCATCGACTGCCGGCCGCCGTGGATGATCACCCTCTCGGCAAACGGGGCGTCTGTATATCCGACTTGCGAGCCGCTGGCCTTGGTGGTCACGCCGTCAACCCAGGCGTCCCAGATCGTCTCATGAGCGTCTATATTGTCGGTGTAGCTCTCGAAATCGTCGATCGGCTCGTACTCCTTGGACAAGAAACTCCAGACTTCGCCCTCATAGGCGCCGGTGTCGCCGACCTCATCGACCCTCCAATAGTACATGGTCCCGAAATCCAGGGCGCCGGGCGAGTAACTGTGCTCGGTCATGGTCTTGGCCGTGGCGGTCCCCTCAGCCACGGCGGCGCTGTCCGGGCCGAAGTAGATCCGGTGCGAGGCCGCTTCGCGTCCGGGCCGCCAACTTAGCGTCGCGTCAAGAGCAACTTCCGTGGCTCCGTCCGCCGGATTCGACCCGAAGGCCTGCACCGGGACATAGAGGAACCGGACCTCGCTGAGGCTGGCGATCCCGGTAAAGCCCCAGGTCGTGTTGATGGTCAATCTCACGTGCTTTGCGGTGACCCCGCCGAGACTGACGACGGTGTTCGCGGTGTAGGTCTCCTTGCCGGTCCCCTGGGCGAATTGCGGCACGTTCTCCACCGGCGTCCAGTTCTCGCCGTCGATGGAGCACTCGATCGTGACATCCTTCGCCCCGAAACCCATGTACATCTCGAGTTCCGAGTTGGCGTTCCACACCCACAGTTCGTGCAGCTTGTACTCTCTGTCGAATGTGTACTGGATCCAGGCCGGCAGGCCGGGGTTAGTGACCCACATCTCCGCAACGTTGTAGGAGTGCTGATCGAAGTCGTCGAGTCCCGAGCCGTCGCAGGTTTTGCCCGCAGGCGACGTGACCTGCTGGCTGGAGGCCTTGGCTGCTATCGGGCTGGTGATCGGATAGGCGAACGGCTCGGTGGTGAAGCACCAGACCTCGCCATCGAAGATGGTGTTGTCGGGGGCTCCATTGACCTCGTCGACCCGCCAGCAGTAGGTTTGTCCGTATTCGAGCAGACCCTCGGGATCGAACTGGCTGGGCGTTTGCCCCTGGCTGACCAGAACACCCAGCGGATTCGCCCGGCCGGCATTGTTGACGTCATCGCAGGCAATGCCCAGGTAGACATCGTGGCTCACCGCAAACACACCTGCGATCCAGGAGAAAGCCGCGTCCACCGGCACATCGACGGCATTGTGCGCAGGACTCGGACCATGACTGAGTTCCGGCGAAATTGCCGGATCGGGGGAGAGAAGGATATGCCCGAATCCCAGCGTCTGGTCATGGGCTTCGCGGCTGGTCCAGGTCATCTGGATTTCCCGGTCGCCATCGTCGGTATCGTCGATACAAGGGTGAAAACCGATGGCGTTGCCCGGCGCAAAATCCAATGAAGCCATTCGTGCGTATTCGATGGAAACCTCGCAAATGTATCCGTCGGGAGTCCGGGTGGAGGCGATCTGCAGGTAAGCAGGCTCGACCTCCCCGGTGCCATCCATGTTGCACCAGTTCCACTTCTGTTCATTGGCGTTAAGACCGTACTGGTAATGTGACGTGGCTGTGTGGGTTGCCACTACATCCGTTGTGGAGAAGAACACCTCGATGCAGTCGGCATTCCAGATATTGGCGCCGGTCTTGTTCATGGACAACTTTTCGTCCTTCACGATCACAGCGAGGTAGATCTTCGCATCGTCCCACTCCACGTAGAATTCCCCGCTGCAGTCGGCCGGGTTGGTCCAAGTGGCAACTCCGGTGTAGATCTGCCCTGCGACATCGAGAACCGCCGGAGTCATCGCGGCGAGATTCCAGTCGCTCAGGTCTCCGTCTATCGCGCCAGGAGTCCCCCTGAGGCACGTTATCACCAGGGGTTCTCCGGTCGTCGGGTGCACTGCCGGCGGATCGGCAATCGCCACACTCAAGCTCAACAGGGTGACAAGTCCCGCGTACAACCATCTCTTCGCTACCATCGTCGTTCCTCCCTTCAGTCCGGACAATGAATGAGGGACCCAAGCGGGACCTTTGCCCTTCGGACACAGGTCCCGCCTGGGCGTGATGACAGACTACACTTTGATCCAATCACTGGGCCGAATGCCCGAAGCCGATGTCGTCGATGAAGACGATGCCGGTCCCACCGGCTGTGGTCGCGTCCTTGTCGCCGATGGTAATCGCCATCTTCTTGACCCTGGCGAAGTTCACACCCGGGAAGTCGGTCATCGGGATCTTCCACTGGGTCCATTTCGGCTCCGTCACTGCTGTGGCGCTGGTGACCGTGGCGATCTTGCCGGCGCTGTCCTCGACCAGCACGTGCAGGTTCGCCGCAGCGTTATACTGCGGACTGTTGACCACCGCCCCCTGCCAGGCGCCCGTGACAGCGCCCGTCGAGGCGATGCTGTCGAACTGGTACGTTCGGTCCACACCCGACTCGTGCGACGTCACGGCCAGACCGATCAGGACAGGGTCTGCCATCGCGATGGCCGTCGTGCCGATCTGCCTCCACGTCTTGCCGTCGGCGGAGACGGAACCTGTGAGAGTATCGGCGGCTCGCTCGATCTTCACCCAGTACGGAGGCGCCACAACCGCAGTGCTGTCGACCGCGGTCGATGCGCCGTCGGCGGTCGCGCGATACTGGAAGCTGGCGCCGTTGCCGCCGCTGCCGGTGATGGCCATCATGGCCTGCGCCGCACCGCCGTCGATGCTGTCGCGGATCATGACGCCGCCCTTGGCCCACGTGTTCGAGCCGGTCCCGTTGCTGACGACCCGGGTGATCAGCGTGCCGTCGCCGGTGAGGGTCTTGTAGGCGTAGGTGAATTCATCCGACGTGTTCCAGATGTCCGTGCCGGCGCCGGTGAGGTTCACCTTGCCCGAGGTCTCCACGACCTCCACGGCGGTCACCGACGGATAGCCCTGAATCCACAGGCTCAGTTCGGTGGCGCCATTGCCCGCCCAATTCTGGATCGGGTCGAACGACCGCTCCGCTTCGCTGAAGAAGAAGTCCGTTGCGTTGTTGTAGGCGAAGGGCATCGACTGCCGGCCGCCGTGAACGATGCTCGTCTCGGCGAATGGAGAATTCGTATACCCCACCTGCGAGCCGCTGGCCTTCGTGGTTACGCCGTCGACCCAGGCATGCCAGATCGTCTCCTGGGCGTCTATGTTGTCGGTGTAGCTCTCGAAGTCGTCGATCGGCGCATACTCCTGCGAGGTGAAGCTCCAGAGATCGCCCTCATAGGTTCTGGCGTCACCGACCTCATCCACCTTCCAATAGTACACGGTCCCGAAGTCCATGGCGGGCGGCGTGTAGCTGTGCTCCGTCACAGTCTCGGCCGCCACGGTCCCCTCGGCCACGGCGGTGCTGTCCATGCCGAAGTAGACCTGGTGCGAGGCAGCTTCCCGGCCGGGCCGCCAGTTCAGCGTCGCGTCAAGAGCAACTTCCGTGGCTCCGTCCGCCGGATCCGACCCGAAGGCCTGCACCGGAATGTAGTAGAACCGGACCTCGCTGAGACTGGTGATCCCGGTGAAACCCCAGGTGGTATTGATGGTCAGTTTGACGTACTTTGCAGTAACCCCGTTGAAATTGACGATGTTGTTCGCCGCGTAGGTTTCCTCGCCGGTCCCCTGGGCAAACTGAGGCACGTTTTCCAACTGCGTCCAGTTCTCGCCGTCGGTGGAGTATTGGATCACGACATCCTTGGCTCCAAAGCCCATGAACAGCTCGAGCTCCGAGTTGGCGTTCCAGACCCACGCCTCGTACAGCTTGTATTCCTTATCGAACGTGTACTGAATCCATGCGGGCAGGCCGGGGTTGGCGACCCACATGTCCGTGATTTCAAAGGAGTGCTCATCGAACTCGTTGAGCCCGGAGCCGTCGCAGCTTCTGCCGGCAGGCGAAGCGATCTGCTGGCTGGAGGCCTTGGCCACGATCGGACCGGCGATCGGATAGGCGAAGGGCTCCGTGGTGAAACTCCAGACCTCGCCGTCGAAGACGGTGTTGTCGGGAGCCCCGTTGACCTCGTCGATCCGCCAGTAGTAGGTCTGGCCGTATTCGAGCAGACCCTCGGGATCGAACTGGGCAGGTGTTTGCCCCTGGCTGACCAGAACACCCAGCGGATTCGCCCTGTCGGCATTGCCGACATCATCGCGAACGGTGCCGAAGTAGACGTCGTGGGCGGCGGCAAACTCGCCGGTCACCCATCCCAGGACCACCTCTCGCGGCACGTCCGTCGCGCCGTTCGCCGGGTTCGGGCCGGAAGCCTTCTCACTGCTTCCCTTGACGAGAACGCCCGTTCCCCAGTCGGAGGGAACCTGCCAGTCCCCGCTGTCGTTTCCGAATGTAGCCACCTGACCCTCGCGGGTGTCGCCGCCATCGTCGTCGTCATTGATGAAGACATCAATGCCGATGAGATCGCCCATCGCCGGAGCGGTGCCCTGGAGCGACAACCAGGGAAACCTCATCTCGATGCGCCAGCCATTGGGGGTGGTGACCTGCGCCTGTTCCACGCCGGCGGTATTGGTATTCGTTCCCTGGATGTCCGTGGCGGTCCAGCCGAAGGTGTATTGCCGGTCGTTATCCGCCAGCGGCGTTCCCGCGCCCTTGCTGTTGCCCCCATCGAAGTAGAACTCCACGCTGTCGTCGAGGTACGCGCTTCCGGAGTCGTTGAACAGGGCCTCATCGTTGACGTCCACGATCACGTAGATGTACTCGGAGTCCCACATCACCCGCCAACTCCCCGAGCAATCCGCGGGGGAGGTGGCCGTGCCGTCAATCGTGGTGCCGATGTACTGCACCGAGGCGATCGACCAGATCGAGTCGAGCTCCCCGTCCAGGACCGGGGGCTTGTTCACAGAGGGGATTTCGATATCCCAATCCTGTGCTACCGCCAGGCCGGTCAGGCCCAGGATCAGAACCAACGAACAGATCGTTCTTCCACACATACTTCGTCCTCCTTTCAACTCAGTCTTCTGAATTGTATTGTCGCGCCAGTCGCCGTGACCGACTCTACGTTCTCAGGGGGCAAGATGCGTGCCGGGGCACCTCCTTTCCGAAAAGACGATATGGAGAACCGCTATACAACGAATGAAGGCAGGAAATGGACATAGACCGACCGTGTTCCCCCCGGGGCCATGTGCATAACACCACACACTGCATAAGGGCCTCCGAGTCCGACTTGGCGCACAGCCGCTCGCTCCACGCGCTAAGATCGCATCAAGGACCCACGCATCCGTACGTCCTTTATAGCAGATTCAGCCGGCGCACACAACATGATTCTCGGACGATTCACCGGCCGCCCACCGCTGATGGGGTTCAGTTGTACATGAAGTACGCGGTGGCCACACAATCCTTGTCCACCTTCACGCGGACCCAGTGGGCAGAGAAACCGTCGGGGAACTCGTGGTGGGCGTATCCGCCGGGGTCCACATCAAAGAATCGATAGGGCTTCCAACTACCATCGCCGAGGAAATCGACCTCCAGGTCGAAACGGACGGGCTCGTTGGCCTCATGGGTCAGGTGCACGACCTTCTTGTCGAAACCAGTCATGAGGAAGGGGTCGGAGACCTCGCCCGCCGTGACCGGGGTGTTCCACCACGGGCCGCCCCAGCCGGCGGGCTTGCCCATCCGCCAGAGGTCATCGAGGTTGCCGAACCAGAGGCCCGATTGCGGCTGGCCCTGATCGTGGTCGATCTGGTCGGAGGCCATCACGAACAGCCCGCGCCAATGGCAGAAGTCCGGCACCACCCGCAGGTGCGTGCAGATGGGCCGAATGCCCCAGATGTGCCCGCCATAGGTGAAGGCGGGCAGTTCGTAGAACATGCCGTGGGCGTCCATGAGCAGCCGCTCCGTGACGGCGTGCCGAATCCGGGTCCATTCCGTGTTCCAGGCGTGGTCCCAGGTGTGGCTCGCCTTCGGCAGCAGATACCGCTGCCACTGGCCCTTGACCAGCGCGCGGAGGATCACGCTCGACCTGTCCCAGCCGACGGCGTAGATCGTGTTGCCGCCGTAAGAGCGGTCGCTCGCGCCGCCGTGGACCTCGACGAAGGGGTTCCGCTCGATGATCGTCCACTTCTGCCCATCCCACTCCGCCAGGCGGCCGGCGTCGCGTTTGCCAAGAAACTCCTGCTCGTCGTAGGTGTTGTTGGCGACCACGACGCGGCCCTGGGCGGTAAAGGCGCTCTTGAAATGCTCCTTGGCGTTGACGATCTCAAGCTCCTTCACCAGATCGAAGAGCAGCGTGGCCTCCAGGGTATGCACATCCACTTCCCAGAACCGGCCTTCCATGCCGAGGAAGTAGACCTTGTTCGCCGGGTCGGTCAGGTGTTCGCACGTCGCAGCCAGGCGGAATCGCTTCAGACCATCAATCGTGCGAACGTGGCCGTCGGCGTCGATGGCGTAGGGTCCGATGAACGCCTGCCCGCTCGGCCAGTGCGGCATGCGGTTGGCGAACGTCCCGGTGACCGACGCGGGATGCCGCCGCATGGTCATGTCCTCGTCGATCTCGTACAGACCCAAGCCCTGCCCGTTGATGTGAGCGACATAGCCAATCGCCCAGAGTTTCTGGCCCCAGGGAATCAGGGCCCCAATCCCGGCCTCGGAGTTGCTGCCAAGCCCTTGCGCCATCACGGTCAGATTCGGGAAGACGCCGCCGACCTGGATGGGTTGCGGTTTCTGCGGCGTCGCATCGGAACTCTCGACCCGCTCCAGGTAGCTGCGTAGAGCCTTGGCCAGACTTCGCCCGAACGCCCGGGCACCTTCCACCGTCACCGGCTGCCCACCTGCATTGGCATAGGGGAACTCAAACGAGGCAGCCAGCCGGATGCCCTCCAGGTCGCCGGCCCACTGGCCGAAGCTCATGTTGCCGTCGGCATTGGTGTCTGTGTTCCAGGCCTTCCCAAACGGCAGATTGTCGGAGGCCCGGTAGACGAGCGGGCCGGTTTGGACGGTCTCCAGGAGCCTTCCGAACTCCTGCTGCTGCTGCCACATGCTCTCGTCCTCGCTGCCCACGATATAGATGACCTCGTTGTGCGGGCCACTGATATACGGGCAGTGCAGGTCGAAGGCGGCTGTGAGCCGGCCATCGGACCAGTTCGGAACGAACGTTCGCAGGGCCGCCACCGACGGGTAGATACTCTTGCCGATGTAATCGCGATTGTGGTCGCGAGGAATGCGGTTCTTGCCCTGGTCGCCTTCCTCGACGCCGTCTTTGTCCATGAAGGGGACCGCCAGGAACTCGACGTTCCGCCGGAACCAGTACCCCACATCGTTGTCGGCGAGGACCGTCTCCAGGATCCCCTCCAGGACGTAGTTCGCCATCGACTCGCAGGCATGGTGGCGAGCCGTCAGGAGCACCCTGTGCCGAGCCTGGCCATCGAGCCTGCCGACGTGGAGGCGTTCGACGCTCCGCCCATGCCCGCTCTTGCACAGTTCCTGGAGCGCGACGTTCGGGTTGCCCTTGTACCCGGTGAGGAACTCCCTGAGGTTCTCTTCCAGATAGGGGATGGCGAAGCAGAATCGCACCTCTGTGGCATCGGCCCCGAAGGCGTAGGTGAACGATCCATCCTTCACAGCCTCGGCACCGAGCCATGACCAGCTCCGACCGCCGTCGGCGCTCACGGCCGGACCACGAACGCCGATCGGGCTTCTGCCGGAGAATGCAAAAGTCAGCGAGCGGCCCTGGGCCCCTCGGGCACGGAAACCCCAGTGGAACCACCAGCCCTCGGTGTCCCGCAGGTCGGGACGAACGTGGACCGTGTCGCCGTCGACCTGTTCGACGATGATGTTGCCGCCGGGGTAGTTGGCGTCCATCACGAACGGGGAAACGAGGGCCCGGGATTCACCCGGTGCGGCGAGGCAGTCGGAGGCTCCCACCGCCGTGCCCAAAAGCGACAAAGCCAAGGCCGTTGCGCAGTGGACGAAGGAGAACCTGGATGCGGCTTCGTGTACGAGGGCGGATCGGTGGGAACGCGTCATTTCGTCTCCTTCCATGAACAGACCCCAGGGCAATCCGTTCGCCGGGCATCGTGCGTCACTGGGAGGGGACTATAGTCCGCTCTTTGGGTTGTGTCAATGACAGGGGGCGAGCATCAGGGCACGGAGCCGTGCCTTCAGGTGTTTTGAGACCGCGCGAACGCGGAACTCCACACGAAGCTACTCCTCGTCGTCCTCGGCGCCGACGGTCACCTTCTGCAGCATGCGCTGGCAGCTCTCGCAGTTGCACGCTCCGACCACGCGGAGGTGGGAAATGCCGGCAATCCGCCGTGTCTCGATCAGCTTGGCGCCCTTGGCTTCCATCTTGCGGAAGGCCATCTTCGCCTCGCGGTTGTCGTGGTACCCGACGGCGTCGATCACGATGCTCACCTTCTTGTCCCGCTGGAGCAGTCCCAAGGCTGCGGCCTTGACCGCTCCCTCGGCTGCCGCTCCCATGAGGACGAACTCCGCCGCACAGACCTCGCTGAGCACACGGTCGATCCGTGGCTCGTCGAATGGATCGACGCATCGCTTGTGGAAAATGACCTGCTGATAGCGCCGGAGCATGTCGCGAGGCAGATCGGTGCTCCCATCGGCCGCGAAGCTGATCCGGCTCGGCAACAGGGTGTAGGGAATCTTCTGCTGACCATCCGTGCCATCGATGCAGTAGTGCGGGTCGCCGTTGTGACCGTTATTATCGGGATATACCTCACAGGTGCTAATGACCGGAATCCCCCTCCTTCGGGCCCAGGCCATCAGGCGACGGACGTGCGCCAAGACCCGCCGGTGGTTGCGGATGCACACCGTACCGTCAGCCAGGAAGAAATCCCGCTGCGTATTGATATCGACGAGGACCTGCCTCCGCTTCGCCCTGACCATTTGCAGCATCATCCGAACAGCATCCTTTCCGGGCTCGGCGATCCCACCAGGAGGGATACGCCCATCCCACCCAAAGAGTTCGGGTCGCCAGCCACCAAGCGCTGCGGCTGGGAGCCCTTCACATCCTCACTAATCGTGTGCCACACAGGCGCACTTTAGTAACGGTCTTTTGGAAAATTCGAGATCGATGGTGTATGATGGACACGCGTTTTGGGCTGATCTGCCAAATCGGGGATCGCACATCGAAAACCGGGAATCCATGACGGTTCGGAAACGATGAGAAAAGAGCTGAAAGACTACACAAATGTTGGGTTAATCCTGGAAAACTTGCAGGGCAAGATCGACTTTGCCCAGGTTTTCGGACGTTGCGGACCCGTGCACATCGAGATCGGCTCGGGCAAGGGGACATTCCTCCTGAACCAGGCCGCGGCGCAGCCCGAGGTGAGCTTCCTGGGAATCGAGTGGGCCCGTAAGTATTATCGGTACACCATGGACCGGATCGGACGACGAGGATTGACGAACGTCCGGATCATACGCGCCGACGCTCCGGCGTTTCTCAGGGACTTCGTGCCCACCGAGTCGGTGGACTGCTTTCACATCTACTTCCCGGACCCGTGGCCCAAGAAGCGACACCACAAGAGACGCTTGCTGCAAAGCGCGAATCTCGAAGTCATCATGCGATGCCTCAAGCCGGGCGGCCAAATCCGGCTCGCTACGGACCATGAGGAGTACTTCCAGCAGATGCAGGACGTAACGAAGGCGTGCTCGGCCCTGCTGGAGGAGATCGAGTTCGAGCGGCCGGCAGGCGCTCGCGAGGGAGAACGGACCGGAACCAACTACGAACGGAAATACGTCAAGGAGAGCCGGGCGATCCACACGGCGGCGTTCAGGAAGCGAAGTGATGTTTGATTGTTGATGTTTGATTCGTGATTTGAAGAAACTCATCGATGATGGCGCTCTTCAAATCAACAATCAAACATCGCAAATCAAAAATCAGTCAGCGGGTCGTACGTTTCCGGCATGCGGTCTCGCGGACCGATGGAACGCCAGTAGCCCACCCAGTCGAGGCACTCCCGTTTGTTCAGGTCCACCTCGGCCCAAAAGACGCCTGTCTTGCCTCCGCTCGAGGCCAGGATCCTGCCCATGGGATCGATCACAAGACTGTTGCCGTCGTAGACGGAAGGCACCAGGTACACCCCGTTGTCGCGAGCCCGGACGCGAAAGACCGTCTCGCCGTTGGCCACGCCGTCCTGGTCGGGAAAGGTCGTGCCCCAGGTCGGCGCGAGGATCACTTCCGCCCCCTTCATCGCAAGGATCGCGGCGACCTCCGGGAAAAACCAGTCATAGCAGATCTGAATCGCCACGCGACCGAAATCCGTGTCGAAGACGGGGTATTCCGTGCCCGGGCGAACGCCCTGCCTCCACTCTTCGCGAGGCAGATGTGTCTTGCGATACGTGCCCGCAATCCGCCCCTGACGATCGATCAGCACAGCGGTGTTGCAGACGGCATCCCCCACCCGCTCCGAGAGGCTGGCGACGACCCAGATTCGATTGTTCCTCGCGGCTTCGCCAAGCCGCTGGGTCGTCGGGCCTGGAACAGGCTGGGCTACGTCCTCCGTTGACGCGCTGGTCCCCACCTGGGTGATGGCCTCCCCGAGGCAGACGATGTCGAGCCCCAGTTTCCCGGCCGCATCGATCTGCTCGCACCAGAGCTTCAGATTGTTCTCCGGCGTGCTTTGTCTCGGGCGAAGGTACACAGTTCCGATCCTGACCTTGCGGGGTCCCGGGTCGTCACAGGTCTGCACACTGACCTGTTTCCACAGCACGGAGCCCTCGCCCGGCCATTTCACTTCCAGGAAGATCCTCGCCGCATCGGAGCCCTCCGACGCTCTGAGCACATCCGAGAATCGAGCGGTCCCGCTCTCCACCGTCGGGCCGCGGACGAGCATGCCGGCCGGGTGGAGCGGCTTGCCCTCCTTCAACCATTCCACGCGAACCATCACCGAGCGAAACGGCGACTCGATCCGGCGCAGCTCGCAGACCGCGGAGATGCGATACGTCTGCCCGGATTGAATGCCCTTGACCTCCTGAACGACGCCGCCGACCGCGTAGGGATCGCCGCCCGATGCGATGAGGAGCCCGCCTTGATCCCCTCGCATGCTGCAGGCCGCCTGGGTCCATGCCGGTGTCCAAGGCGACCAGTTCTCGGGCATCGTCTGCCCACCCGCTGTCTTGAATCCGGGGTTCGTCACCAGTTCCCGGGGCTCGGCCTGCGCAGCCCAAGGCCCTCCCGCCATGAGAACAGCACACACCCATAACCATCTCCGCGGCTTGCGCATGGACACTCCTCATACTGGGGTCTACTTGGCTTCGAGTCGGCCAAGAACGGTCTTGGCCACACGGGTCACGTAATCGTCCGAGTCCTGGACAGCAGCCCGGATCTGCGGCAGAGCCGGCCGGGCCTTTTCGCCGATCCTGTCCAGGGCAACCATCGCAAACATCCGTATCTTGTCCGTCGGATGCTTGAGTGCCTCGACCAGCACCGGCAGTGCGATCTCCTCGCCGTTCCAATCACACAGCGCGTGGGCTGCGGCGACACGCACCACCATCGACGGATCCTCCAGCATGGTGGTCATGACCGGCTTGGCCAACGTCAAATCGGCGGGGTATTTGACGGCGGTATGCAGCCCCACCACCGCCCAATACCGGACCGATGGCTTGGAATCATCCAGGTAGGGGAAGAGAGAAGTCGTCGCGTTCGGTCCCACGAAGTCCAGCCCCTTCATTTTCACCAGCCGCTGACGCAGGCTCGGCAGATCGGGCCTCTCCTGCCAATGCTCTGTATGGGTCGTCTCGGGCCTCTCCGACACCGCGTCGCCAAGGCTGAACGCGGCGACACCACTGTCCCGGAACCCGATCCGACAGGCTTTGGCGTACAGGATCTCGCCGGGCTTGATCTGTACCGGCCTCACATAGAGCCCCCAGCCGGTGCCGCTCTTCGGGTCCCCGCCGATCCGCCAGGCGATCGAAGCGCCCTGCGTCGAGCATGCGATCGTGATCGCTCCCCCTTTGGGCCTGGTGGCGGTCCGCCTGATAAAGACCGGGTCCGCCGTCGTCTCGAACCTGCCCTCGGGCCGCTTCATCTCGTCGAAGACCGGCTCGGGAATCAGGCCGATATCCATTGTCTCACGGCACCATTCCAGGTGGGCGACACGCATCCGCCCCAGCACACCCTTGTAGTTCGGGTCTGCCGCCAGGTTGTTCACCTCGTGCGGGTCGGCCTCCGTGTCGTAGAGTTCCTCAATGGGCTTCGTCGGCTCAAAGTACTGCTTCTGGGCCCCCTGGAGCCTGCCCTCGGCGTGGAGCCGCCGCATCTCCTGCATGGTCGGCATCTGGTCCATGTAGTTGATCGTCTGGGCTCGTGATACGAACCACATGTAGTTGCGAATGTATCGGAACCGCTTGTCGCGTACGGTGCGGATCAGATCATATGCCTCGTCCATCCGGTCCCGGGCCCCGAACACGTACTCGCGGGGCCGCTGCTTCTGCCGGCCCAGGAACGCCTTGCCCTGGATGTGCCCGGGGATCCCCACGCCCGCCAGCGACAGCATCGTGGGAGCGAAGTCGACGAACGCGATCAGGTCGTCGTTCACGGCGCCCGGCCGAACCGCATCGGGGTCGCCCGGCATAGCGAGTTTGCGCCACTTCTCGGGAATGCGGAGGATCAGCGGGACATGGCTGCCTGAATCGTAGACCCACCGCTTGGCCCTGGGCAATCCGCGACCATGGTCGCCCCAGAACCAGACGATCGTGTCTTCGGCCAATCCATCGGCCTCAAGCTGATCCAGGATCTCCTGGACCTGCCTGTCCATGACGGTGATAAGATCGTAATACCTCGCCCAATCCTGCCGCACTCTCGGCGTATCCGGGTAGTACGGGGGCAACTCGGCCTTCGCCGGGTCGTGCCGCTCGGCCACGTCCAGAGCGTTCAGCCGCTCCACCGTCTCCTGGCCCGGATTGCGGATCTGGCCCTCGTGCGTCGTGGTGAGGTTGATCACAGCGAAGAACGGGTGATCTTCCGCGCGGCCGCGCCAGTGGGCCTTGCTGCTGCACTCGTCCCACGCCGTCGGGGGCGCGTCGAACTGGTAGTCTGTTTTGACGTTGTTCGTGCAATAGTAGCCGGCGGCCCTGAGATACTCGGAAAAACACTTCACGTAGTGCGGCGGGACGCCCTGGCAACGCATGTGGTGCGTGCCGATCGTCGTCGGGTACATGCCGGTGATGATCCCCGAACGCGTCGGCGCGCACACCCCTGCATGGGAGAACACGCGGTCGTATCGCACGCCCTGCGAGGCCAGCCGGTCGAGATTCGGGGTTGTCGCGTACTTGTCGCCATAGCAGCCCAGGTCCGGGCTGATGTCTTCCGTGCTGATCCATAGGAAGTTGGGCCGAGGTCGAGGCCGGCTCCGCCGCTCCTGTCCATAGCCAGGGCCCCCGCACAACATGACGCCCGCCACGGAACCCGACGCAATCTGTAAAAATCGCCGACGATTCAACTCACCCATCACAACAGCCACCGATTTCACCTCGACTCTCGATTCTCACGAAGCGACACCCCTTCGTGTATGCCATCCCGGAGAACACCTACATAGAGCGCCCACGGACAAGGGGACATTATAGGGACGCCCACCGGTC
>JBDKRX010000228.1:0-21138 GCA_039683175.1 Phycisphaerales bacterium
CATTGTCCGACGCCGAGATTCTCTGGCTTGCGGGTCGGACGGAACCGGTAGCCACGCCGTTCTGAGGCGGGCCGGTTCCCGGCGTTTCGCCGGCTGTAGCGAGAACACCCAACGGGGCCTGCGTCCATGCGACGCAGGCCCCATCGTATATGCCGAGGTCTTTCTTCCCGTCGCAACTGCGCTTATAATCCGCTGGGTGCCTGTGTGGGACCTGTGGGACCTGCATCGGTGCGCCGTCAGGGGCACATTCGAACTTCGAGAATATGGAGACCGCGATGAGATTGAAGACATCAGGTGCGGCAGTGGTGGGGCTGCTGCTGGTCTGTTGGGGTTGCAGGACGGTGTCGGTGCAGAAGGAGCCGGAGGGGATCGTGCCGACGCCGGTGAACGATCCACAGACGGCGGCTCGCACCGCAATGGACCCTCGCGTCCGGCGGTATGTGATGCCCGCCCGCGTCGTGTGGCACAGCAGCGATAAGACCGTCGAGAATCCCCAGGCTCTGTTAACTCGTCGCAGTGGGCAGGTGACACTCGACGCGTCGAATCCGTGCGTGCTGCGAAACGGCAAAGATGAGAAGGCGGGCGTCCTGCTGGACTTCGGCATGGAGTTGCACGGCGGCGTCCAGATCATGGTCTGGCACACAAAGGACAACAAGCCCGTCCGGCTGCGGGTCCGGTTCGGCGAGTCCGTCAGCGAGGCCATGGCCGAATTCGGCGGCGAAAAGAACACAACGAACGACCACGCGATCCGCGACCAGAGCATCCTGGCCCCCTGGCTGGGCACCGCGGAGGTCGGCAACACGGGCTTTCGTTTCGTGCGAATCGACCTGGAAGACACCGACAGCTTCGCACAGATCAAAATGGTGCGAGCGGTGTTCCTCTATCGCGACCTGCCCTACCTAGGCTCGTTCCGGTGCAGCGACGAGCGACTCAACCGCATCTGGCAGACCGGCGCCTACACCGTCCACCTGAACATGCAGGATTACCTCTGGGACGGCGTCAAGCGCGACCGGCTCGTCTGGATCGGCGACATGCACCCCGAGACGATGAGCGTCTGCGCGGTCTTTGGAGCCAGCGATGTGGTGCCCAAGAGCCTCGACCTCATCCGCGATGAGACTCCTCTGCCCAAGTGGATGAACGGTATCAGTTCCTACTCCATGTGGTGGGTCCTGATCCACCACTCGTGGTACCTGCACACGGCGGACAAGACGTACCTCCAACAGCAGCGGGACTATCTCATCGGCCTGCTGGACCTGTTGGCCAACCAGGTTGGGCCGGACAATCGTGAGACGATGCCCCCGGGGCGGTTCCTCGACTGGCCCAGCAGCGGGAACGAGCCGGCCATTCACGCGGGCCTGCACTCGCTGCTCGTGATGACGCTCCAGGCGGGAGCCGAGTTGTGCGAGGTGCTCGATGAACCTGTCACGCGGGGCAAGTGTATGGCCGCGATGGAGAAGCTCAAGAAGCACATCCCCGACCCCGCCGGCAGCAAGCAGGCGGCGGCTTTGATCGCGCTGGCGGGCCTGGACGACGCGGCGAGGCTCAACCGCGAGGTCATGGCGGTAGACGGGCCGCGACGGATGTCCACGTTTTACGGATACTACGTCCTCCAGGCGAGGGCGATGGCGGGCGACTACCAGGGCGCCCTGGACTGTATCCGCCAGTACTGGGGAGCCATGCTGGACCTGGGCGCTACGACGTTCTGGGAGGACTTCGACCTCGACTGGACCGCGAACGCCGGACGCATCGACGAGCTGGTCCCCGAGGGCAAGAAGGACATCCACGGCGACTTCGGCAACTACTGCTACAAAGGCTTCCGGCACAGCCTCTGCCACGGCTGGGCCTCCGGTCCCACCGCGTGGCTCTCGGAGCACGTCCTCGGCGTCCAGGTGATCGAGCCCGGTTGCCGGGTCGTCAGGATTGAGCCGTACCTGGCCGACCTCGACTGGGTAGAAGGGACCTTCCCCACGCCGATGGGGATCATCAAGATCAGGCACGACAAGAACGCCGACGGCACGATCCGCAGCAACATCCAGGCCCCCGCCGGCGTGAAAGTAATGAAGCCATAAAAGGAGTCGTACACGATGAAACGCACGATTCGCGCATTGTCTCTGTTGGCGTCCCTGTTGATTTCCACGACGGCCTGCGCAAACCAGATCAACCTGGGGGGGACATGGTCGGTCCAATTGGATCGTCAGGATCGCGGCGAGACGGAAAGATGGTTCGAGCGCGACCTGTCGGGCAAGATCAAGCTGCCCGGCGTGCTGACCGCCCAGGGGTACGGGGACCCGCCGTCCATGCAGACGCCGTGGGTGGGCAACATCAACCAGATCTGGTTCAACGACCCCTATTACAAGCAGTATCAGACGCCTGAGAATTTCAAGATGCCGTTCTGGCTCCAGCCGGATCGGCACTACGCCGGGGCCGCGTGGTACCAGCGGCGGATCGAAATCCCGCAGGACTGGCGAGGCAAACGTGTCGTGTTGTTCCTGGAGCGGTGCCACTGGAAGACGACCGTCTGGCTCGACGGGCAACTCATCGGCTCCAACGACAGCCTGGGCACACCGCACGTGCATGAGCTTGGCGTCGATCTCAAACCCGGGATGCATCGCCTGACGATCCGTGTGGACAACCGCGTGATTATTCCGGTCGGCATTGATGCCCACAGCGCATCAGACCACACACAGGGCAACTGGAACGGCATCGCCAGCCGGATCGAACTGCGGGCGACCGACCCGGTCTGGATCGACGATGTGCGCGTCTATCCGAACATTGCAGACAAGACGGCCAACGTGGTCACAAGCATCGGCAACGTCACCAGCCAGGACGGCAGCGGCACGCTTTCGATTCAAGTTGAGGACGCAGGACAAGCCATGTCGTTTCCTGTTTCCTGGACCGGACGAGGTGGCGAGGCTTCGTGCATGTACAAAATGGGCGACGGCTGCCGACTGTGGGATGAGTTCAACCCCGCAACGTACAAGATGACGGTCGAGTTGCAGAGGGATCGCTACAGGGATCAGGCGAGCGTACAGTTTGGCATGCGTCAGATGGGCACGCAGGGCACACAGATCGCCATCAACGGCAGGCCCACCTTCATCCGGGGCACGCTCGAATGCTGCATCTTCCCGCTGACCGGGCATCCGCCGACCGACGTGGACTCCTGGAGGCGGATCGTCACCGTCTGCAAGGCCCACGGCCTGAACCATATCCGGTTCCACTCCTGGTGCCCGCCGGAAGCCGCCTTCGTCGCGGCCGACGAGCTGGGGTTCTACTACCACGTCGAGTGCTCCGCCTGGGCGACCGTCGGCAGCGGCGGGCCCTTCGACAAATGGCTCTACCAGGAGAGCGAAGCCATGGTCAAAGCCTACGGCAACCATCCCTCGTTCACGATGATGGCCTACGGCAACGAACCCGGCGGCCCGAACCAGAACCGTTTCCTCGGCGATTTCGTCACCTACTGGAAGAAAAAGGACCCGCGCCGGCTCTACACCTCCGCAGCGGGCTGGCCACTGCTGCCGGAGAACGACTATCACAGCACGCCGGCCCCGCGGATTCAGCAGTGGGGCCAGGGCGTGGGCAGTCGGGTCAACGCCAAGCCGCCCGAGACGATGACCGACTACAGCGATTTCGTCAAGCAGCACAGCGATGCGCCGGTGATCAGCCATGAGATCGGCCAATGGTGCGTCTACCCCAACTTCGATGAGATGAGGAAATACACCGGCCTGCTGAAGGCGAGGAACTTCGAGATCTTCCGCGAGCAGCTCGAGCGCGACGGCATGCTCGACCAAGCCCACGATTTCCTCATGGCTTCAGGCAAATTGCAAGCCCTGCTCTACAAGGAGGAAATCGAGTCGGCCCTGCGGACGCCGGGCTTCGGTGGGTTCCAACTGCTGGATCTGCACGATTTCCCCGGCCAAGGCACCGCCCTCGTCGGCGTCCTGGACCCCTTCTGGGACTCCAAGCCCTATATCACGCCGAAGGAGTACCACCGCTTCTGTGGCCCGACCGTCCCGCTGGCCCGGCTCGAACGGCGAATCTTCGAATCGGGCGATGTACTCAAGGCCCGCATCGATCTGGCCCACTTCGGTCCTGCGGACCTGGAGGGCGCCACGTTGGAATGGACGCTGCGGGATTCCACAGGCGAGGTCATAGAAGATGGCCGTTTCGCCCCGCAGATCATCCCAGCCGGAAGACTGAGCACACTGGGGGAGGTCGAGGTCAAGTTGTACGTCGCCAGGCAGGGCGACCAGTTCAACCTCGAAGTCACCGTCCCAGGCACGGACGCAGCGAACGATTGGGATATCTGGGTCTATCCCAAGGACGAGCCGGCCCAGCCCGCTGCGGACATCCTGATCGCACAGGAGTTCAACGACGAAACGGTCAAGCACCTCGACGCAGGCGGCAAAGTCCTGCTGTTGCCTTCTCCCGTGACGATCAAGAACGATCCCAAGCACGCGATCCGGATGGGCTTTTCGAGCATCTTCTGGAACACCGTTTGGACCAACTGGCAGGCCCCGCACACGCTGGGCATCCTGTGCGACCCGGAGCATCCGGCCCTGAGGCAATTCCCAACGGAGTATCACACGAATTGGCAATGGTGGGAATTGGTCGGATTGGAAAAAGGCAGATCGGGCCTATATTCTTCAACGAAATCTCTTGGCTCGATTTCGTTGAAGAATGGACAGGGCGAGTCCCTCGACGCGCAACCGGGGTTTGGGAGGGAAAAATCGAAGACAGAGATTTTTCCCTCCCAAAGTAGGCCCGATCTGCCTTTTTCCAATCCCCCGCACGAGGCTGCCCCGTTCCTTCTCACCGACCATCGCGACCTCAAGCCCATCGTGCAGGTCATCGACGACTGGGTGACGGCCCGGAAGCTGGCGCTGGTATTCGAGGCCCGCGTGGGCAACGGCAAGCTCGTCGCGTGCAGTTGCGACCTGACGAACGATCTGGACAACCGCCCGGTCGCACGTCAGATGCGCCGCAGCCTGCTCGCCTACATGGCCGGCGGGCAATTCTCGCCGCAGTTCAGCATGACGACTCAGCAGGTGGGCGACCTGTTCGCAGAGCCGGGGCCGTTGCAGAAGCTCGGCGCCACCATCGCAGCGGACAATCACCACCCCAATCACAGTCCCGACCTGGCGATCGACGGCAACCCGACGACGATCTGGCACACGAACTGGGAGCCTGCGGCGCCGATGCCCCACCATCTGATCCTGGACCTGAAGAAACCTGTTCGCGTGCGAGGTCTGACCTATCTCCCCCGCCAGGACATGACCAACGGGCGGATCGCACGCTTCGAGCTCTACCTGGGCAACGTCGGTCAGGAATGGGGCCGGCCCGTTGCAGCGGGTCAATGGCCCAACGATGCGTCACTGAAGACCATCCGGCTCGATAACGCGGTGGAGACTCGACTCGTCAAGCTGGTCGCCCTCAGCGAGGTCCGAGGCCAACCGTTTGCCTCCGTGGCAGAAGTGAACGTGATCATCGAGTGACGACGTAGCGTGCGTATCACGAACCATCTTTTCCCGCGAGATGGAGCGGTGCGCAGTACGCACCCTACTACGCCGTCCGTGTTAATTTGGTTGGCGGGTGTCATGTCTACGCTTGCGTAAACATGTCGGAGAGAATTGCAGGACATGCTTACGCGAGCGTAAGCATGGCACCCGGCATTTCCATGGTGCCATCGCGTCGGGGGGGGGGGTAACCCACCATTTCAAGGTGGACGGCGTACTACCCGCCCCCTCATCTTCTCCGTTCTCTGTACTGCAAAGGCGCGACATCGTGTTTTTCTGACAAGCATGTCGGGCAGGACGCGCACGTCGCGTCCGACACGCAGGAATCGGAACGCTGACTCCCCTGGATGGCGGGCCCGCCCGAAGCGGTCGTGCGAAGGGAGTTTTTCGCGTTGCGGCCTCCGGCGTGAACGCGAGCGAAACGCTCGCTTGCGGGTTTGGCAGTACGAGGGCGTTGTGGTCCCCTTTGTCGCTGGTGGCCCGAAAGCGCAAAACTCCCGCCGCCCTATGTGCGAAGCGCCGCCCCGACGCATAGCGGCGCTTCGCACCCAGGGCGGCGGGGCGGCGGATTCCGGATCGGTCCGTTCGTTCCTCCATCAAGCACTTGGGTTGCGGCCGAAGGCCGCGCCAAGTACTCCATGCCTCTGTGGCAAGATCGTCACGGCGTCGTGCCCGCCAGGATGACCTCGATCTCGGACAATTGCATGGCGTACTTGTCGAAATAGCGGGTCCTGCGAAGTCGCGTGGCTTCGACCTTCACATAACGAATGGATTTCTGCTCGAACTCGAAGGCTTCCGGCCCCGTCACGTCCCTGGGCTTCCGGCCGGAATCGTCCGGGCCGGTGGCGGGCGGGCGGAACCGCTCCTTCTTCGCGACCTCGTCCCACGCGGTCCCATCCACGGACACCAGGACGCGGAAATCAAGCGGGAAGCCATCGTACGACTGATCGATCTCAGTCGATTCGACGAACGGCTCGGAGCAATGCGTATGCTGCCAGGCGTCGCCGTGATCGAGGGGCCAGATGCGGATGGTCTTGGTGTCCACCGCCTGTCCGAGGTCCACCTGGACCCATTCGGTGTGCGCCCCGTCATCGTAGAGGTTGCTGGTCCAGCCGCGATGCCAACTCCTCGTGTTGATGCGAACCCCGTCGGTCAGCTTGGCGACATCCCAATTGGGGGCCTCCTTTTCCGGCTTGAAGTTGCTCGACGAGGTTACGGGCTTGTTGAGAGCCACGTTCCAGTACGGCTGCGGCCCGGGCAGCCCTTCGGAGGCCGTGATGGTGTACGTCTTGCCCGCCTCGGTCTGGAAGGTGCAGATCTGCCCATACGACCTCTGGTCGACGGCCACTTCCGGCTTGTTGCCCTGGCCATCGTCGATGGCGAGAGTCCGGCCGGACCAGGGATTGAGGATGCTGCAGGGCTTGCCCTTCTCGCTCACGATGGTGATCGGCTGACACACGCCGTCCTTCTTCATGGCCGAGACCAGGAACGCGCCATTCGCGCGGATCGTGACGAACTTGCCTTCCGGATAGTGCCAGCAGGGGAACAGCCGCAGGAAGCCCTCCTGACTTTGCAGGAGCATGGCGTTGATGCCCTCCGCAACGCCAGCGCCTTCGACGTTGCCGCCGCCGCTGCGGAAGTTGTTCACGCCGATGCTGCGGAAATACCCCCGGCACCGCCGGATCACTTCGGGCGGATAATGCGCGAGGCGCGCCGCCATGGAGAAGATCTGCGGCGGATTGTTCAGCCACTCGACGTAGTACTGCGGCTTGACGATCAACGTGTTGCGAGCCACCGAGAGGAGCTTCGAGTCGGAGCTCAGGCCGACCTGCTCGCATGGGAAGACGGGATACAGCACCCAGTCCTGCTCGGTCAGGAAGGGGTTGAGGGTCGCCTCGCTCCAGGCGAACACCTTGCGGCCGTAGGCGAAGCTCATCGGGTAGTCGGCCATGTTCACCAGGAAGTCCTTCCAGCGGGCGATGTCCGCGTCGCCGTAGCCGGTATCCACCCCGGCGGCCTTCAGCGCCTGCGTCATGTCGATCATGCCCTGGTAGAACCGCCGGAGAAAAGCCAGGCCGGTGATGCCGTTGTAGCTGTCGTTCGTCGAGCCCGCCATGGGCTTGCTGTCCACGATCACGTACCGCGGCGTGCCATTGGGACGGGTTTCCTTGTTCTTTTCGAGATCCTGGTCCCAGTAGGCGGCCACGTCCTTGAAGAAGGGATACACACCCTTCGTCCACTCCAGATCGTGGGTCATGTAGTACCGCGTGATCAGGTTCAGCGAAGCCTCGACCGCGTGGGTCCGCTGGCCCAGGGTGACCGCCTCGTTCAGATGCCCCGGCCCGGTGGCGATGAAGAAGACCGTGCCCGGGACACCGGCGGCCTTGGCCTGCCTCTGGCCGAAGACGTTCGCCTCCAGGAGCGTACGGTCATACGGCTCGCAGAGATCCACCCGATTCGCGGAGTAGGCGCCGTAGAACAGGGCCTCGTTATTGTAGTTCCAATGATAGTCGCCGCCCCCCTGGACGCTGTCGTTGACGGGAAACCCATTGCATCCGACGGGGTATTTGCCGACGCGGACACAGGAGCCGAAGACGTACATGCAGCCATAGTAGGTCCGCTCGATGATCGGCTCGGCGTCCAGACGGATGTAGGACTTGCGCCAATAGGCATCCCACCACGCGCGATGGGCCTGGACCTGCTCCTCGACTTGCGCCCGCGTCATGGCCATCAAAGCGGCCATCGCCTCCGGCTTGGGGTCGGTCGGGTCCATCGTGATCGGCAAGCCGGTGCTGTGGACCTTCGTAACGATCAACAAACTCCGGCCCGGCTCCAAGGTGAGCAACTGGGCTGCCTTGACCTGCAGGTCGTTTTTGTCGTAGTCGATGGCGGTGTCGATCTCCGTCTTGCACTCGGCGTCGAAGGGCCGGGTGGCCGAGACCGCCCACATGCGGAACTGCCGGCTGCCGAAATCGTTGTGGTCCGGCGGAACGTGCGTCTTGCGGCTTGCCCAGGTCACGATGGGACTTTCCGTATCGAGTCCGGCGGCCACTTCGAACGGCTCGGCCCGGTTGGCGAACTGGTCAGCGCAGGTCTCGATCCGCAACACCAGCGGTTTGGTCCCCCGATGCTCGATCCAGTTCACCAGGATGTTGTCCGACTCGTGCGGCACGACCGAGCGAATCAGGGTAACTTCCTGCTCCTTGGTCAGCGTCGTGGTCACCTCCGCCTGGTGCAGGTCCACCGACTGCTGGAACTTGGCCCCCGCCATCTCCGGCATCATGACGTTCACATAGCCCGCCAGGACGTTGCCGCTCTGGCCCAGGGCCTTGTCGGCACACTTATCCCGCCAGAAATCGGTCTTGCCGAGATGAAAGGTCATGCACTCGGGCACTCCCGAGAGAGTCACCATGAGATTGCCGTTGCCCATCACGGGAAAAGCATCCATGATGGCGTATCCCGAGACCGAAGCAGCCAGTTGAGGCTCCGTGATCGTGGTCAAGCAGCGGTCCAGGATCATCTTCACCTCGTCCTGATCCGCCCCGAGGGCGCCCAAGGCCGGCAGCAGACAGATCAAGGCGAGAGTGCAGCAGTTGTTTCTCATGTCAGACTCCTGTTGTTCCGAGTTCATCGCAGACCCAGCGACGCGAATGTCGTGATCGGTCCACACCTGCGGACAGTCTTACAGCCTGCCAGTCGCAGATGGCTCCGCGCGGACCTTCTCTACTCATCTATATGTATCGTCCAAAGCCCCCCTGTCAAGAACCTTGTGGTCATTCGCCACTTCAGGTCGCATAAATGGGACGAAATCGAGGGCAATCCGCCATCCGATGGCCGCCGCACCGAGGGCACATGACCGTGATTGCGGGGTTCGGTGTTGTGCCTTCAGGGGGCTTGAGACCGCGTGAACACGGAACTCCAAACGGCCGCCTTCCTTCCCACGGGAGATCCTATATAATCGAGGTGGCGGCGACACACGTAGACGAGAACTGAGGCGACGTGGACGACGGTGCGGCAGATGCCCCTGGGGAAAGGACATGCGATGACACACCCAAGAAGGCGGCAGATTGTAGCTGTGGTTTCCGTGGCGGCGTTCCTGGCCGCAGGATTCCTCGCTTGGCGTCTGCACACGCCGCCGGCCCTGTACCACATGACCATTCTGCCGTGGCGTGGGGACTGGCGTACGGCAGCCCGCGGTCTGAATGACTCCGATCAGGTCATCGGGGTGGCATCTGTACCAGGCAATGATGAACACCTCTTCCTCTGGGATCGCGAGAATGGCATGAGGGACCTTGGACCTACGAGCGCAAATCCACTGCTGATCAGCAACGCCGGACAGATCAGCGGGACGATATCCACAGGTCCCGATAGTCAGGAAGTGTACCTCTGGCAATCCGAGGAGGGCAGGGCCCTGCTGGGCACCCTTGGGGGCCAGATCAGTATCCCCAAGGCAATGAACAATCGCGGGCAGATCGTCGGGCTTTCTGACAACGCCGCCGGGGCCGTCCGCCCGTTTCTTTGGGACAAGGAGATGGGGATGAAGGAATTGTCCTCCCCCGATGGGAGTCAATGTAACCCTGTGAGCATCAACGATGCTGGGCAGATTGTGCTGGAGTCAACGAAGCAGTCGCCGACATCCAATCGCTGGTTCCTTCTTGATGCAAACGGGTGGAAACCCCTTGATCGAGTCCCACCGGACATGTGGCTCCGCAGCATAAATGCCAACTTGTGCATGGTCGGCATCCAGAACCGCGGCAGCCCCAAGTCCCGTTTGCTTTTCCGGGACCAACAAGGAACCTGGAGACGCCTGTCTTCTATGGTCGATCACTTATCCTCGACCCGACTCAACGACAAGAATCAGATCGCGTACACGAAGCGAGATCGCAATCTGTTGGAAGGCATGTGGCACCGGTTCTTCGCTCGGCGTTCTTTGTCTTTTGAAACAGTATCATACCTTTGGGATCCTATTCGCGGGCAGATCCCCCTGAATAGGTACGTGCATGGTATGAAGCGATTCTACGTCGAGGACTTGAATAACAGAGGCTGTATCGTAGGAACGGCGGAGAACGAATATGGTGGCAGGCGGTCGGTCCTGCTGGAACCGATCCCCGAACGTTGGGGCAAGTGATTCTTTGGAAAAGGCAAGCCGGGTCTCTGTAGGGTGCGTATCATGCACCGTTCCCTTTCTGAGGAGGATGATGCGTGGTACGCACCCTACGAAGAAATGTTGCCAAGGTCTGGACTTGGACAAGGCCTGGTCGAATCCGTCATCGAATGCCGACCTCACCCGGCGGCATCGCAATGGGGTTAGTTTCTTGCGTGAAGTGGCGTTTCTCTGGTCTAATGGCCGCCGGTATGATGCGCAAGAATCCTCGGCCAACTGCATCTTAGGAGAATGCCATGAACCGGATCGTGCTGCGTAGCTGCGTCGTCGCCGTCCTGAGCGTCGTCCTGTGCTCGACAACCCTGGGCCAGGTCCAACTGACCGTCCACGCGGACAAGCCGGGGGCGAAGATCAGTCCCACGATGTATGGCATCTTCTTCGAAGACATCAACTTCGGCGCCGACGGCGGGCTCTATACCGAGCTGGTCAAGAACCGATCGTTCGAGTTTCCCGAGCCGCTGATGGGCTGGAAGGAAGACGCATGGGGAACGGCGGTCGGCACAGTCAAGATCGAGGACAGGGACCCGATCAATCCAGCGAATTCTCACTACGTGCACATCTCAACGACCGATGCCGAAATGGGGTATGGCATCGCCAACGACGGCTTCTCGGGGATCGGCGTCCACAAGGGCGAGAAATACGTGTTCTCGGCCTTCGTGCGTAGCGACACAAAGGCTACCCTGCGTATTGAGCTGACAACCGCGGACAATCAGGTTCTGGCAAAGGCCGATGTGACGGGGTTCGGTGCCAAATGGACGAAGAAGTCGGCGGTTTTGCGTCCCACGACCACCGACGCCCACGCCAGACTGCGTGTCCTACTGGACAAATCGAACACAGCCGCGGATTTGGACATGATTTCCCTGTTCCCGGAAGAGACCTGGAAGAATCGTCCGAACGGCCTGCGGGCCGACCTCGTGCAGTGGCTGGCCGACCTCAAGCCCGGGTTCTTCCGGTTCCCCGGCGGCTGTATCGTTGAGGGTCGCTACCTCAGCACGCGATACCAGTGGAAGAACACGATCGGCAAGCCCGAAGAACGCAAGCTGATCATCAACCGGTGGAACGATGAATTCAAGCACCGCCCCGCGCCGGATTACTTCCAGACCTTCGGCCTGGGCTTCTACGAGTACTTCCTGCTGTGCGAGGACATCGGCGCCGAGCCCATGCCGATCCTCAACTGCGGCATGGCCTGCCAGTTCAACTCCAAGGAACTCGTCCCACTCGATCAGCTCCAGCCGTACCTCCAGGATGCCCTCGACCTGATCGAGTTCGCCAATGGTCCCGCCACCAGCGCCTGGGGCGCCAAGCGAGCCGAGATGGGCCACCCCAAGCCGTTCAACCTCAAGTACCTCGGCGTCGGCAACGAGCAATGGGGACCGCAGTACATCGAGCGGTACGTACCCTTCGTCAAAGCCCTCAAGGACAAGTACCCCGAGGTCCAACTGATCGGCGCCACCGGCTCCGACCCCCAGATCTTCCCGAACGGACCCGCGGAGGTCGAATTCCTCCAGAAGAAGCTGAAGGAGCTCAAAGCCGACATCATCGACGAGCATTTCTACCGTAACCCCGACTGGTTCTTGGACAGCGCGGGGCACTACGACAGCTATGAGCGGAGCGGATCGAAGATATTCGTGGGCGAATACGCGGCCCAGAGCGTGGGCGTTGCCAGTCCGGACAATCGGAACAACTGGCGGTGCGCCCTGGCAGAAGCAGCTTTCATGACCGGCCTGGAACGCAACGCCGACTTGGTGACCATGAGCTGCTATGCCCCGCTGTTCGGGCATCTGGACCGCTGGCAGTGGACGCCGGACTTGATCTGGTTCGACAACCTCCAGTCCTACGCCACGCCGAACTACTACGTTCAACAGCTCTTCAGCCTCAATCGCGGCGACGTCCTGCTCCCGGTCGAGATCGCCGGCCAGGAGCCGCCGACGAGCAGGCGGCCGGGCTTGTACGCGACCTCCAGCCGGGACGCCAAGCCGGAAGACATCATCCTGAAAGTGGTCAACAGCGCCGCGGAACCCAGAGCAGCCTTCATCAAGATTGAGGGTGTCCGGCGTCTCGGACGCCGAGGCATAGCGACCGTCCTGGCGGGCGAAAAACTCACCGACGAGAACTCGCTGGCCGAGCCGAAGAAGCTGGCCCCGGTCATAAGTCAGTTGAACAGCGTGGGCACCTCGTTCGCGCACACGTTCCCGGCCTATTCGCTGACGGTGCTTCGCCTGCAAGCATTGAGGTAGAATCCGAAGTGGCGAGGGCATCTTGCCCTTGTTCTTCCTTTTCGAAGACGAGGGCGGGACGCCCTCGCCACTCTGAACTCCTCTCCTATGGTTTCGGCAGGATCTCCAGATTCCGCCGGATCAGCTCGATCCGCTGCTGCACGCAGGCCGCCGAGCGCAGCGGGTCCGCCGGCGTGTGCGTGCAATAGTCGACCAGCTTCTCGACCGTCGTCGTCGCGACGTGACAGCGAGTGTCACTTGACGCGTAGTACAGGAAGATCTGCCCGTTGGGCCGGGCGATCCAGCCGTTCGAGAACGTGACATTCGAGACGTCGCCCACCCGCTCTTCGCCCTGGGGGGCGAGCAGGTAACCGCCGGGCTCGTACGTGAGTTGGCTCGGGTCTTCGAGGCTGGTCATGAAGGCATAGAGCACGTAGCGAAGGCCCGCCGCAGTGTTCCGCACGCCGTGGACGAGGTGCAGCCAGCCTTCGGCGGTCTTGATCGGCGCGGGGCCGAGGCCGTTCTTCACCTCGTTGATCGTGTGGTATTTGCGATCCTGGACGATCTTCTCCTGCCCGAGGACCGCGTGCTCGATGCTGTCCGCCAGGGCCCAGCCGATTCCGCCGCCGGAACCGGCCGCGATGAAGCCATCCTGAGGGCGGGTATAGAACGCGTATTTGCCGTGGACGAATTCGGGATGCAGCACGACGTTCCGCTGTTGGGGCGAGCGGGTCTTGAGGTCGTCGAGCCGCTGCCAGGTCTTGAGGTCCTTCGTGCGCGCAATGCCGCACTGGGCAATAGCGGACGAGAGGTCGCCTCGCGGAGCGGTGGGATCCTTGCGTTCCGTGCAGAACAGGCCGTAGATCCAGCCGTCCTCGTGCCGGACCAGACGCATGTCGTATACGTTGACATCCGGATCGCTCGTCTCGGGCATCACGACCGGGTAATCCCAAAAGCGGAATCGGTCGACGCCGCTGGGGCTTTCCGCGACCGCGAAGAAGCTCTTGCGGTCCGCACCTTCGACGCGAGCGACCATCAGGAACTTGCCGTCCAGATCGATTGCTCCGGGGTTGAACGCGGCGTTGATGCCAAGCCGCTCCATCAGGTGCGGATTCGTCGCGTGGTTCAGGTCGTACCGCCAGAAGATCGGCGTATGCTCGGCCGTCAGCACAGGGTATTTGTATCGCTCGAACACGCCGTTGCTGACCTCGATGGGTCGGTTCGGCCGAGTGATGAGGGCCTCATGCTCTGAAAACAGCTTCCGCACGCGTTCACTGAATTGCTCGTCTGTCATCCTCGATTCCCCTTTGGGATTTGCGATTTACTATTTACGATTTACCATTTGCGATTGGCTCGTGAGCCTTGTCGCATAATCAAATAGTAAATCATAAATCGCAAATCATAAATTACGAATTCGCTCCACCATCTCAAGGCAACAGCGGCCGTTGTGGTACGGGCCTTTCCAGGCAGAGACCTTGGGCTGGTCCGGGTCGGGCGTGCCGTCGGGTCGGATGCACCAGAACCATTCGCCTCGCTCGTGGTCCACGACCTTGTCCTTGATGAACTGCCAGCATCGCACAGCGGCATCGCGAAACGCGGCGTCCCCGCTGAGTTGCCAGGCGTTCCAGAAACCAACGACCGCTTCCGCCTGCGGCCACCATTCCTTGTTCGGATTGACGATCTGCCCGTCGCGACCCTCGTAGAACAGGCCGCCGTCCTTGTCGAGCCCCTCGTCAAGCGCCGAGCGAGCCATCTTCGCCGCAAGGCTGCGCACCTCCGTTGTCAGTCTCGTGGCGAGGGTCTCCTGCTCGTGTTTCTCCGCAGGGGAAACGAGTGCATCCCGCCCGTCGGAAAGGCCTCGCAACATGAGCACCTCCGCCGCTTCGCACAGCAGCCAACTACCTTCGATGTCGTGGCCGAAGGTGTAACTGTCGGACCGGGGCGTCCAGACCTCGTCGAAGAAGTGCTGGAAATGGGTCTGCTCTCGATTGACGATGTGCCGCCGGAAGACGTCGATCAAATCCTGGAGGCTCACGGCGAGAACATCGCGTTTTCGTTCCTCATTCTCGACACCGGGCGTCAAACGACCCCGTGACGAGGGAAGCCACACCCGCAGCAGATTCGTGTAGCCCTCCAGGACGTGCAGGTGATTGTTCATGGACTTCTTCTCGTTCATGTCCTTGTCGCTGAGCCGCATGTCCTCGCAGGGGCGCCAGTCGCGTGACATGACCTCGAAATACCCGCCATATTCCTCATCGTCGGCATGGGCTTCCATGAGATCGAAGACCTCGACCGCCTGACGCAACGCGCGGGATTCATTGAACGTGCGATAGTATTCCGCCAAGGCGTAGATGCAGAACGCCTGGCCGTAGATCTTTTTCTTGTCGTCGAGCACGGTTCCGCTCGGATCGAGTTCCCAGAAGTACCCGCCGTACTGCTGGTCCAGGAAATGGTCGGTCAGGTACTCGTAGGCCCGCTGCGCCAGGACTCGATCCCTGTCGTCGTGCGTGTAACGATAGAAGGCGCTGAACGACCACAGGATGCGAGCGTTGAGGATCAGGCCCTTGGGCGCATCGTCCTGCACGCGAAGATCGTTGGACATCTGGCCGATGAAGCCGCCCCGCCGTTCATCGACGGTACGACCGCGCCAGAACGGCAGGATGTCCTCGAGCAGTTCCTGGCGAACACTCGCAACAAACTGTTCGTCAGTCCACTCGGGTCTCATCGATCTCGACTCTCGAAAGCTGCGCCTCGGCCGCAAACTCGATCTTCACGTAGTCAACGCCCGCTGCGCCGGGTCTCGCCGAGCAGAGCTGCGCCTTCCACGAGCCATAGGCATCGTCACCTTGCACGCGGGTAGAAGCTACTGCAACATCCACCGGCTCAAACTTCTGGCTGTCCTTCGAGAAGAGGATGCGCACCGCCGGCTGGTCGGACTGGGTGAAGACAAACGCCCGCACCTCGCCGATGCCGCCCGGGGCGCGGTATACGACAGCGCTCTTGGCGATGCCCGCGAGCCGGTGGCAATCCTCCTTGAACTTACGGGCCTCGTTCTCCGCGAACGCGAGCTTGCCCTCTTTCAGGAAGATCCTCGAATCGTTCCACAACTCATCGACCAGCGTGCGATGCGTCACGCGGACCGGCCCAACCACATTCGACGGCTCGGACGAGCCAGACGAATTGCGGGCAATGACTCGATAGCGATACTGCCTGCCCGGTTGGACCGATGTATCCGCAAACAGGGGACGATACTGAACCTGGGCCTCGCAGACGCCCGTTCCGACAGTGGTCCACGGTCCTTGAGAGGCTTCCGCCCGCTGGACATCATAGCACTCGGCCCCCACGGTGCCCTGCCAAGCCAACAGGCCACCCTCGGTCGCCGACAGGAGTCTCGGCGCTGCCGGCTTCGGTAGCAACGGCGGCGTCATGCCCTGGATCGCGAACGCTCGCTGGCGCACCTGCCGCATGAGCCCGCGTTCGTCGAACTTCTCACCGATGGGAAAGCCGGGCCAATGGTAGGCTTTGAAGTAGTCCCCGCCGGCGGGCTCATGGTGCCAGTAGAAGCCGCCCTCGCGCGACCGGTATCGCAGGCTCCAGAGCAAGGCGCCGGACAGGTTCTCTTCTGCAACAGCGTCCATGACGGCGCAAAGGGCGTCGGTGCTCAGGAAACCGAATTCACCCAGGAAATAGGGCTTCTTGCCTCTTGCCATCTTTGCGCTCTCGCGAACATGGGCGATCATCGCACGCGGGTCCTTCTCGTAGTGGTGCGTCGTCACGAAATCGACGCTCGGATCGTCCAGCGACGATTGAAGCAGGACCTCCCGCTGCGTCCCGTCGAGAACCAGGTGATTCGAGTCGAGGCTCTTGATGTGCGCCGCAATCTGCCTGACCCATTCCGGCGGCGAGCGCAGCTCGTTGCCCGTCTCCCAAGCCAGGATCGCCTTGTCGTCACGGTAGCGGACGCCCGTAACGGTATTCACGCGATTGAGCACGAACGTGATGATGTCCTTGAAATCCTGGATCAACTGCGGATCGGTCCAGACCTCTTCGCCCTTCTTGCCCCGGAAGCCCGCCAACTCGGCCGTGCCGCCCCACCAGCTCCACTGATCCACGAACGGCAGGATCAGGCGGACATGATGCCGGTGGGCCGTCGCAATCACCCGGTCGAGGGCCGTGAAGGCGTCTTCATTGAATTGTCCGGGCCCAAGGATGTATCGCGGCAGACTGGCCGGATCGCCCGGCTTCTTGAGCGACAGCGTGTAGCAGCGGACGACCTGCCCGCCCATCTGCTCGATGGTCCCGAGTGCGTCGTCGATCTCGAACTGATCGGGCAGGCGGAACGGCATGCCGCAATCGAAACGCATATCGTCCTCGACGTAGTGCAGGTTCGGGATGTTGAACGAAAGAAATCGGAAGACGCGGTCGCCATCCCTCAGCACGTCGCCGTCGCGGCGGATGAAATTGTCGAACCCCTGCGCGCCGCCCTGCCGCTGCGGCTGGGCGGTGCACGCCAGACATACCGCCACGACGACCAGCAAGGGAAACCACCGGATCGGAATTGGAAGACCCCGCAACCATCCAAACGCGCGATCAAGCGACATAGTACACATCCTTCCAATGACGAAAGCCAATAGGACTCATGGGACCGATAGGACCTATGGGCAGATCAACACACCGCGGGCTCGGTCTCTGTGCCCAGCGTATCGTACCAGCTCTTCTTGAGAACCACCGAGGTCACGACGACAACGCCGGCGGCGATCCCTGCGCCCCGCCAGTTCAGCAGCACGACGTACATCGGCAGCAGGACCAGCGAAGTCTGCCAGATCGTCCCGACCACGACGTTGAACATGTCCCGACGGAAGCCGCGGTTCACCGGGAAGCTCGGGTCCAGGGCCAGGACCTTCTCGCGGACCGGTCCCCAGAAGCCCCACGGCCGGACGTTGCGATAGAAGGCGATGAGCGTCTTTTCATCCGTCGGCTTCGTGGCATACGTCCCGATCAGGCAGCCGACCAGCGACAACGCGAACAGCACCGGGAACCAGTACAACGCCAGCGTGCTCTCCAGAAGCTGGGCCAGGTGATAGACCCCCGAGGAGGGATTCAAATGGACCAGGTCTGCCAGGACTTTCGCCTTTGGGAAGATCAGGGCCGGGACAAGGCCTGCGACCATGCCCCAGAAGTAGCCGTGCCCGTTGAACCGCCACCAGTACCACTTGAGCAGGTTGGAGGCAACGTAGGCGCCGTAGAGACCCGAGACGATCCACTGCAACAGACTGTTGACATCCTGGGCGAAGATGCCCAACACGATGGAGACAGCCACGATGACCACGCCCACAGTGTAGTTGATGACCGCCACCCGACGATTCCCCGCGTCAGGCTGGATGTACTTGAGGTACAGATCGTTCACGATGTAGGCCTGGGCGGCGTTCAACGTGCCGGAGAAGGTGCCGAGGAACGCCGCGAGGAGCCCCGCCAGCAGGCAGCCGATCAGGCCCACCGGCGCGAACTGGTTGATCGCTGAGGGCAGGATCTGCTCAAAGTCGAGCTTGCCCGTGGCCATCAGGTTCAGTCTCTCATAGTACAGCAACCCCAGCACGGTGAAGCCGGCGATCATCAGGTACCGCACAGGGAACAGGACCACCGAGACGAAGCCGCTCATCATCGCGGCCTCGCGGGGATTGCGGGTCGAGAGGATCTTCTGCATGTCGTAGTTGGGGGCCGGGCCGGCGGCGCTGGCCCCGATCCCTTTGAACAGCATGAGCATCATGACGATGGTGAACCACGAGAACTGGTCGCTGGCGATCTTGTCATTCACATCGGCGATGATCGTCGACCAATCCAGGTCGAGCTTCCACCCGAAGAAGGGATTGTGCCAGCCTTCCGGCACGACCAGCGCGTGCGACGAAAGCTCCCGCATGGCGATGCCCGCGATAATCACGGCCGAGACGGTCATGATGATGTACTGCACCAGGTCGGCCAGCACGATGCTCCGCATGCCGCCGAGGATCGTGTAGAAGACCGCGACAATCGTGAACGCCAGGCCGTAGATGTGCGGCACGTACTGCGCCGGGACATCGAATGGCACGTATGGCGAGACAACCTCCCAGGGCACGAAGATCAGGATGAACTTGCCCAGGCCGATGAAGCCGTAGGCCATGAAACCCAGGCAGCCGATGATGGCGAAAACCACCACGACCGTGTGCGACAACTGGGCCCCGACGCCCTGACCGAATCGGGTGCCGATCCACTGGGCGCCGGTCGTGACATTAGACCGCCGCAGCCACGCGGACAGGAACATCATCAGAAAGATCTGGTTGAACGTCGGCCACAGCCACGGCAGCCAGACGCTCTTGAGACCGTAGACGAACATGATCGTCACGAGCCACATCGTGCCGGAGATGTCGAACATGCCCGAGGCGTTCGAGAGGCCCAACAGATACCAGGGCAACTCCTTGCCGCCGAGGAGATAGGAGTTGAGGTTCTTCGATGCCCGCCGGCTCAGCAGCACGCCAATCAGGCTGACGCTCAGCAGGTACGCGAGCACGATCGCGATGTCGATGCCATGCAGTTTCATGCGAAACTCCGTGGTTCTCGAAGGTTGATGGTTCGACTCTACTCTCGAAGTGTGAAGTTTCAAGTTCGAAGCGTCAAGTGCGAAGAGGACTGCTCCTGCTTCAAACCTCACACTTCAAACTTCACACTTTTGGCCTGTAATACCTGTTTTCGCCGTCGCCGTCAATCTTCGAGCATCCGCAAGACCGCAACGTCCTCGGGATCGAGCGTCAGTGCGATCTTGCCATTTGTGAGGCCGATCCGCCGCCCGCCGACCAGGTCCGTGACGGCGTCGTCCGCTTTCATCTCGATCGTGACGGACACGGCCTGCCGCCGGTCGGTGTCGTTGAAAACCGTCAGGTATCGGTCGCCATACCGCTCGACGCGGACCCCATCCCGATCCGAGCGGGCGAGCGTCACCGGCTCCCAGCTCGCCTCTGCGACCCGCTTGCACAGCGGCACATACTTCTTGAAAAGCGGCCGATCCCGCTCATAGAGCTCGGGCCGGGTGAAGTAGTGGCCCTGGGAGGCATTATGGCTGAAGAAGCCAGGGAACATGCCGTAGGCAAGGGACCGCTTCATATACCTCTCGACATGGCCGTACGAGAAACGCTCGAACTCGCTGTTCATCAGGAAGCAGTAGGGTTTGCCCTTGCACAACGCCCGACGATAGAGCAACTCGGAGTCGGACATCGGACGCCAGGAGTCGCCCGGATTCCAGTCGGTCTCCGTGCCCAGCACGTCCAGCATGGGCGCAAGCCAGCACAGGCCGCCCGGCGTCCCATTGGCCATCATGTACCGGCCCAACCCGTGGACATCCTCGGCGATCGCGCGGACGTATTCGAACGCGATCAGGCCGCGAAAGACCGCCGGCTCGCGCTCGTCGAGCGAGAAGGTCAACGGCGTTTGGGCGGCGCCGAAATGCTCCCGGCGGAAATCCAGCTCGTTCGTGACATATCCTTCGCTCGAATCGATGTACTCCCCATCCAGAGTCGATCTACGGCCGGGTCCGTACAACTCCTCGCGCAGGCTCGCGTTCCATTTGTTCTTGAAATCGGTCGCATCGCCAGCGACGCCGGGCATCGAGTTCATGCTCCAGACCGCGCCGTTGCACCACGGCGTGTCGAGCAGCCTCGCGGCGAATTGGCCCGTCTCATCGTGAAAACCGCTGGTGAACAGGGCCTGGGCATGCGGGTCCTTGCGCTCGTCGGCGAGCCGCTTCGCCTCAGCCAGGGCTTCGTCCAGGTTGCGGGGCACACCATCCTTCATGGACATCCACCACGTCATGGGCTCCGTGTAGCGAAACGTGAGGATGTCGTGGCCGTCGTCCCAGGCGGTCTCGTCGTTGCCTTCCTTGAACCGGAACCCAAAGTCCTGCCAATCGTTCACGTCGCTGATCTTGGCGAACGGCATCCAGAGGCCCTGCTGCGGAATCCGGCAGGCGAATTGCTCGGGGAACAGCTCGTAGAACCGCGAGAGCGCTGCGCGAAAACCCCATGCCGGGTCGAAGTGGAACTTGCAGAACCGCAGATGGGCGACCGGCTTCTCGGGGGCAAGGCCGATGTCATAGGCCAGGAACAACTCTTGCGTCCCGGCATTGTAGCCCGCACGGAAGAACGCCGGATGTGACATGTCGATGCCCAGGGCCACACCCTCACCCGGGCCGGCCACGGCGCCAAATGGATAGCGGGAC
>JBDKRX010000229.1:0-21473 GCA_039683175.1 Phycisphaerales bacterium
GAAGTCCAAGACGCCGGAGAAGGTGACCTCGACCGGCTACTATTATCGCGATGCGCTGATCGTCTCGAAGACCGCCGCGATGCTGGGCAAGACCGAGGACGCCAGAAAGTACGGCGACCTGGCCCTGCAGATCCGCGACGCGTTCAATCGGGAGTTCTTCCAGAAGGATTCCGGCGTCTACGACGGCGGCACGCAGACCGCCATGAGCTGTGCCTTGTATCATGGGCTCGTCCCGCCGCAGGAGCGGCAGCGAGTGCTCGACAATCTCGTTGCCATGATCGAGAAGAACGACGGCCTCCTCGACGCCGGCATTCTGGGCACGAAGTACCTCATCGACTGCCTGACCGCCGGCGGCCGGGCCGACGTGGTCTATCGTATGGCAACCCAGACCCGCTACCCGAGCTGGGGCCGCTGGCTCGGAGAAGGCGCCACCACGCTCTGGGAGCAATGGGACGGCGAAGCCTCCCGAAACCACATCATGTTCGGACACATCAGCGCCTGGTTCTACCAGGTGCTCGGCGGCATCCTGCCCGATCCGGCGGCGGTCGGCTTCAAGCACTTCGTCATCAAACCGCAACTGCTGGGCGATGTCACCTGGGTCCGCGCCGAGCATGAGTCCATGTACGGCACGATCCGAAGCGACTGGGAAGTCCGAGACAACAAGATCACGCTGAAAGTCGCGGTGCCCGTGAACACGACCGCGACCGTCTACGTCCCGAGCGACAGGCAGACAGCGATCACGGAAGGGCCCGACTACCTCCACGTGGGCGGCCACGCGAAGTTCCTGCGCCTCGAAGACAACTACGCGGTCTTCGAGGTCGAATCCGGAAGCTACGAGTTCGTCGCACGATTGCCGGCGAATTGACGGTGAGATCTGAGTTACAAAGACATCGTGGGGATCGATACGATGGACGCAGACCGATTCGAAGAGATGGCCAGAGACCCGAGGTTCATTTCCGGCGTCTACAACTATTGCGACCGGTGGTGCGAACGGTGTCCATTCACCGCGCGGTGCATGAACTACGCGATGGGCCAGGAGGAGGAGGCCGGCAACTCCCGGTCGCGGGACATCGAGAACGAGGCGTTCTGGGACAAGCTGCACGAGACCTTCGAGGCCACGATGGAGAGGGTCGAGGAGCAGATCGAAGAGATGGATTTCGACCTCGACGAAGAAGAACTCGAAGAGGGCATCCGCGAGCAGGAGGAGATCCACGAGGCGGCGCAGTCGCAGTCGTGCAGCCGGACCGCGAGGAGATACGTTGACCTGGTCGATAACTGGCTCACTCTGAACGAAGGTCTTCTCGACAACCAAAGTGGCAAGGCGGAATCCCTCCCCCATACCGGCAGCCCCGGCGTCGAACCGGGCGACGACGCGGCGGGCATCCGCGACTGCCTGGAGATCATTCGCTGGTACCAGCCCCAGATCTGGGTCAAGCTCTGCCGGGCGGCGAGCGGGGCCATCCGTGCCAGGTTGGAGGGTATCGAGTCCTTCCAGGAAGACGCCGACGGCTCGGCCAAGGTGGCCCTCATCGGCATCGAGCGTTCCATCGCGGCGTGGGGGACCCTCTTGAACCGTTTCCCCGATCACGAAGACGCCATCTTCTCGTTGGCCACGCTCAAACGCCTGCTACGACAGGTCGAAGCCGCCTTCCCCAACGCCCGAGCCTTCCGCCGACCCGGGTTCGACGCGGAAGACAACCACACCACCTAACCGACCCATTCACCCGGTCACAGGCAGAACCAGGGTATTGCGGTGACTCGCTCGTGCAGTCGGAGCGGGCGGTCACACCGGCACACCACATACCCCTGTCCCGGCCGATCAGGGTGTTCATTCAGGAAGGTCACCAGATGGCGAACGTCTGACACAGCCGGGTTTTGCGTCCACTTGACTTCTATCGCCGTCAACGTCTCGTTTCGCTCGATGATATAGTCCACTTCGGCCCCGTCGCGGGTCCGCAAGTAGTAGAGAGTGCCCTCGCCCAGGTACTGAAGGCGAATCCACAACTCGATCCCCACCCACTGCTCGAACAACGGCCCCGGGTTCACCTTGACCAACTCCTCGGATGGTGTCAGGCCTGCCGCTGCATTGCGCACTCCCAGGTCAAAGAGCAGGAACTTCGGCGTGGAGAGCAAATTCTTGCGGGGACTGCGGCTGTAGGCCGGTACCCGGAAGCCGACGAACATGTCCTCCAGAAGCTGGTAATGGTTCTTGACTGTGTGCAGGGAAATGCCAACCTCCTGTGAGATCGCCGCGTAGTTGACAATCTGGCCCGATTCTCTCGCCGCCAACTGGAGAAACCGAACAAATCCACCCCAATCTCGCACCAGAGTCTCACGGCGGATTTCCTCCTCCAGATGCACGGCAGCAAAAGCTTTGAGCAGTTCCGCCCGGTCGGACTTTTCCGCAGCAACGATGCCCGGCAACGCCCCGTATGCCAGGCGTTCTCCCAGGTCCCAGGCGGGAAACGGGTTCGCAGACACCCAATCGTCCGACCAGGACAAGACAGAGGAGAGCGCTGCATGCCCGGCTGGAACGGTCAGCGGCGGATGTTCCGCAAGCGTCAGAGGATACAGCCGATGCAGGAAGCTCCGCCCGGGCAACAGATTCACGCCTGTTTTGCGAAGCCGGCGAGCCGAGTTGCCGCACAGAACAAACCGCCAGCGGTCTTTGTCAGAGTCATACAAGCTCTGGACCGCGTCGAACAGCGCCGGCACGGTTTGGACTTCATCAACAAACACCGTCTGCCCCCCGCCGTCGAGGGGCAAGGCACGGCAGGCCTGACTGAACACCTCCGGGTTGGCCAGCAGACGCGATCGCTCCAGTGGATCGGCAAGGTCAAACACCAATGCATTCCGCGGAAGAACAGAACGCAGGAGCGTCGACTTGCCGGTCTGACGGGCACCAAAGATCAAGTGTACATAGGGTCGCTTGATCTTCTCCTGCAACGAGTTGGCGTACCATCGGTCAAACATACCACACATCGTATCACCACAAATCGATAAGGCCATTACATATTTATCGCCTAATAATGCACTTGGCTTCACTTTTTGTGGCTCAGCGGTTGCGGAGCAGGTCGATCAGCTCGTCGGCGGTGAGGGTGTGGGCGGTGTCGGTGCCTTCGAGGAGGGAGTCCGCCAGGTCCCGCTTGGCGTGATGGAGCTGGACGATCTTCTCTTCGATCGTGTCGGCGGCGACCAGGCGATAGACCGTGACCGGACGGGTCTGGCCGATGCGGTGCGCGCGGTCGGACGCCTGGTCCTCGACCGCCGGGTTCCACCAGGGGTCCATGTGGATCACGTAGTCGGCGGCCGTCAGGTTCAGGCCCAGCCCGCCGGCCTTGAGCGAGATCAGGAACAGGTCGCCCTCGCCATTCTGGAAGGCGTCGATCCGCTTTTGGCGGGTCTTGGCGGGCGTTGCGCCGTCGAGGTACTGGTAGCGGATCTTCCGTTCGTCCAGGTGCTCGCGGAGCAGCGTCAGGTGATCCACGAACTGGGAGAAGACGAGGGCCTTGTGCTGGTTTTCGAGCAATTCGTCCACCAGTTCCGCGAAGGCTTCGAGCTTGGAGCCCGTCAGGCCGCAGTTGGGCATGACGAGCCGGGGATTGCAGCAGCAGCGGCGCAACCTCATCAGCTCCGCGAGAATCTGGATATGGGCATGGCCCTTGTCCATGCCCCGCACGCCTTCGAGTTTCTCCAGGGCGCGTTGACGCAACGATTCGTGCAAAGCCTGCTCTTCGGGGCTCAGCTCGACCATGCGCATCACCTCGGTCCGCGGCGGCAGGTCTTCGAGCACCTGGGACTTGGTCCGTCGAAGGATGAAGGGCTGCACGATGGCCTTGAGGATGTGGCTGGCGTGCGGGTCGCGACCGCCTTCGATGGGTCGGACGAACCGCTCGCGGAATCGCTCCTCCGAGCCGAGCAGGCCGGGATTGATGAAGCGAAACAGGTTCCAGAGCTCCGCGAGCCGGTTCTCGATGGGCGTTCCGGTGCAGATCATGCGGAAGCCGCCGGTGAGGTTCATCGCAGCCGACGACCGCTTCGTCGCGGCGTTCTTGATCATCTGGGCCTCGTCCAGGACAATCGTCGCGAACTGCACATCCTTGATCGCGTCGGCCTCCTGCTGGAGCAGCGTGTACGAGCAAATCACGAGGTCAAAGGGCCCGACGGCTTTGAGGACGTCTTCCCGCCGGCCGAGATCGCCGATGCCGAAACGGATCGGACGCAGGGTCGGCGCGAAACGCTGCGCCTCGAAGACCCAGTTGGCGCAGACGCTGGTGGGCGCGGCGACCAGGGTCGGTCCCTGCGACGCTCGGTGGAGGATCAGGGCCAGGGCCTCGATGGTCTTGCCCAGGCCCATGTCGTCGGCCAGACACGCGCCGACGCCCCATTCGGCCAGGCGGGCCAGCCAGACGAAACCGTCCACCTGGTATGGACGCAATGTCGCCTGGAGCGTCGAAGGGATCGCCGGCTGGTACGTTTCGACCGCTCGGATCCGCTCGATGTGGGCGTCGAACTTCGCATCCGTCTGGAACTCGCCGATCTCGTCTTTCCATTGCTCCAGGCCGATAGCCGCCAGCGGATGCACGCGAAGCGTGTTGCCCTTGCCCGCGAACTGGCCGCCCGCCGCAAGCCACTGGAGCTGCTTTCGCAGTTGTCGCGTCAGGGCCACGTACTGGTCCTTGCCCAAGGCGATGAATCGCTTGTCGCCGTCCTCGATTTCGTCCAGCAGGGTCCGCATCTGGATCAGGAGGTCCTTGTCCACCTGCACCTCGCCCTTGACCTCGAACCAGTCCTGGGCCGAGTGGATCGAGAGGCGGAACTGCTGCGGCGAGAGCGAGCGGACCGTGATGGGATCGCCCTTGGGCCATTCCACGGTCAGAACCTCTGCGGGCACCGCCTGCAACTTCTCCAGGAGTTCGAGGGCCTCCTCGGGATCATCCAGCGTCCAGACGTAATTCCTGTCCCCCTCGGGATCCAGGATCTCGACAACATCCAACGCACGAGCGGCTCGTTCGGCCTCTTCCGCGATGTTCCGGCGGGTCTGAAGGGTCTTGCCGCCCGTGAATTCGACCAGGTGCGGATTGCCGATGCCGGGCGCGAACGCACGCTGCGACTGGCCGCCCAGCGGGATGACGACCATCTCGGCCCGCAGGCCCTGCTCCAGGCGCTGCAGACGCAACCGGGGCCGGCAGTCCGGCTCGACGATCTCGGCATCCGCGGCCGCCAGGGCCACGTCCGACTGGATGGCGACGTGCCGGGACAGACCGTGCAACCGGTTCAGAGCCTGCTCCGAGTGGTCTCTCGGAATCGCCACACCATCCGGGCCGAGGATCTCGGCCATCCTCATGTGCACCGGCTCGAACACCACAACCCGCACGCGGGTCGGCGATTCCCTGACGATGAAGCTTGCGGTCGCCGCATCGTGCAGGTCCGGATCGGGATACGGATCCATGCAGACGCAGAGCCGCTCCCCCTTGGGCACGATCTGCACCTCCGGCTTGCCCGACACGATCTCCACCGGCAGTTGCGGGGCATCCTCCCAGAAGACATTGGGGTGTCCTGCCAGAGCCTGCAAGGCCAGGCCGGGGTCCAGCCGGTAGACCATGTCATAGTAGTCCTGCTTGATCGTGATGGCCGCCAGAACGGCTTTGTCCTGGTCGGTCAGGAAATCCAGATCCTCCCGACTCCGCTCGACCAGCCGAGAAATGCCGATCTCACGGCCCTTCGTCCAGGCTCCCGTTTTGGTCCGCTTCTGCTCGACCGGGATCACCAGTACCTTTTGTCCCCAGTCGCGAAGTTTCCACACCAGACGGCGAGAGGCGTCCGGCAGCCGGTTTTCGGCGTGCTCGGCATCGCGGAGGAGCTGCTCCAAGGCTGTCACTCGGCTCTCCCAGATTTCCTTGACGGCCCAGAGCTCCGACAGGTCTTTGACCCCGCTGTCCTGGAAGAAGGCATCGGCCTGGGCCGCATAGTCCGGCAGGTTCATGCCCAGCTTGCCCATCAGGCGCGAGATCTGCATCGCAGGCCAGTGGGCCCCATTCTCCTCGCACTCTCGCAGGCAGGTCTCGATGTCGCCGCGGAGGGTGTTCTTGGGGGTCTTCATCGCCTTCGTTTGCGAGCTGTAGAGCCAGTACAGCAATTGCATCAGGCAAGTGCAGACGCGGATCAGCGGGGCCTCGCCGCCGTACGTGCTCAAGCCCATGCCAAACAAGTCGTTGGCGGCGTTGTGGCCTTCATACCACAGCAGCAGCTCCGCCAGAAGATGGTAGGCCTGGCGGTAGCCCGTGTAGTTCCTGTTCGCCTCCAGCCAGGTCAGCCAGGTTCGGGCCTGCTGGCGATCCTCGAATCGATCGGATTGCACCAGCAACAGGGCATGGAGGAAGGCCGGGAAGCTCGTGAGGTGGTCCACCTGGGCGCCCTTGCTCTTGCCCACATGACGCTGCGCCTGCTCGTAGGCCAGTCGAGCCTCATCAATCCGCCCCGAGAGCAACTCCAGCATGCCTCGAACGATCGCGGTTTCCAGGTCGGGGAATTCCTCCAGGATGGCACGAGCCGAGGGGAGGTCCCCCGCCAGGATATCCCGCTCTGCGATGTGGATGACGCATCGCTCCAGGAGGGACCTGTCCAGATCCCGGCGATTGGCGGCAAGCCAGGTCCGCGCGTAGGCGAAAATCGGATGATTCAACCGCAATCGCACCGTCTGCTGATGCAGGCCCGCGGAGAGAACCAGGTCGCGATACTGGGGGACCAGCCGCTCCACGCAGGCCGGCTGGAACGGGTCCATACAGACGACAAGCAGAACATCGACCAGCGAGGAGACCCGCTCATCCTGGCTGCACAGCCCGGCCAGGCGTTTGAGCTCGTCCTGATCGTTGTCCTCCAGGGCCAGAAAGACGTCCCGGCATGCGTGAAAGAACGAGACGAACCGCCTCCTGCCCCACTTATACTCCCAGGAATCCGTGCCGACCTGGCCGGGCACCGCCCGCTGCAGTGACACGGCAAATCGATGGAGCCACCCCTTGTTGCGGGCCGTCTCGATGACGGCCGTGCGGACCTCGGGCGGACAGGCCGCCGGGTCCGAGCCGACAGAGACGATCTGACGCTTTTCCTTCAGGCGTTGGACGCAGACCGACAGCTTCTGGATCGTGATCCCCGAGCCGTCGCGCATGGTCATCCCGACCTGCTTGAGCGCCCTGGCCAGGTCGTTCTTCGACAGCGGTCCGAAGGACAAAGCGAACATCAACAGCGCCGCCTCTTCCAGACTCGAGGGCAGCCCTGCTTCGAATAGCTGAGACTTGTTTTGCACCGGTTCCACTTCAGGCTTCCCGCCGCCGAGCCGATCCGTCGCCACATCCATCGCGAGATCACCTCCTGCGTCAAGAACCTCCCACGGGACCGCCCGGACAGTTGACGCCGTGACCGGGTCCAAGCCTTCGGCTCGTCGATCCCGAAAATTGTCAGTGTACCCGATGCTGCCGCCTCTCTGCAAGGTCTTGATTGATCCTGCGAACGTTTTGCGGGCTTCTCGCCGGAATGATTGCAGGCGCAAACGCATCCCGGCCGAAAGACAATGGTGGCAATCGGTCAACACAGACTCTCCGACAATTTGGGATAACTGGCACAATTCCGACGTGTGAAATTTTACAATTGGCGCCCGGCGTGATAAAATGCGGGGTTATGTCGGTCGGGCAGGAGTCTCGACGCCCGGACCGGTGATGAATAATGAACGACTACAGGTTTCGATAGCTATGAAGAAGAGCAGCAACAACGACGAATATCGCATAGAACCGGCGCAGCGGGTTACCCGTCTGCCGCCTTATCTGTTTGGACGTCTCAACGCGCTGCGGCACGCCCATCGGCAGCAAGGGGCCGACATCATCGACCTGGGCATGGGCAACCCCATGGACCCCGCCCCGCAGATCGTGATCGAGAAGCTCTGCGAGGCTGCCAAGGATCCGCGCAATCATCGCTACAGCGCCTCCAAGGGCATCAAGAATCTCCGCGGCGAAATGGCCAAGAAGTACGCCCGCAAGTGGAACGTCGATCTCGACCCGGACACCGAGGTCCTCGCCTGCATCGGGTCGAAAGAGGGGTTCAGCCACATGTGCCTGGCCATGCTCGGGCCCGGCGACACCGCCATCGTGCCCGACCCGGCCTTCCCCATCCACAACTACGGCGTCATCCTGGCAGGCGGCAACGTCATCACGGTCCCGCTGGGCAACGACGAGAAATTCCTCAACACCATCGCGATGGTGTGCGAGCATCTGTTCCCCAAGCCCAAGCTGCTGATCCTGAACTATCCGCACAACCCGACCGCCATGACGGTCGATCCGGGCTTCTTCGAGCCGGTCGTCGATCTGGCCAAGCACTTCAAGTTCCAGGTCATCCACGATTTCGCCTATGGCGAGACCCTCTTCGACGGCTACAAGGCCCCCAGCTTCCTGGCCACGAAGGGCGCCAAGGACGTCGGCGTCGAGTTCACGACAATGAGCAAGCCCTACAGCATGGCGGGCTTCCGCGTTGGATTCGTGGCGGGCAACAAGCAAATGATCGACTACCTCGCGACGATCAAGGGCTACTACGATTACGGCATCTTCCAGGCGATCCAGATCGCCGGCATCATCGCGATGCGACACTGCGACAAGGACATCGACGCCCAGAACGCCAAGTATCAGATCCGACGGGATGTCGTCTGCGACGGTCTCCAGCGTCTCGGCTGGCAGGTGGACAAGCCCCGCGCCAGCATGTTCGTCTGGACCAAAGCCGCCGAGGAACACCTCAACGGCCGAGGCTCGATCGAATACGCGATGGACCTCATCGAGCATGCGGAGGTCGCCATTTCCCCCGGCCGGGCCTTCGGCGAAAACGGCGAGGGCTGCTTCCGTATCGCCCTGGTCGAGAACGAGCAGCGACTCCGCCAGGCGATCCGCAACATCAGCCGGTACGTCCAGCAGAGGCCCATCCGAAAGGCCAGAGCCGCCAAGGGCAAGGCATAGGCGCGTCGTCGCGCGTCCCATAGGTCCTATTCGTCCTATCGGTCCTATGGGACCTATAGGACGAATAGGACCCTTCCTTCGATTGAGGAGGACGCGACATGGTCTGCAAATCCATATCGGCTTGGTTCGTCTTCGCGAGCATCGTCCTGTCACCGGGGCTTCTCGGCGCGGCCTCGTTCTACACGGTGCGCCTGGACGACCCGGCGGCCGTCTACCTGGCGCAGCCCGAGTTCCCCGTGCATGGCGACGGTGTCGCGGACGACTCGGACGCCGTCCAGCAGGCCATCGACAAGGTCGGTGGAAGCGGCATCCTATTCATCCCTGACGGTACCTACCGGCTCACGAAAACCGTCTACGTCTGGCCGGGCGTCCGCCTGATCGGCTACGGGGACAGCCGGCCGGTCTTTACGCTGAGCGAGAACACGCCGGGGTTTCAGGAAGGGACCGACAGGTACATGTTCTTCTTCTCCGGCGGGCAAGGCAGAAATGCCGGCGGACCCCCGTCGGACGGCAATCCCGGCACCTTCTACAGCGCGATGAGCAACATCGACATCGAGATCGCCCCCGGCAACCCCGCCGCGGTCGGCGTTCGCTTCCACGTGGCTCAGCACTGCTATCTCGCCCATATGGACTTCCGTCTCGGCTCGGCCCGAGCCGGAATCGAGGACATCGGCAACGAGGTCGAGGATCTCCACTTCCACGGTGGCCAATACGGCATCACGACGAGACGATCCGCGCCGGGCTGGCCCATCCTCGTAATCGACTGCACGTTCGAGGGACAGAGCCAAGCTGCCATCGCATCCGACGAGGGTGGCCTCACGATCGTGCGCCCCCGCTTCACAACTGTGCCGACCGCCGTCGCGACAGCCCCCGGCAAGGCGGACGAGCTCTGGATCAGTGACGCCTGCTTCGAGAACATCGCCGGCCCGGCCTTAATCATCGGAAATGAGAACAGCGCCCGAACTCAAATCAACCTGCAGAACGTCACCTGCAAGGACGTGCCGACCCTGGCGAGCTTCCGCGAGAGCGGAAAGACCGTACCGGGCACCGGGGCGGTATACATGGTCGAGCAGTTCTGCCACGGCCTGCACATCGAAGGTATGGGCGCCGCGCGGCAGATCAAGACCAGGGTCGAGGCACGCGATGTGACCGCCCTGCCCGCGCCGGCAGCCTCGGATATCCCCGCCCTGCCCGCCCCGGCGACATGGGTCAACGTCCGAACGCTCGGAGTCACCGGCGACGGCAAAACCGACGACACCGCAGCCTTCAAGAAGGCGATTGCCCAACACCGAACGCTCTATCTGCCCATGGGCTGGTACTGCGTCAGCGACACGCTGACGCTCCGGCCGGACACGGTGCTGATCGGCCTGCACCCGTCCGCCACCGTGATCAACCTGCCGGACAATACGCCTGCCTTCCAAGGCGAAGGCGAACCCAAGCCGGTCATCGAGGCCCCAAGAGGCGGCACGAACATCGTCACCGGCATCGGGGTCTACACGAACTCGGTCAATCCGCGAGCCGTCGGACTCAAGTGGATGGCCGGGGCCAAATCGATGATGAACGACGTCCGCCTGCTCGGCGGGCATGGCACGAGGATTCCCGGCCAACAGCGAGGCGGGAATCTCGGCAATCGCGACGCCTGGGATAGTCAACCCGCCAGTCTCTGGGTCACCGACGGCGGCGGCGGAACCTTCAAGGACATCTGGACGCCAAATCCTCACGCCAAGTCCGGCATGCTCATTTCAGACACCTCGACGAGCGGCCGCGTGTATGCGATGTCCCTCGAACACCATGTCGCCAACGAGATGATCCTTCGCAACGTCCACAACTGGCGGTTCTACGCGGTGCAGTTCGAGGAAGAGCGGGAAGAGGGCCCGAAGGCCCTGCCTTTGGAGGTCCACCGTTCCAGCGACCTCCTCTTCGCCAATACCTTCTTCTATCGCGTGATCAGTTGCTTCGTGCCGTTCCCGCACGCGACGAAGATAACGGAGTCGCGGGACATCCGCTTCCGGAACCTTCACTGCTACAGCAACAGCCGGGTCTCGTTCGACAGCACGATCTTCGATGCGACCGGCAAGGTCGAGGTCCGCGATCCGGAATTTGCGGTGCTGGACGTCACCAGCGGCCCATCCCCATCGCGACCCAAGTCGGACTCGACCGTCCTGGCCGCCGAAGCCAAGGTCGAGAAGCTCGCCGACAGATTCCTGAACATCGCCGGTGCGGCGGTGGACGCCAAGGGCACGGTCTACTTCGCGGACGCTCGCGAGAACCGCATCTATCGCTGGTCGCAGGAGAAGCACCAAGCGGAGTTGGTCCGCGAAATCCCCCAGCAGCCGGTCAACCTGGCCTTCGACAAGTCTGGCAGTCTGCTGGTCGTCGCCTACACCGGAAACGGAACGGTGCTCGCCTTCCAGCCCGACTCCAGCGACAGCGAGATCGTCACGATTGCGCCGCAGCCCGCCGCACCGCGGCCGGGAATGACCGCTATGCTCCCGGTGAATCGGTGGATGCACGACGACGAATTCCAACGAGACTCAACCATGCACAAGCCGTCCCACTTCGTCTCGCCCGATGGCACGATGTTCATTCCCGCGGGCCCGGACTTCACGACCGGCGCCACGATGTGGGGCACGAAAATGGCAGACGTCTTGCGGACTTTCCGCCTGGCCCCCGCCGTCGCGGAACGGACGTTCTACGTCACGAACGAGGTCGAACTGAAGACCTGGTCCTTCAGAGTGGACGAGGATGGATCGCTCAGCGAACCGAAGCTCCTGGCCAACGAAGGCGGCGAGTGCGTCACGGCAGACGACCAGGGCAACGTCTACATCGCCGCCGGCCAGATCAGGGTCTTCGACCCCGCCGGCAAGCAAATCGACACAATCGAGGTCCCCCAGCGGCCAACCTGTCTGATCTTCGGCGGCCCCGACCGCAAAACCCTCTTCATCACCGCGAGGTCCTCGCTCTACAGCGTCCAGACCCGTTAATCCGGCGCAACCGCCGACGCATGGTCGTCGCGTGTCCGCAGCGTTGGTAACGGAAGCACGCAGCAGACCTTGCTTTGTTGGAGAGATTCTGCTATTCTTGATGTCATGAGCGAAATCCCGGAGTCCCTGGGCGCCGACGACATCGTTGGACCTCAGGTGAAGGATGAGAAAGCCCCCGATGGGGAAACTGTTTGACACAATTCGCCAGCTCGTCGCCGACGAAAGATATGTTGTCGGAGAACACGCAGTTCAACGACTTGAGGAACGCGGCATCCTGGAATGGCAGGCTGTCCTTGGCTTAGAGCAGGGCAGACTGATGCGGGAACGTGCCAACGACAAGCCGAATCCCGCGGTTGAGGTGCAAGAGCGGCTTCCGGATGGAACCGAGTTCAAGGCGGTCTGGTCCCATTTGAAACGCAGTGGAGTGGCCAAGCTGGTCACGGTTCATTTTTTCGACGAGGTTCAACAATGAGAATTCCGGGTAAACGAGTGGCTCGCACGCGACTGGTCCGAACGCACAACCTCGTGGTAGCAGTCGAGGTCGAGGCGGTCATCCCGGAGGACGACGGCAGCGAACCCTGCTATGAGGCCGAGACGGTGCAACTGCTCCGCGAGGTTCAGGAGCATGCCGAACAGGGAGATATCGAATGGCTTCGGCAGCACGGCATAGTCTACCAGGCCTTGGAAACAGGATAGACCAGGTAGCCCAAAGGCAGGTCCGTGAACTATCAAGAGTTGGCGTCGTGCATCGCCCTGTTGTGCAGGCCAATATGAACAATGCTGGGAGACATATGGACCCCCGACACCTGTCCATTGATGAGCGACTCACTGGACGTTGCGTCTACTGTGGGGCGGTGCCCGACTCGCGAGATCACTGCCCTTCAAAGGTTCTTCTCGACGAGCCTTTTCCAGCCAATCTACCGATTGTGGAAGCGTGTGCTGAGTGCAACAACAGCTTCTCCCTGGACGAGCAGTACGTTGCTTGCCTCATCGAATGCGTGATCTGCGGATCGGTGAACCCGAATGATGTCTCTCGGCAGAACATCAAGCGAATCCTCGCCGACACGCCACGGCTAGCCGCCGGACTCAGCGCCACCCAACGACTCGACGATTCAGGCAGTATCGCTTGGGACGTGGACAGAGACCGCGTGAGACGCGTCGTGCTCAAACTCGCACGAGGTCACATCGCGTATGAATTCAGCCTCCCGAAGATCGAGGAACCCGAGGCCGTGAGCTTCGTCCCGCTCATTCTGCTGTCCGACGAACAAAGGTCAGAGTTCGAGTCGCCCGGAAACAGCCCTCTTGAACTCTGGCCTGAGATTGACAGCCGCGCGTTCAAACATTGTGCAGAGAACATGCCAAGCCCCGAGTCGGCTGAATGGACCGCTGTTCAGCCGGGGCGATATCGGTACTCAGTCAGCCAATCGGATGGCGATTCTGTCCGCTTGGTGCTGAGCGAATACCTCGCGTGCCATGTGGCATGGCATTGACGCGGGGCATCGCAGTTCCTTTTTTGCATGTGAAGCATGTATCCGAGGCAGATAGAGACTCGATAGAGGCTGTGGCAGACAAGCTTCCTGGGTGAACCAGGAGTATGTACCGCAGTCAGAGGGTAGTGGGCATTTCCACCAACACAGAAGGCATTGACAAACTGCCTCCGGTATTGTACACTTACGTACAGAGTGTACAGTTCTAATCAGGAGGTCTGCGTGTGAAAACGGTGACGTTCACGGAGTTTCGAAGGCGGGCGTCAGGAGTGCTCTCCGATGTCGAGAAGGGCGAGACCTTTCTGGTCCTGCGCCATGGTAAGCCCGTTGCGGAGATATCGCCGCCATCGGCCCAGCGCGGCGCCAAACCGTCGTGGAAACGGCCCGGGTCGCGGTTGACGATCAAGGGGGCCAGCCTGTCGGCCACGATTCTTGAGGAGCGAAGGCGTGAAGACGTTCTTTGATTCCTCGGCCTTTGTGAAGCGGTACATCGAGGAAACGGGCAGCCAGGACGTGGAGACGCTGTACATGGCGGCCACGGAACTTGCCCTGAGCGTCGTCTGTGTGCCAGAGGTCGTCTCTGCCCTTAACCGGCGTGTACGCAAACGAGATCTCTCGCGCCGGCAGTATGAAACGGCGAAGGACAACATGTTTGAGGATGCACGCGACGCCGAGATCGTCAATCTCACACCAGAGGTGATATCGACTTGCACGACCATCCTTGAGGCCAGTCCGGTACGTGCGATGGATGCGATCCATGTCGCATCCGCGGTCCAGTGGGGCGCGGATCTGTTCGTCTCGGCAGATGAGAGGCAGGTTCTTGCGGCGAAGAAGGCGGGTTTGCGGACGCGACTCGTCTGATAGGACCTATCCTGCGAATCCATACCTGACGCTGCAGCCGCAGTCTGACCCAATGGGCGGAGTCGGAGACGTTCGGGCTTCCGCCTTCAGGCGGCCCGAGACCGCGTAAACACGGAACTCCAAACCGACGAAACCCGCTGGGCCGCTGCCGGGTGTTCCACCTGGCCTGTCACCAGACTCCTACACACCCAACAGCTTCGCATAGGCTGCGAGACGCGGGTCCTTGGTGCCGGCGAGGACCTCCTTGGTCAGGATCTTGCCGAGCTGGACGCCTTCCTGGTCGAAGGAGTTGATGTTCCAGGCGAAGCCCTGGAACATGACCTTGTTCTCGAAGTGGGCCAGCAGGGCGCCCAGGGCTTTCGGCGTGAGCAGATCGCCGTGCAGGAGGCTGGAGGGACGCTCGCCTTCGAAGTTCTTATTGCGATTGTCCTTGTTCTCTTTGCCCAGGGCGAAGGCCGCGATCTGGGCGGTCAGGTTGGCGTTGAGCTTCCTCTCGCTCGTCGAGCCTTCCACGGTGACATCAAAGGCAGTCTGGGCCTCTCTGAAGCCGACGAACTGGAGCGGAACGATGTCCGTCCCCTGGTGCAGGAGCTGGTAGAAGGAGTGCTGGCCGTTCGTGCCGGGCTCGCCGAAGACGACCGGGCCGGTCGCATAGGCCAGCCGCTCGTTGTCGCGATTCACGCATTTTCCGTTGCTCTCCATATCCAACTGCTGCAGGTGGGCGGGGAAGCGCAGCAGCGCCTGGCAATACGGAAGGATCGCGGTATAGGGATACCCGAGGAAGTTCCGCTCCCACACGCCGATCAGGGCGTCCATCAGAGCGGCGTTCTCGCGAAGGTTCGGATTCCGGGCGAGGGCGTCCGCCTCGTGGGCCCCGGCCAGGATCTCTTCAAACACCTTCGGGCCGAAGGCCAGGGACAGGATGGCGCCGCCCACAGCACTCGTGGACGAGTAGCGGCCGCCGATGAAGTCGTCGATGAAGAAGGAAGCCGCGTAGTCGCTCGATTTCGCCAGCGGGCTGGTCTCGCTCGTCACGGCGACCATATGCTTACTCGGGTCCAGACCCGCGGCGGCTATCTTCGCACGCACCAATTGTTCGTTGGCCAGGGTCTCTTGTGTGACGCCGCTCTTGGAAACCAGGATGAACAGCGTGGTCTCCAGGTTCAGACCCGCGAGCACGGCGTTGGCGTCGTCCGGATCCACGTTCGAGATAAACCTCGCCTGCATCTTGAGCAGCTTGCGCTCCCTCGCGTACTGTTCCAGGGCCAGGTACAACGCTCGCGGGCCGAGGTCCGAGCCACCGATACCGATCTGGACGGCGACTTTGAACTTCTTGCCGGTGGAACCCTTAATCTTGCCCTTGTGTACCCCAACGCAGAAATCGGCGATCTTCTGCTGTTGTTGTGTGTAGAACGTGCCCAGGTCTTTGCCCTCGTGGACCACGGGATTCCCCAACTGGCCACGCAACAAATGGTGCAAGACCATCCGCTTCTCGCCAACGTTGGCGATGGCCCCGTTGTAGAGGTCCTGGAATTTCGCGATGAGTTGTTGCTCGTCCGCGAGTTGCCGCAAGCCGGCCAGCACGTCATCCGTCACCTTCTTGGCGGCGTAGTTGTATGTCAGCCCTCCGCCGGCCGGGATCGAACATGCGGCGATTCGCTCCGCGGTGAGCAGCTTCTTCAGCGAGATGGCCTGGGCGTCGATGTTCCGAAGGCCGGTATAGGCGGTTGTCTTATCCAGATTCATGTACTGCAGGTCCATACGATAACTCTCCTGAGAATCGTCAAAATCTTGTCTGTCAGACAGCAAGGGTGTACTTTCACACCCTCGGGTTTGCCATTGTCCTCGAAAACCGGCCCGGCGGCAACTGGGAAAAAGCCCCCACGACTGTTCAAGGTGAGAGGAGAAGCGAGTTCGAATTCCAATTGCATTCCAAGGGCCGGCCCCGTATCACTGGATTCGACCTCGACGGCGTTTCGTGTCTATAGAAGAGAGTGAGTACCATGAACAAGAGAACGATACTGATTGGATTGATAACGACTCTGTCAACGCTTCCCATCCACGCCCAGGAGAGAATCCGCCTGGTCACGGACCGGGAGCTGGAACTGACCGGGTTTCAGGACCCCAGGCCCTATACACCCGCCTACGATCTGCGGAATGATTTTGTGATGGTGTACGGGGCGCACGAGAGCCGCGTCCCCGCGATCCAATCCTGGGTTGACCAGGACTACGTGCCCCATCTGATGACCGGGATCGCCTGGGGCGACTATCAGGATTTCAAGGACATCAACGGCCAAGACATCATGTCCCTGTCGCAGATGAACGCCGAGGGCAAGGAAAGGCTCCACGGCCCACGCGTTCCCTACGTGGTGCCCTCGATCGAGTTCGCGGACTACATGACGGCCAAGCTCAAACCCCTGATCGACGCCGGCGTGCTCGCCATCCACCTGGAAGAGCCGGAGTTCTGGGCCGATACAGGGTTCTCTCCCGCGTTCGCACGCGAGTGGGAACTGTACTACCGCGAGCCATACGTGCGCGCGGACAGCTCGCCCGACGCCCAGTACAAGGCCAGCCGGCTGAAATACTACCTCTATGGCCGGGCCCTGCGACGCGTGGCGGAGGCCTGCAAGGAGTACGCCTTCCAGAAACACCATCGCGAGCTCCGCATCTATGTGCCCACCCACAGTCTGATCAACTACACACAGTGGTCGATCGTGTCGCCGCAATCGTCGTTGATCGATTCGAGCGTGGTGGACGGCTGCATCGCGCAGATCTGGACCGGCACGGCCCGAACCGCGAACATCTACCAGGGCAAGGCCGCGGAACGCACCTTCGAAACCGCCTTCCTGGAGTACGGCGTGATGCAGGAGCTGGTCCGCGGGACGAATCGCCGCATGTGGTTCCTGGCCGACCCAATCGAGGACAATCCCCGCTACGACTGGGACGACTACCGCACCAACTACAAGGCGACGCTGATTGCATCCCTGCTCCAGCCCCATATCTGGCACTACGAGATCTGTCCCTGGCCCTCGCGCATATTCCTCGGCAAGTACCCCGCCGGCTCCCCCGACGCCAAGGCGATTCCAGGGTCCTACGCCACAACCCTGTGCACGGTCTTCAATCAGTTGCGCGACATGAACCAGCCGGACATCGAATGGCAGGACGCAACCCACGGCATTGGGGTGTTCATGGCCGATTCGGGCATGTTCCAGCGGGCTGAGCCCGCGTACCGACTGGCGGCCAAAGACGGCAGCGATCCGACCACAGCCGAGAGAAGGGACATCCAGCACTTCTCCGCGTTCTACGGTCTGACGCTTCCGCTGCTCAAGCACGGCGTGCCCGTCCAGCCGGTCCAGCTCGACAACGTCGCCCGCTTTCCCAACTACCTGGGCGACTACAAGGTGCTCGTTTTGAGCTATGAATTCATCAAGCCCCAGACGCCCGCGATCAACCAGGCCCTGGCGGAATGGGTCGCCCAAGGCGGCGTGCTCGTCTACGTCGGCGCCGACACCGATCCCTTCAACACCATCACCGACTGGTGGAACACCGGCAAGAACCGATACGAGACGCCTGCCCAGCACCTGTTCGATGTCCTCGGGTTGGATCGAAAGGTGGGCGAAGGGCACTCCACCTTCGGCAAGGGCCACGTCTTCGTCGAGAGGAAGCATCCGGCCTGCTACTCGCGTTCTCAGGAGGCGGCGGACGTGTACCGTGCCGTGGTCAGGCAGGCCGCCGAAGCCGCGGGCCTGCCCTACCGGGAACACAACTTCCTCAGACTCCGTCGCGGCCCCTACGTGATCGCCGCATGCCTTCGGGAGTCCGTCGGCGACACGCCGCTCGAACTCAAGGGCCAATTCGTAGACATCTACGACGCCAACCTGCCGGTGCTTGACGGTGTGACCCTGCAACCGGGTCAGCAGGTCTGGCTGCTCGACCTGAACCGCCTCGACCCGGACAGAGCGGAGCCCATAGCCTCCGCCGGACGGTTCGAAACCTGGACCCAGACGGACCAAGGCCTCGAGTTCACGCTCTCGGCCCCGACGGGCATCAGGATCGTCTCCCGCATCCGCGTCCCCAGGCGTCCCACGAGCATCACGATTGGAGATCAAGGATTGAGCGAGTATCAGTGGCACCAGGAGAGCCACACGGTATGTTTCGAGTCTCCAGCAGGCGTCTCAAAACAGCAGGTCAAGATCCTGTGGTAGCCCTGGGCGATTGCGGCACATAAGATAATGGAGGCAAGTGTCCGTAGGGGGAGACAGGCAGTGGTGGCTTGTCCCCAGTCGTTTTGTTGAGAACGAAAGAGGAGAAAGCAATCATGTCCCGGAAGGTAGTCTATGTGGCGGTCTTTCTCGCTGCCTGTCACGCAACGGTGGCAGCGTCCAAGTCATGGGATTGTGAGATCCTGCCGTCTGAACAGGCGGTGGAAGTGGATACCCAGACTGGGGCCAGGGTGGTCTTCATCACTACGAACCCGGCTACTGACACCAACCTCTATTTCCACACGCGTTGCTTCCTCTGGAACAACCGCCTGATGCTGTTTCAGTCCGACCGATTTGGCCGGACGGAAGTGATGGGTTATTTCGCCGATACGGGAGAGCTGGTGCGTCTCAATCAGGCGGACTCGCCCGCCGCCGGCCTGCCTGTGGCCTCGGTCAAGGGCGACCGCCTGTTCGTGTTCAAGGACAACGCCATCTACGCGTGGCAATTGGATATCGCCACGAATCCGAAGACCACGATGCGCGTCACCGAATCCAAGGTCATGGAGATGCCGGAAGGGGCACAACAACGTTCGTCCATCGAAGAGAACTGTGACGGCAGTCTGATTGCCTTCACCTACCACTTTCAAGATGACCACTACATCGGATGCTGCGAGGCCGCCACGAGGAAGGTTCTGCCGGCCGCCCGACTCGATTTCAGGCCCGATCACCTGCAATTCCACCGGAACCGGCCCGACCTGCTGGCCTTCAACCGCATTTACGACAGCGACGTTGCGCCCCTGGACCCGAATGAGCCGCCCCATGCGCGCATCTGGTTCATGAACGTCCACACGCGAGTGCCGGTCCCCGCCTTCTACCAGGTCCCCGGAGAGCTCGCCACTCACGAATGCTGGTGGGTCAACGACCAGATGACCTTCGTCGGAGGGCATCGCCATGAGGGCAGCCGCGAAGAGGGGAATGTGAAGGTGCTCGACCTCAAGACCGGCGACATCCGAATCATCGGCGCAGGCGCCTGGCTCGAAGAGGCCACGGCATTTCAACTGTCCCAGGTGAACTGGTGGCACGCATCGGGCAGTCCCGACGGCAAGTGGGTCGCGGCGGACAACTGGCATGGCATCATCACCCTCTTCAACGCGAAGACAACGCAGAAGAAGATCTTGACCACCGGCCACCGGACCTACGGCGGCGGCCAACACCTCCATGTGGGCTGGGATCTGACCGGAGAACGTGTCGAATTCACCTCGAACAAACGGGGCAATCCGGATGTGTGCATCGCAGCCATTTCGGAGAACTGACGCGTCGACGGCAAGGGCAGTCTTCGCCAGGGAATCAGCGACCCCAAAGGAAACGGCCTGGGCCTGGATAACAGGGACAGCTACAAACCCCATTCGTGTCTGTCCTCAGTTTCATACGTACATATACGTAGTCTTCTGCTCCGTGGCCTCCGTGACTCCGTGGCGCACCCAACAGACAAAATGCACTTCCTACCGTGTTTTTTCTTGTCGCCACCACCCGATTCCGCCATAATGCCAGTACTCTCTCTGATGAGCATCCTGGATTGAAGTGCGACACAGTGGTTTGAGGCTGGAGATTCCGGGATCGTGAGCAATTCCGTGGCCGCGGGATTGCGAGAAGTCGCAGCGAAGACGATACGGGAAGGAGATAATAGGTGACTATCCCCGTTATCCGTCCCCGTTATCCCACGCCTGCCGCCGCCATAGAGTCCCGGATTCTTCCGGCTTGCCACAGAACCACGGTTGACACGGGTGAACAAGCAACGGTAGGATTACCCCTGTATTAAAGGCTGGATCGGAGGCTTAGCCTTGGGTTACGGAGAATGGGTCTCACGGTGTTATGTGCCTGAGGAGCAGAGAAAGGAGGGTGGTATTTCCGGACACTTAATCTGCACCATAAGTAGGGAGCGTGACAACAGAGTCAAGAGTGAGTGCGACTGCATTGGGTTACATAGAGACTACGAAGGGAGGAGACGCAAGTTATGAAGAAGAACTCGACCATTCTAATGTCATTCGTATTTGGCCTCCTGATAGCATCTGAGGCTTACGGAGATCTAATCACAAATGGGAGCTTCGAGGTAGCGTCTGTCAATCCAGGGGACTTCGTCGAACTCTGGGGTGGCAATACCAGTATCACAGGGTGGACAGTTATTGGGCAGAGCATCCACTATGTAGGCACACACTGGGACGCATCCGACGGTTCCAGAAGCCTTGACCTCGATGGCGGTGCTACTATGAGAGGGGGAATACAACAGACGTTTTCCACGACACCCGGCGTGCAGTATCTTGTCAGTTTTGACATGGCGGGGAATTATGACGGGGGTCCGACAATCAAACCCATGCGCGTGTCAGCGGATGCCCAGTGGCAGGATTTCACCTTCGATATCACTGGACGGTCTGCTCATGATATGGGCTGGACCCCGTATACTTGGTCGTTCACTGCGGATGATACTTCGGCCACCCTGGCCTTCGCGAGTCTTACCGTAATCAGTGACTATGGGCCGGCCTTGGATAATGTTTGCGTAACCACGGTCCCCGTCCCCATCCCCGGTGCCGCTCTGCTCGGCGTGCTCGGTCTTGGCTATTCCGGCTGGCGGCTCAGACGCAGGCCCGCGTGATACCAGCAGAAACATACACTGAACGGCCCGGATGCTGTCTCATCAGGGGCTGTCAGCAACTCTGGCAGCCCCATTCTCATTTCCGAATCTTGCAGACCCAGCCGCCCCACCTATTGGCCCGTGGAATAATGGGCGCATTAATACGACAGCGCTACTTTGGCTCAAGATTTTGTGAGATGTGATCCGATGATTCTCCTGACGGTAGATATTTTGGAGAATCTGGAGATGAACTCAGAGCAGATTGCTTCGCTGCAACCGGCGTTGTCGAAGCTGTTGGAACAGTTCCGTCCGTT
>JBDKRX010000230.1:0-8320 GCA_039683175.1 Phycisphaerales bacterium
GGTTCAGCTTGCAGGCGACGGTCTCCTGGAGCACCCACACATCCCGGTCGTTGATGTGCCTGCGGTCCTGGCGCAGGTGCACGGTGATCCCATTGGCGCCGGCCAATTCGCACTCCATGGCCGCCCAGGCAGGGTCCGGCTCGTCCGCGAGCCGGGCCTGGCGGATTGTTGCTACGTGATCTATATTGACATTCAGAACAGCCATCAGTCAGCCCTCGTAAAGTCGGATGAATTGTATCAACGTGCGGGCTTACATCAAGAGAATAGCCGGACAAAATCCTGCTGGCGTCATTCCATGAAGGAATCCAGGTTGCCGTACACCCCGGCGGCCATCGTGAGGATCTTGTAGGCCATCACTCCCATGATGATGAAGTAGACCAGGATCGGGAAGCCGCGAGCGAACGCACCGAAGTGGAGTTCCGACCGGTCGGCGGAGATCTGGGCGATCTTGTCGACGGTCTTGTCGAGTTCGCCGGACTCCTCGCCGATCTGCCACAGATGCCTGTACTCGGTGGGCAGGCGGGGGGAGAGTCCGTCATGGGCGGTGCCGCCGCTGCGGATGGTGGTGATCGACCCTCGAAAGAGCTTCGCGATGGCCTCATTGCCCACCGCCCGGGTGGCCCGCTCGACGCTTTCGGCGATGGGGACGCCTGCCTTGTAGAGCATGCCGAACGCCCGCATGTAGCGGCTGATGCAGAGGTGATAGATACCCCCTCCCAGAACCGGGATGCGTAGCGACAGGTAGTCCATTGGCAGTCGGAGCAAACGCGTCGTCTCGGGCCGATACACCCGGATGGCGATGATCACCACCGGTATGTAGATCCAGATGGCGACGGACAGGACGGCCAGCAGATACTCGTTGATGGTCATGCCGCCCATGATCAGGCCAGGCAGCGGAAACAGAAAAGCCGCAGCGTGGAGGATCAGGAACGGGTATGCCAGGCCCGTGAGCATGCGGACGACGATTTTCTGGACGAATTCGTGCCATTCGGACAGCATCTTGCACGATTCGCCGAGGGATCCGGAGGTTTCCGCTGCCTCGATGAGCATCCGGTCCAGCGTGGGGAACACGTGGCGATGCATCTCCATCGCTTCGGCCAGGGTCGAGCCCTTGGAGACCGTGTCGCGAATCTTGGAGAACACGCGTTTGAGATACCCCTTGCGGCCTTCGATCACGATATCGAGAGATCGAAGGATCGGGACGCCTGCGTCCAGCATCACCGACAGATCGTAATAGGCCCGGGCCAACCGGTTTCGTGCGCTCATGAGTGCGTGCTCCGCCTAACCTTCAGGTTTCTGGGCCTGGGACTGGTTTGCCGAGCAATCCCCTCTTGCCAGTCCCGGCGGCCTCCCTTAGTATACCGCGTGTAGCGACGGATGCAACGAGGAGAGACCATTGGAGGTGGAACATGGATGACGACCTCCGGAATCAGGGCGTGCGGAGCCTGTTGGGCCGCATCAGGCGGGCCGACAGGTTCCGATTGAGCTGGCCGACGCGGATCACCATCATGCGGATTCTGTTGATCGCGCCGTTCGTCGGGTGCATGCTCAACACGCACGATCCCCAGTTTGGCCGGCCGACTCAGGAACTCCTGCGATATGGCGCGGTCGGTTTGTTCTTTCTCATGGCGATCAGCGATGGGATCGACGGATACTTGGCTCGCCGGCGCAAACAGATCACCAAGCTTGGCACCTTCCTGGATCCCCTTGCCGACAAACTGCTGATAACCTGCGCCTCCTTGCTGCTGGTCTCCGAGCAGGGCCACGTCGACGGCTGGCAGTTGCCGTCGATGGTGGTGGTCCTGATCATCGGCAAGGATATCCTCATCACGCTGGGTTTTCTCATCGTGTACCTGATTACGTCGCAGATTCACATCGTACCCGTCCGGGCGGGCAAATTGGCGACGGCCCTTCAGTTGAGCATGGTCATTGTGGTACTGGTGGCCCCGGAGCTGGCGGCGATCATCCCGGGCTATCGCTGGTTCGTTCGCGTGCTCTGGTGGTCGGCTGCGGGTGCGGCGGTTCTGGCCGCCCTCATTTACATCCGCAACGGGACCCGTTATATTGAGCAGTATGAGCGGACCCAGACCGTAGGTTCCGGTCATTAGCTGTTGCGCCGAGTACCGATGCGCAATGTACAGGAAAAGACCCCCGGTCGCCGAACGGGTCCGGTTTTGTGGATGTCAATAATGTCAGAACCAATTGTTACACAAGGGTTTAGCGATATTCCGGAGGTGCTCGAAGACCTCCGGCAAGGGAAGATGATCGTCCTGGTGGATGCCGAGGATCGGGAGAATGAGGGCGATCTCCTGTGTGCTGCCGAGAAGGTCACGCCGGAGATCATCAATTTCATGGCCAGGTTCGGCCGGGGGTTGATCTGCATGCCTTTGCCGGCAGAGAAGTGCGACGCCCTGGGTTTGTACCCTCAGACGATGGAGAATACGGGCCGGTTTGGAACCGCCTTCACAGTGAGCGTCGATGCGGCCGAGGGGGTCAGCACCGGGATCAGCGCTGCCGACCGGGCCCATACGATTCAGGTCGCAATCGCCGACGGCGCTGTCCCGCGGGACTTGGCCCGACCGGGCCACATCTTTCCTTTGCGGGCCCGCGACGGTGGCGTCCTGATCCGCGCCGGGCAGACGGAAGGGGGGATCGACCTGACTCGCCTGGCCGGCATGAAGCCTGCCGCAGTCATCTGTGAGGTTATGAACGACGACGGTTCGATGGCCCGCGTGCCGGAGCTTCTCGAGTTCTGCGGCCGGCACAGGCTGAGGATCACCTCCATCGCCAAGCTCGTCGAGTACCGCCTGCAGCGGGAAAGCCAGGTCAAGCGATTCGAATCCGTCTCTCTGCCAACGGACTACGGAGACTTCAAGCTGATCGCCTATGAGAGCATCACGTCGCCCGAGCCACACCTGGCTTTGTGCAAGGGCGGCGTCGGGGACCTCGACGCAAACGGTCAACCGATCGAACACAACGATCCCGTCCTGATCCGGGTGCATTCCGAGTGCATGACGGGCGATTTGTTCCATTCCCAGCGATGCGAGTGCGGCTACCAGCTTATCACGGCGATGGAAATGATCGAGAAAGAGGGCAAGGGGGCCGTGATCTATCTCCGGCAGGAGGGTCGGGGGATCGGCCTGTCCAACAAGCTCCGCGCCTACAAGCTCCAGGAGCAGGGCCTGGACACCGTGGACGCCAACCTCAAGCTGGGCTTCATGGCCGACCGTCGCGATTATGGCATCGGCGCGCAGATCTGCCGGGATCTGGGCCTGCGGAATGTGCGGATCCTGACCAACAACCCCAAGAAAATCAGCCGACTTGAAGTGTATGGGATCAGAATCGTCGAGCAAATCCCCTTGCGTGCCGAGCCCGGCGAACACAACATCAACTACCTGCGGACCAAGAAACGCCGATTCGGGCACATCCTGGACGAGGATCTGTGAATGGATTCACAATCTGCGACCCATGACATGCAATTGAGGTGTTCACCACGCCATGGCGACAACAGGGCTTGGTTTCCTGCGCGGTTCGGGCATTGCATCTGTTGTCTGTTGGTTCCGGCTCTTGTCGCATGCGTCGGTTGCGAAGTTGCCCCACGGCAGACCTCGGCCTCTGCGTCGCAGACCGACGGCGAGAAGACGCTGACTGTCGAAACGCAGCCTGCGACTGTTCCGACCGGCTTTGGGCCTGCGAAGGTGAGCATTCTACCGCTGAGCGAGATCCGCGGGGCGGCCGGCATCGGCCAGGACGCCAAGCTGACCGTCTATGTGGCGCTGCTGGATGCCTTCGGGTGTCCGATCAAGGCGCCGTGTACGCTACGGTTCGAGATCTATGAGTATGTGCGGCGTTCGGCCCAGCCCAAGGGCCCGCGGTTGATGATCTGGCCGGACATCGACCTGACCCGTCCTGCCGTCAATCACGGATTCTGGCGTGACTTCCTGCGAGCGTATGAGTTCCAACTCGGCGTACGCGCAAGTCGCGACCAGACCTATATCCTCGAAGCCACGTGCCTGGGCCCGGATGGGAAACGCCTGTCCGGCGAGTGTGCGATCCGGGCCGTTCAGTAAGTCATGTCCTTTACGTTGCTTGCCGCCGGGGGTGTCATGCCCCCGGGCGAGGTAGGAAGTTATCGGGCCAGGTGGAAATTTCCTTGAGAGACGCCTTGTCGATGTGGTATAAATAGATTGGATTGTCTGCGTTATTCTCACTTCCCGACGCGTGGTGGCGCAGCGGGCTCGGAGGATAGGCATGGGTCTGGAATGACAGGGAGGTTTACCGCAATGTGTGTTCCGGACGTTGCTTCACGTACATTCCGGTCGGCAGCCTTGTCGGACTGGCATCATGCAGGATGGAGAGTGTCTAACCCCTAAAAAGTCCTATGGAACGAGGAGGAGTCTGTCGAAAACACCTCTGGCAGGTGTCGACTGGACTGCGCGAACAGTCCGGTATCGGGTGTCATCAGGCATGTAGCATGTGGTGGCTATTGGTCACAACAAAACGGGCATATGGGTAGAAGGAGGATTACGATCATGTATCGCACATCAGCAGTTCTGCTCGCTCTTATTGGTGTGTCTCTCATGTCTGTCACAACAGGTGCGGCTCAACTGGTCGTCAAGATCAATTTCCAGTTGGACACCGCCGTGGTTCCGGAGGGATATCTCGAGGATTGCGGCGAGGTCTTCGCTGACCGAGGGAATGGGTATAGCTACGGGTGGAGCGCCGCTGCCACATCCGACGACCGGGAACGCAACGCGAACGACGACCAGCGATACGATACGCTGGTGCATTTCTCCAAGAGCAGCGACAAGACCTGGGAGATTGAGCTGCCGAATGACACCTATGATCTGTTCTTCGTGTGTGGCGACCCGAGTAACACCGACCAGGTGAACACGCTCGATGTCGAAGGGGTGATCTTCACGGATCCTGATGGCGAGGACAACTTCGACGAATACAGCGGCAGGGTGGAGGTGAAGGACGGTCGCCTGACGATCAAGCCGGCCTCGGGCGCCGACAACGCGAAATTCTGCTTCATCGACATCATCCAGGTCCTGCCGACGAGCATCGCGGTCAATCCGATTCCGGCTGACAAGGCGACCGACGTCCCCACGGACATCGTTCTGGCCTGGACGGGCACAGTGGCTGCTCAGACACACAATGTGTATCTGGGCACTGACTTCGATGATGTCAACAGCGCCAACGTGACGAACGGCCTGGGCGTGCTGGTCGGCGCCGATCAGAGTGTCACCCTGTACGAGCCCCCGGAAGTCCTTGCGTACGGCCAGACCTACTACTGGCGAGTGGATGAGGTCAACGGCATCAGTTCTTCAATCGACAGGGGGGAGGTTTGGTCATTCACCGTCGAGCCGTTTGCCTATCCGATTGAGAATGTGACGGCGACGGCCTCCAGTGCCCAGGCGGACATGGGGCCGGAAAACACTGTCAATGGCTCAGGTCTCGACGACAACGATCAGCACTCCGCGGAACTCAAGCAGACGTGGCTTAGCGCTGGTGCACAGCCGAACTGGATTCAGTATGAGTTCGACAAGCCCTGCAAGGTGCATGAACTGTGGGTCTGGAACTCCAATCAGGTGATCGAGAACATCCTCGGGTTCGGCGCCAAAGATGTGACGATCGAGTACTCGCTCGACGGCATCGCCTGGACGGAGCTGGCGGATGTGCCTGAGTTTGCGAGAGCGACAGGTGCGGCCACTTACGCCCACAACACGACGGTCGATTTCGGCGGGGCCATGGCGAAGTATGTGAAGCTGACCGTCAACGCCACGTGGGGCGGCGGTGCGATCACCGGTCTGAGCGAGGTACGGTTCTTCTATGTCCCGGTTCAGGCCCGTGGGCCCGAGCCGGCGGACGCCGCGACGGACGTGGACCTCGGCACGACCCTGAACTGGCGTCCCGGCCGGGAGGCGACCTCGCACGAGGTCCACTTCGGCGCCGATGCGAGCGCCTTGACGGCCGCAACGGTGACCGACCACCGGTACACGCCTGCGTCCATGGACTTCGGGACCACATACTACTGGAAGGTCAACGAAGTGGGAGAGGCAGGGACCTATGAAGGCGACCTGTGGAGCTTCACCTCCCAGGAGTTTGAGCCGATCGACGATTTCGAGAGCTACACGGATGACATCGAGGCCGAAGAGACTGTCTGGCAGGCTTGGATCGATGGTGTCACCACCAAGGCCAGTGGCTCCCAGATCGGGTACATCGATGCCGTGGGGGGCACGTTTGGCGAGACGAAGACCGTTCACGGTGGCAACCAGTCCATGCCCTTCGCGTACGACAACGTCACGGAGTTCTTCTTCAGCGAGGCCGAGCGGGAATTCGATGCGCCCCAGGACTGGACCGGCAATGGCGCAACCCAGGTGAGTCTGTGGGCGCGAGGCTACCCGGCGCTGATGACCATCCCGGTTACGGAAACCTCGGGCAAGATGACCCTCACCGGCGCCGGCGCGGATATCTGGGGCAACTCGGATGAGTTCACCTACGCCTACAAGACCCTCACCGGCGACGGCACATTGATCGCCCGGGTCGTCAGCAATGGCGCCGGGACCAACACATGGGCCAAAGGTGGTGTGATGATTCGCCAGAGTCTTTGGGGCGGCTCGACCCACGCCATGATGGTCATCACGGGCAGTGGCGGCAACGGCGCCAGCTTCCAATACCGGACGGTCGCCGACGCTTCATCGGCAGGCACCGACATTGCGACGGTTGTTGCGCCGCCGTACTGGGTCAAGATCGAACGGTCCGCCGACATGCTCAAGGGATCTGTCTCTGCAGACGGAAAGACCTGGACCACGATGGGCACACAGGTCATCGCGATGACAGACCCCGCGTACGTCGGTCTGTGCGTCACCTCGCATGCGGTTGGCGAAGATCGAACCTATCAGTTCGACAGCATCGCGACGACGGGTTCAGTCAGCGGTGTTTGGCAGGGCGCCGTGATCGACAATCCGCAGTACAACGACGCGGCGAATATGCACCTGTTCATTGCGGACGGCGCCGGCAAGAGCGCCACAGCGACGAACGCCACGATCGTGACGGCGGCCGACTGGACGCGGTGGACGATCCCAATGAGCGATTTCGCGGGCGTCAATTTCAGCAAGGTCAAGAAGATGGTGATCACGATCGGTGACAAGACCGCTACGACGGCGGGCGGAACCGGCATTGTGTTCATCGACGACATCGGTTTCGGACGTGCAGCGGACGAATAATCAAATCGAGTGCGGTCAAATGACAGGACCTGCGGCCCGGCTCATGTGTGCGAGGCCGTAGACCGATGTGAATACAGGGGCCTGTGCCCGGAAGGTACAGGCCCCATTCAACGAATCGAGCACAATGCAGAGCGATGGGTGCTCTCTTGAGCGTACACAAGTGGTGTAGTAGGTAGCATGATTCGATATGGTTCGAAGGAGGATCAGTATGTATCGAAAATCAGTGGTTCTGCTTTCCTTGATCGGCATCTGCCTGACGGCGGGGACGGCCGGCGCGCAGTTAGTCGTCAAAATCAACTTCCAGTTGGATACGGCTGCGGTTCCGGAGGGATACCTTATGGACTGCGGCCAGGTTTTTGGCGACCGGGGCAACGGCTACTCCTACGGCTGGAGCGCGGACGCCACGGCGGATGACCGGGAGCGCAACGCGAACGACGACCAGCGGTACGACACGCTGGTGCACTTCTCCAAGAATGCCGACAAGACGTGGGAGATCGAGCTGCCGCCCGGCGAGTACGATCTGTTCTTTGTCTGCGGCGATGCGAGCAATGCGGATCAGACGAACAGCCTCGATGTCGAGGGGGTCCAGGTTACCGATCCGGATGGCCAGGACAACTTCGATGAGTACACACTGGCAAAGGTGGCGGTTACGGACGGACGTCTGTCGATCAAGCCCGTGACCTCCGGCCTGAATGCGAAGATCTGCTTCATCGACATCACGCAGGTCCTGCCGCCGGACAAGGCGACTTTTCCGGTTCCCGAGGACGGTGCAACCGATGTCGTGAGAGACACGGTCCTGGCCTGGACGGCCCCGGCGAGCGCGGGCAAGCACCACGTGTATCTGGGCACGGATCTGGACGACGTGAACAACGCCACCCTCGCGGAGGATCTGGGTACACTGGTCGGTGCGGACCAGACGGACGCGGCCTATGAGCCGGCGAACGTCCTCGCGTACGGCCAGACCTACTACTGGCGGATCGACGAGGTCAATGCCGCGGATGGCGAAGTTACCAGGGGCGATCTCTGGTCGTTCACCGTCGAGCCGTATGCCTATCCGGTCGAGAACGTGACGGCGACCGCCTCCAGCGCCC
>JBDKRX010000231.1:0-30800 GCA_039683175.1 Phycisphaerales bacterium
CATCGGTGTAGATGGCGCCCCCGCTCTCGGCCGTGAGGTTTGAGACGAACCGGCATCCTGTCAACGTCAGGTGTCCGCCCGTTGCGCAGAGCGCCCCGCCGTCGCTGGGGTTCGAGTTCCGCGAGAACGTGCAGTTGACGATGGTGGGATTGCCGGTGAGGCTCTCCACACCCGCCTGTGTGCCTCCGGTGATGGTGCAGCCGTCAAGTACCATGGGAGGTTCGGCGTACAGCATTGTCATCACGCGCAGGCTGTTGTCGGCGAGGGTCGGTTCGGTGAGCAGCAGAGAGGGCTTCTCGATGTCGGCATCATCGCCGTTCAAATCGCCGGTCAGGATTGTCCTGTACAGCCCGACATCACGCGCATCAGGGTCCTCGGCTCCAAGTCCGGCGTAGCCACCCTTGAGCATGACCCCTCGCACCACGTTGAAGAACGCCCTTCGATCACCCGGCAGATAGAGAGACCCTTGATCGGGCCGATAGGTCCCTTGCGCGATTCGGATCTCATCCGAGGACGCGGCGGCACAGAACGCATCCTGGAGATGCCTGAACGCGTCGGTCCATGACGAGCCGGTATTGGCTCCCGACGCATCGTCGTCCACATAGATGACATTGGCTTGTGCGTCTGTGCCCAGACAGACAATCAGCATGAGAGTCGCTGCCAGGGCTGTGAGTCCTCCAATGCTCCTCATTTTCCGCTCCTTTTCTCAAAAGGGCCGTACAAGGCGACGGAAACGCGCTCATGAATCTCGACTCTGATCGTATCGGAAAGTCGTGGATTTGTCAATCGAATCCCCATGCAGAGAAAGGGACTGCGGAGGGGGGAGGGGCGTTCAGGGCCGGCGTCCGCGGCGTGGAAAGAAAACGACCCCGTCGATTGTGCAGACGGGGTCGCGTGGAGTTCCCGATATCGCCATGACCAGGGTGCTCAGCCCCCGATCTCTTCGCCGATCCAGGAGCAGAGCTCTTTCACCTCGTCGAGCGTGATGTCGCCCATGTGTGCGATGCGGAAGGTCTTGTCCTTCAGATCGCCGTAGCCGGCGCTGAAGATCGTGTTGTGCTTGGCCTTGACGGCCTTGATGACGTCGCCGACGTTGATGCCGCGCGTGTTCTTGATCGTCGTCAGGGTGTTCGATGCGTATTTCTCCTCGCAGAACAGTTCGAACCCCTTGCTCTTGGCCCAGCTCCGGCAGAAATCGCCCATCTTCTTGTGCCGGGCCCAGACGTTCTCGATCCCTTCGTTGACGAACTTCTGGCACTGGTAGTGCAGGCCCATGATGTGCGGAATGCTGGGGGTCACGAGGGTCTGGTTCTTCTCGGCGGACTTGGCCCACTGGATGAAGTCGAAGTAGTAGCCGCGAGCGGGCACGTTCTTGGCCTTCTCAACCGCCCGTTTGCTCACCGCCGCGACCGTGAAGCCCGGCGGCAGGGCGAACGCCTTCTGCACCGACGCGAACACGACGTCCCAGCCGAGTTCGTCGAAATGAATCGGCTGGCCGATCATGCCGCTGACGGCATCCACGAAGACCAGCACATTCGGGTGCTTGGCCTTCATCATTTTGGCGATGTCGTAGATTGGGTTCATCAGGCCGGTGCTCGTCTCGTTGTAGATCAGCGTGATCGCCGCATACTTGCCGGCCGACAGCTTGGCGTCGATCTGCTCGGGCAGGGTCGGCTTGCCCCACTCGACCTTGAGCAGATCGACCTTGCGGCCGCACTCTTTCACCACGTCCGCCCACTTGTCGCTGAACGCGCCGCAGCAGGTGGCCAGGACGGTTTCGTCCGGGTGCACGCAGTTGCGAATCGACGCCTCCCAGAGTCCCGAGCCGCTGGAGGTCGAGAGGAAGATGTATTGATTCGTGAACAGCAGCTTCTTGAGCATGTCCACGACCTCGCCGTGGAGCACGCCATATTCCTTGTCGCGGTGCCCAAGCGTCGGGCGGGCCAACTGCTTCAGCACGTCGTCTTTGACCTGCACGGGGCCGGGGATGAACAATCTCGGCGGGTTCTTCCAGTCTGCCATTTGGGCTCTCCAACAGTTACAGTTTTTGGATGGTCAACCCGGTGTACATCTTCGGGTAGAAGTACGTTGATTTGTGAGGCATCCGTTCGCCGGCGTCGGTGATCCGGGCCAACTGCTGCATTTTGACAGGGTTGGTGAAGAAGGCGACCTGCTTGTGACCGGCGTCGATCCGGCGGATGATCGCGTCCATGGCATTGGGCATATCCTTGACGTATTCGACGTAGTCGGCGTTGCCCATTTTCTCTTCGTCCAGGCCGAGCAGCCGTTCCAGGATGAGCTTCTGGAGCACGGAGACGTCCAGGGTTCGCCAGGCGACGCTCTTGTCCGGCGTGGCGGTCTTCATCAGCGATTCCTCCTTCAACACGGCGACGTAGAAGCGGCCGTCGCCCATGTACATGCCCAAGGGAGTCTCGTCCCGGTCATGCGCCGTTCTCATCGCGCCGAGCATCTGTCGTTTGGCCGCTTCCTTGGACTCGGCGTCCGCGTCAAAGGCGAATCTCGTCACCGCAAAGCCGGGCGCCAGGCGCGAGAGGAATTCCCCGGGCTCGAACCCGACGATTCCACCGACGACGCGGTGAGTCGCCAGGACAACAAGGCCCTTCTGGGCGGTGTTCGTGAAGGCGAGCATCTGGTACTTTGCGGCGGGATTGCCGCTTTCCCGCATGTAGGCCAGCCCGGTCGTGTAGCGATGGTGGCCGTCGGCGATGATGACGCTCTTGTCGGACATCATCCGCACGATGGCCTGGATGTTGCCGTCGTCCGTGATGGCGAAAAGCTGATGGCGGACCCCTTGGTCGTCCACGAAATCCACAAGAGGCTTCTGTGCGGCCGCCTCGGTGATGGCCTTGTCGGCGACGCCCTGCGGGTCGTCATAGAGCATGAAGACCAGCCCGAACCGGGCGGCGGTGGCTTTCTTGAGGTTCAAACGATCCTGGACGGGCTTGGCGAAGACCTGTTCGTGCGGCCGGACGGTCTTGCCGAAGTCCTCGAGTTTGCCCAACGCGATGAAAGTCAGTCGGCGATAGGTTGCGCCGTCAATCTCGAAATCCTGGACGTAACCGTAGACGGTGTCCCGGTCGTCGGATTTCAGAACGCCCTCGGCGATCCACTTCTGGAGCAGCTCGGCGGCGCGAGTGTACTGATTGTGCTGTCCGTTGTCCGAAGGAGTGGTCTTGCCCTTGGTGATCCGCACGATATTGTGCTCGCTCCGGCGGTAGAGCTCCTCCCGCTGGGCATCGTCGATCACGTCGTAGGGCGGCGCAATGCACCGACCCACATCGCCGACGACGCTCGCATCGAACCGAAACGCTTTGAAGGGTTTCACTTCCATCTTCACAGTTCTTGCTGTCCTTGCACCAACACGGTCTCCGGGTTCAGGAAACGCCGGATCATACAGGCAGCGATCCCCGTTGTCAAGGGAGAACGAGAGCCTTCGGCGCCCTGGTGCCGTGGCGAGGGTCGCCATGCCACGGCGTCGTCGTGCCTCCGCTCTCCCGACGCCGTGTGCTTTCGGCTCCGGCGGTCTGTTCGGCTTGTTCGTGGATCTGCAAACCGCGTGAATCTGCCAGTTTGGCACCCCGCCGCAGGTGTTGTGTGAGTCGTAAGTATAGTCAAGGTAACAACTTGTGGATAGGGTGCGTTTCGGCACATGATTTGCACCTGTTGGATCTGTATGGACTGGCAATGAGAGATTGCACGATTGGGACGAACAGATGAAATTTGAGAAGTTCACGCTGAAGGCACAAGAGGCGCTGGCGACCGCACAACAGATCGCGATGGCCAAGTCACACACTGTTTTGTCACCCCTGCATTTGCTCAGTGCGCTGCTGAGCGACGAGGGTGGGGTGACCGAGATGGTCTTCAAGAAGGTCGGCGCCAATGTGAAACGCATAAGAGATATGACCGAAGGGGAGTTGGGACGTCTTGCGCAGGGTACGAACACCGGACAGATGATGCCCGATCCTGCGTTCAACCAGGTCGTGCTCGACGCGCAGAATCGCGCCGACAAGATGGGTGACGAATATCTCAGCGCCGAGCATCTGCTGTTATCGCTGGCCGGCGTCCAGAGTGACGCGAAGGAGATCCTGGATGTCAATTCGGTGAGCGTGGAGAAGATCCAGAACGCGCTGAAGGATGTCCGTGGCGGCGCGAAGATCACGGATCAAAATCCCGAGGAGAAGTACAAGGCCTTGGAGCGCTACGGCATCGACCTGCTCGAGATGGCCCGCAAGGGCAAGCTCGATCCGGTCATCGGGCGGGACGAGGAGATCCGGCGGTGCATGCAGGTCCTGAACCGGCGAACCAAGAACAATCCCGTCCTGATAGGCGAGCCGGGCGTCGGCAAGACCGCCATCGTCGAGGGCCTCGCTCAGCGGATCGTCGCGGGCGATGTCCCCGCCGGACTCAAGAACAAACGCGTGATTGGACTCGATATGGGCGCCCTGATCGCGGGCACCAAGTTCCGGGGCGAGTTCGAGGACCGGCTCAAGGCCGTGCTCAAGGAGGTCATCGCCGCCGAAGGGCAGATCATCCTGTTCATCGATGAGCTGCACACCGTCGTCGGGGCGGGCAAGGCCGAAGGCGCAGTCGATGCGGGCAATCTGCTGAAGCCCTCGCTGGCGCGAGGCGAGTTGCGCTGCATCGGCGCGACCACGATTGACGAGTATCGCAAGCACGTCGAGAAAGATGCTGCGTTGGAGCGTCGATTCCAACCGATCCTGGTGGAGCCGCCGAGCATCGAGGCAACCATCGCAATCCTTCGCGGCCTGAAGAATCGCTACGAGACCCACCATGCGGTGCGAATCACCGATGCCGCGATCGTCGCGGCGGCCACCCTGTCGCAACGGTACATCACGGATCGCTGGCTGCCGGACAAGGCCATCGACCTGATCGACGAGGCCGCATCCACCTTGCGGATCGAGAACGATTCGGTGCCCGCCGAGCTTGACGACATTCGCAGAGGAATCATACAGCTCCAGATTGAGCGGGAGGCCCTCAAGAAGGAAAAAGACCCCGCCAGCCGGGACCGTCTCAAGAAGGCCGAGAAGCAGTTGGCTGACCTGGAAGAGAAGAACAAGGGGCTGACCGCGCAATGGGAAATGGAGAAAGGCGGCATCGACCAGATCAAGGCCCTCAAGCAGCAGATCGAGGAGGCCCAGAGGCAGTTCGAGGACGCCCAGCGTCACGGCGACCTGGAGCGGGCCGCCCGGCTGAAATACGAAACCATCACGAACCTCAAGAGACAGCTTGCGGACAAAGAAGGGCAATTGGCCACGTCCGAGAAGTCCAAGATGCTTCAAAACGAGGTGACGGCCGAGCACATCGCCCAGGTTGTCGCCAAGTGGACCCACATCCCCGTCGCCCGGTTGCTCACCGGCGAGCGAGAGCGGCTCATGAAGATGGAGGAGCAGATCAGAAGACGCGTGGTCGGCCAGGATGAGGCGGTCACGGCGTTGTGCGATGCGGTCCGCAGAAGCCGAGCAGGTCTGTCCGACCCGAATCGGCCGATCGGAACCTTCCTGTTCCTCGGTCCCACCGGCGTCGGCAAGACGGAGCTGGCGAAGGCCCTCGCTGATTTCCTGTTCAACGATCCGAATGCCATGGTCCGCATCGATATGAGCGAGTTTATGGAACAGCTTTCCGTGGCCCGGATCATCGGCGCCCCGCCGGGATACGTCGGCTATGAAGAAGGCGGCCGGCTCACCGAATCGGTCCGGCGGAAACCCTACTCTGTGATCCTGCTCGACGAGGTCGAGAAGGCCCATCCGGACGTCTTCAACGTCCTGTTGCAGGTCTTCGATGATGGTCGGCTCACCGATGGCAAGGGCCGCACCGTCGATTTCAAGAACACGGTCATCATCATGACGAGCAATATCGCCAGCCAGCAGATCCAGAAGCTCACGGAAGAACAGGGGGCCGACTGGGAGATTGAGGCCCACGTCAAGGACGTGCTCAAGCAGGTCTTCAAACCGGAGTTCCTCAACCGGATCGACGAGGTGATCGTGTTCCACATGCTCAGTCGCGACCATCTCAAGAAGATCGTCGATATCCAGCTTGGCTACCTGTCCGAGAGACTCAAGGACCGCAAGATCCGGATTGAGTTCACGGACAAGGCCAGGGACCTGGTTCTGGAAGAGGGCTACGACCCGGTCTTCGGCGCCCGGCCGCTCAAGCGGACGATCCAGCAGCAGGTGGAGAATCCGCTGGCGATGGAGCTGCTCGCAGGCAAATTCTCCGACGGCGACACGATCCACATCGACGCCGGCCCCCACGGCTTCGTCTTCGAGAAGGCGAACTGACCCTGATCGTAGAGGGCCGCGGATTCCGCCGATTTGCGCAGATTTCTCCTGTGGGGATTTGGTATAATTGCCCTAATGGACGTGTAGACGATGTTGCTGCGTCGGATCAGCACCGATGTGAAATCGGACAGGGGCATCTGAGGTCGATATGATCAACCGGAAATTGCTCAAGACGGAGATCGACAGAGTCAAAAGTGAGCACCTGGATCTCTTGTACGGGATTATCAAACTCCTTGCGAATGGTTCCCAGGCAGCCCAAGGCGATACCCATCTTGACTGGCATGACTTTGTGGCCAATACCTACGGCTGTCTCGCCGATGCGCCGATCTCGCGGGAGGAGCAGGGCTATCACGAGATCCGGGAGACGATGGAGTGAGATACCTGCTCGATACGAACGTTTGTATCCGCTATCTGAATGGTCGGTCGGATGGTGTCCGCCGTGTACTCGAGGGCCTATCGTTTGGGGAGGTTGCTCTCTGTTCAATCGTACGGGCAGAGCTATTATACGGCGCCCTGAAAAGTGCGCGACCTCAGAAGAATATGGAGCGATTGGTCTACTTCTTCAAAGGGTTCCCCTGTCTACCTTTTGACGAACCCGCGTCCGACGCCTCTGCCCGAATCCGTTTGCAGCTTGAAAAGGCCGGAGGACCTGTCGGTCCGAATGACCTCTTGATCGCCGCCACTGCGGCTGCGAACCAACTGGTTCTGGTTACTCACAACACGAGAGAATTCGGGAGGGTGGACGGTCTGCAACTCGAAGACTGGGAGACATCTACGCAGTAGAAGTTCGAACCTCCGCATTCCACAGGGCAGTGCCTTGGACGACAGTCTTGTCATCCGCGCCGACCTCGGAAGCGCGAAACTCCAACCATCCCCAGGAATCGGCAGGGCGTGCGTCCACGCTATGAACGCACGCCCTGATTTCTACTGAGTGCATCGGGCAGCATTGCCGCGAACACCCTCTCGATCCGCGTTCTATCAGACGGTTCGGCGTCTGCGCAGCCAGCCGACAAGACCAGCCCCGACGGTGCCGAGCAGGATCGCACCCGGGGCAGGGATCTGGGTCTCCTGTATTCTCACCAGATCTATCAACTCACTCGCATAAAAGGAAGGACCACCTACTCCCTCATACGCCCAGTAGTAGAATCCCAGATCAACCCTACTGATCGGCGAAGAGGCTGTGCCGGCTATCAGACTGGTGCCATCCCATATCACGTCTATGTTGTCTCCTCGGCGGGAGATGTTCACGGATGCCGTGCCGTCGGGTGGTAGGCTGCCGTATACAGGATGGACACTGGTTCCCCCCACAACGGCGTATTTCGCTCCATAGTGATACACCCAAGCATCATAGTAAACTGCCGATGCTATCTCGTTGCTGACCGCGTCGTAGAGGTAGATTCCCACCGCTTGCATTGCACGCACGCTTCCTTCCGAACTCCAGGAAAAGTCAAAATCAACATCGAAGTCGGCAAGTGGGACAAATGTCTGGCTGAGTGTGACGTTGGCCGCAGGCCCGCCATCGGTCGCGTTGATGACCGTAGGAATGATATCCGCAACTGTCAGGTTTGTGCCAGATTCAATATATGACCACCCAGTGCTGTTCTGAAGACTGACAGACCAGGCCGGAGCCAACATACCGTCATCAAAGTGATCGTACACCACTGTAATCGTTGCCTGTGCGCTCACACATGCGAGACAAAGCCCGAAGAGAGAACTGAATAGCATCTTCCGAACTCCCATAGTCAACCTCCATCGTGTTCATCTATGTCCGCCCAACATGTTGCGGGACAGATTCACGCTCGTTGTGGTGGCGGGAAAAAGCTGTTGGCGTAGCGCGCAAGGCGGCGGACGATTCAGGAGAGGGAGTTTCTGCGTATGGGAATCCGGAGAGATTGGCCCCTAATTCGTCCTTGTTGTGCGCGTGTCACCATAAGGCTTGTCCTCCACGCAAGGTCGTCGACGCCCCGACTCGGCCGAGATTCAAAGTCTAATCATACCACCGGTGCGACGTTCTTGTCTATCCGTATAAGTACGTATTTTGCAGATACGCAACCGCGTTTTTCGGTTCAAAACGGACATGTGCAGAGAAGATGTTGCTGAGTTTTCTACAAGAGACGAACCCCTCATGCGACGGGAGGGCGTCCCTGGTGCCGATGAACACGCGGCTCGGTAGTCTCGTAGTGCTTCGCTGGGGTACATACCGTGCCATTGAAAGCCGACCGCATGGATAAGGAGTCGTCTATGGCTGGACTTTCTGTTGGTGAAAAGGCTCCGGCCTTCTCGCTGAAGGACCAGAATGGGGAGAAGGTCTCGCTGTCCGATTTCAAGGGCCGCAAGCTGCTGTTGTACTTCTATCCCAAGGCGGATACGCCCGGCTGCACGAAGCAGTCCGTCTGCGTTCGGGACGCTTCGGCGGAATTCGCCAAGGCCGGCGTGGCAGTTGTCGGCATCAGTCCCGATCCGCCCGACAAGCAGAAGAAGTTCGACGACAAACACGGACTGGGGTTTCCCCTGCTCTCCGACCCCGATCACAAGATCGCACGGGCCTACGGCGCCTGGGGCACCAAGTCCATGTACGGCAAGACCTATGAGGGGATCATCCGCTCTTCGTTCCTCATCGACGAGGATGGCAAGATCCTTCAAGTGTCCTACAAGGTCAAGCCCGAGGACACGGTGCCGAACGCCCGCAAGGCCATCGCCTGACGTGAGCGCGTTTCACTTGGGGCCGACGGAGCGGTTCTCCCAGAGTTCCACCGGCTGGAACGGGCCGCTCCAGTTGGCGCCGAGGAGGTCGATATCGCCATCCGAGCCGATGTCACCGGCCTGGATGCAGTGCGAGCCCTGGGTCGAGAGGACCTGCCTGTCCCACGCTGACCCCTTGTCGCGACTCACGAAGACGACCACCTCGTCCGGGTCCTGGCCCTGGTGCATCTGGGAGATTGCGATGTCCACGCTGCCATCGCCGTCGAAATCGGCGGTCGCCAAGCCGTGAATGACGCACTCGATTCGTTCAACCACGATGTGTTCGGCCCAGCCGCTCTGCTTGGGGTTGCGAGGGGCCTCAAACCAGGAGAGCCGATGCCAGTTGCCTTTGAGTTCCGAGGGCGACAACACGATATCCTGCCGGCCGTCGTTGTTGATATCCGCCACTTCCACGCTGGCGCTCGGATGCCACTCGCAGAACCTGTGGGTTTGCCATGAGCCGTCGAGGATGTGGCCATCATTCTCGAACCAGGAGCCGCCGATGACTACGTCGGGATCGCCGTCGTGGTCGATGTCGCCCAGGGCGAGCCCCTCGCCATGTGGGCAGTCGAGGGCCCGATGCGTCCATGCATCGCCCGCCTCCTGACGCCAGAGGTAGATCTTGTCGCCTGCGTTCGTGCCGAAGTCCGACTGGTCCCGCGTGACGATGTCGAGCCGGCCGTCGGCGTCCAGGTCCGCCAGCTCGATATCGTGCGTGCGGTGGTCCGCCACTTGGTGGGCGGTCCAATGGTCCCCAGCCGGATTGGCCGCCGGCAGGGGGTTCTCGTACCAGATCAGGCCGCCCATGACGATATCGAGATCCCCATCGCCGTCGATATCGCCCGCCTCGCCATCCACGGTCCGGTAGCCTCCGTCGGCAATGACCGCCTTCGGCCAGTCGGGGTACCTGTACCAGACGAGCGGTCCGGCCCGGCCGCCGATGACGATGTCCGGGAATCCATCCTTGTCGATATCCGCAATGATCTTGGCCCACGGATCTTGGACGCTGTCATCGATGGCGACACGTTCAAATGGAACCGGGCCCATGGCCAGAATCGAGCTGAGCAGTAAAAGGACCGTGCCCGATACCGAGAGAGTTGCCCTGTGTTTGATGCCCGTTGTCATTTCACATCCTCATACCGGATCAAGACCATGATTCCCGGCCAATTCACCTCCATGCCGTGGACCATCTTCCCATCGATCAGCGGCGTCTCGCCCGTGGTTAGCGTGTTGACGCCCGGCTGGAATACGTCCATCCGGCTCACCGGCGCCCGGTGGAAATAGTACTGGTAGTTGGGGCCCTCCGTGTCGAAGACCTTGACGCCGTTGATGGAGATGCCTCGCATGTAGCCCGGACTCCAGCTCGACCAGACAAGCTGTGCCGCGACCGCTTGTTTCAAGTCGCCCGTCACCCGGAAATGCTCCGACCGTTCGCCCGCACGCGTGACCCATCTCCGGGGAACGTCATAGGGCTTGCACAACTCGACAGAGAGTCCCTCGCGATCGAACGACAGATCGGTCACGGCGGGCGTAACGAAGATCATCCCGCTGCCGTCGAGGATCCGGGCGGCGATGGCCATCGGCTGTCTCTGATCCGGCACCCAGGACGTGTCCCAGGCGACCTGCCAGGGGGCCTGCTGCATGGAGCCGAGGTGATGCACGATTCTGCCATGGAAAAGGAAGTGGTGCCATTGTGTATAGAGACCGTCGCCCTCGTAGTTGACGTCCTCGTAGTGCCCGATGAAATCCACCTGGGTGATGGGGCCGTTGGGGCTGGACGCCTCAACATCGAGGGGGACGCTCCGGCCGAGTGTCGCCCCGGATCGCGGCGTAGTGATCCGGCCGGTCGGATGCCGCTTCTTCGCGGGGTCATAATAGACCCGAAAGTGAACGCCGCAGATGAGATTCTGAGGCCAGTTCCATGGATGTTCTGCATCCACCCGCATGCGGAACCGGTTGCCCTCGCCGCTCTGGAGGAACGACAGTGGGACAGGGACGACCGGACAAATGTGATGTTGATACTCCCATGGCGGATAGGGAATTGTCTCCGGCTCGGGGATGGCGAGCCACGGGTTCCCGTTGACCTCCACGGCCAGGCCCTTTGTGCCGTCGTGGCAGAGGATTTTCTCGACAATTACCTCCGCCCGGATCGCATCTTCCAGGTCGAATCGCTGCGAAAGGACCACGGGAGCGTTGATGTAATCGTGAGCCCAGCCCCGGTCAGGCAGCTCTTCGCCCTCCTTGCCGCCGACACGGAGGGATCCTCCGGCGTCACCCTGCTCGTTCCACCACACATACTCGCGAAACACGTTGCCTGGAACCGGTCCTGCCCAGACAGTGTTCTGCAATCCGCCGAGAATCAGCCCCATCGTCGGAACCAACCATTTCGATCCCATGCGTAGCCCACCTCAGTCTCACTGAATCGCACGGTGCCCCGCCCATCGGAGCGTCCCAAGCCAGGATACCCCCGGGGGGCCGGGCCGTGCAACGGTCTTTCCGGCGGTTCTCCAGTCACGCCCACGGAGGGGGGTGTCGTACCTGCCAGGCGGATGTCGCGACCTTGTTTGGAACCTCCCTGTTTTTTTTGCGTATACCTATGAAAAGTGTTGCCTGTCGCCATGTGTGGGACTACAATTTCACATGGCTAATGTCAATCCACAATGATTGATAATCGAAAGGAGTCACGCAATGGCCAGAAACAAGATCAAGGGGTCGTGGACCAAAGACGACGTGAAAGAGCTCCGCAAGCTGTTCCCGAACCGCCCGACGGCGGAGGTGGCATCCCAGCTCGGCCGTCCCACGGAGGCCGTCAAGAAGAAGGCGTCCCGAATGGGGTTGCGGAAGTCCAGAGTGTACATGAAGGGCCTGGGGCGGACGTGATCGAACGGTCGTTCCTCCTCCTCGGGCCGCGTGATGAGGAACAGCCTGAAAGAGGGGGCATCGGTCCTTCGGCCAAGGGTCGTCCGGCCGGCTGGGAATCACATCGATATCGCCGGCCCGAGCGACCGGCCGGTTGGCCACGTTTCCGAACTCACCCTCGCGTCTGCGCCATGAGGGACGGGACCGCGACTTCGAGGTAGCGTATCCGGGTCACGGGGAGGCATTGCGAGTCCTTGGGGATCGCTCGGATCGTTATACGGAAGGTGTTGTCCGAACCTGGGGGGTCCTTTCGTCCCCGATCGGAATCTGCGATACCTGAAGACTCTCCCAGGCCCACCCACCACCGGGTGTCTGTGAAGAGAAATCGGCATTAGGGTCTCCTCACGAGCGACATGCCCCGACGAAGACTCGAAGCGCGAGTCGCGAAATCCAAGACAAGCTCAAATCGCTGCAATCCGAGATTCGACGACGTTTCCTCGATACCCGAGAATCTGCACAGACCCACCACCGAGGGTTGGGGCAAATCGCTTGACAGGGCCGCCCAGGCCCGGTATCCTCACGCCGTTGATTTTTACCCAAATTGTTCCTGACTTTCATTTGGTTTTGGAGGTTGCCTTGAGAGTTCTTTCGGGCATTCAGCCGTCCGGCCGGCTGCACATCGGCAACTATTTCGGTGCGATGCGCCAGCACCTGCAGTTGCAGGCCGAGCATGAATCCTACTACTTCATCGCGGATTACCACGCGCTGACCAGCAATCCGAAGCCGGAGGCGATCGCGCAGCACACCCTCGACGTGGCGATGGACTACCTGGCTCTCGGCCTGGATACCGAAAAGACCGTGTTCTGGCGGCAGTCCGACGTGCCCGAAGTGACCGAACTGACGTGGCTGTTGTCCTGTGTGACCCCGATGGGCCTGCTGCAAAAGTGCGTCAGCTACAAGGACAAGATCGCCCAGGGTCTGAGCCCCAACCATGGGCTCTTTGCCTATCCGGTCCTCCAGGCGGCCGACATCCTCAGTTTTCAGTCGAATCTCGTGCCTGTCGGGGCCGATCAGAAGCAGCACATCGAGGTGACCCGCGACATTGCCCTGCGATTCAACAACGCCTACGGCGAGGTCTTTACGCTTCCCGACGACTACATCATCGAGTCGGTGGCGGTGGTCCCGGGCGTGGACGGCCGCAAGATGAGCAAGAGCTACGGCAACACGATCGAGATCTTCGAGCCCGAGAAGACCATCAAGAGCAAAATCATGAAGATGGTGACTGATTCCACGCCGGTCGAGTCGCCCAAGGACCCCACGAAGTGCAACATCTTTGCGCTGCTGAAGCTCGTCGCCTCGCCGGAGGAGTCGGCCCAGTGGGAACAACGCTACCGCGACGGCGGCATGGGGTATGGTGAAGTGAAGAAACGTCTGGTGGAGTTGACGATCGAGTATTTCAAGCCCTATCGGCAAAAGCGAGCCGAGTTGGAGAGCAACCTGGATGTCGTCGACCGCGTGCTCAGAAAAGGAGCCGAGCGAGCGCGGACTGTGGCTTCGCAGACGCTCCTGGAGGCGCGAAAGGCCGTGGGGCTGGGAGCCAAACGATGAAAGAGAAGCTCGTTACCGTTGCGCGGTACACCGACTACGTGGAAGCGGACCTGGCCCGCCAGACATTGGAAGACGAGGGCATCAAGGCCTTCGTCATGGGACAGAACGCCGGAGTGGCCTGGGGGGTGCCTCCGGTGAACGGGATCGAGCTCCAGACGCCCGAGAGCCAGGCCCAGGAAGCGAAGGAGATCCTGGAAGCCGCCAGGGAATGCGAGGGGGACCAGAGCGAGGAACTCGACGGCGAGGACTGGGACGACGAGGACGAGGAATCGGACGGGGAACAGGAGTGACCCTTGGCTGATTATCGCGTCAATCTCGACATCTTCGCCGGTCCGCTCGACCTGCTGCTGTACCTGGTTCGCAAGGAAGAAGTGGATATCTATGATATCCCCATCGCCAAGATCACGGACCAGTACCTGCAGTACGTCGAACTCATCAAACAATTCGACATCGACCTGGCCGGGGATTTCCTGGTCATGGCCGCGACGCTGATGGAGATCAAATCGGCCATGCTCCTGCCGAGAGAAGAGGCCCAGCAGGCAGGTCCGGACAGTTCCGGCGACCCGCGGGCCGAGCTGATCCGCCAGCTCCTGGAGTACAAGAGGTTCAAGGATGCGGCCAATCTGCTCGATGCCGCCGCCGAGCGGCACCAGGAGCGTTTCTGCCGGCCGACCAGCCTCATCGAGAAGCTTGTCCCCAATGCCGAACCCGAGATCGACATGGACCAGGTCAGCATCTGGGATCTGCTCGAGGCTTTCGATTCGATCTGCAAGGCCACCGGGACCAGTGCCTACACCGGTCACATTCAGGACGACACGCCGATCGACCTGTACCAGATCGAAATCCTGCACCGGCTCCAGACGGAAGGTCCGTTGACCTTCGCACGCATTTTCGATGCAAGGCCTAACCGCCTGGTGATGGTCGGGGTATTCCTGGCTATGCTCGAACTGATCCGCGACAAACTCATCTGGGCCGAGCAGGCCGAGTCGTCCTCCCAGATCTACGTGCGGGCCCTCACGAATGAGCCGGCGGAACAGGCCGTCCGGCGGGCCATCATGACCGTCGGCGAGGAGGAGCATGCCCAACCCCAGCAGCCGGAGGCCGCCCATACGCCTCCCATCCCCATCGTCGAGTTGCCGGCGAAATCGAACAAGACGGTGGAACTGTCCGAAGAGGGACTGGACCTCGACGAAGACGACGACGCGGCGCCGGCGGATGACGACGATTTTGTGTTCGACGAACCCGGAACATAGAAAGGATAGCCTCATGGCAGGCAACATAATCGAGCTGTCGGACGCCAGTTTCGACGAGATGGTGCACAACGCGACCGAGCCGGTCCTCGTGGACTTCTGGGCCCCATGGTGCGGGCCGTGCAGGATGCTGGCGCCAATCATTGAGCAGATTGCGGACGAGTTTGCGGGCAAGGCCAAGATCTGCAAGCTCAACACGGACGACGCCCGCGACACCGCCGTCGAGTTCAGCATCAGCGCGATCCCCACGGTGGTCCTGTTCAAGGGCGGTCAAGTGCAGAAGAAGTGGGTCGGTCTGACCAGCAAGAAGGATATCAGCGAAGCCGTCAGCAAGCTGCTCTGAGGCCACAGTGACGCTGGGCGTTGAGGATTGAATGTCTCATCAGATCGTAGGCAAACGGCAGATAGGCGAAGATGTCTTCTGGGCCGAGGTGGAGGCGCCGCTGATTGCGGCGGCCCGCAAGCCCGGCCAGTTCATCATTCTCAGTATCGATAGCGACTACTCCGAGCGGATTCCGTTGACCATCGCCGGCGCCGACCCGGACAAGGGGACAATCGAACTGATTTGGCAACGCGTCGGCAAGACCACCGCTGAACTGGCGGGTCTGAACGAAGGCGACCGGATCGCCAATCTCGCCGGGCCGCTCGGCACACCGACGCATATCGGCCGATTCGGCACCGTCGTCTGTGTCGGCGGGGGGATCGGCAACGCGCCGCTGCTGCCCATCGCCGCCGCGCTCAAACAGGCGGGCAACCGGGTCATCGCCATTCTCGGAGCCAGGGACAAGAGTCGAATGATCCTGGAGGACCGCTTCGCCGAGGTAAGCGATGAGTTGATCGTCTGCACCGACGACGGATCGCACGGCCGCAAGGCGCTCGTCACCGAGCCGCTCAAGGAGGTCTGCGGTCGCGATCCCAAGCCCGGCCACGCGTTTGTCATCGGCCCGACGCCCATGATGAAGTTCTGCTGCGAGGCGACGCGTCCGTTTGCCGTGCCGACCCAGGTCTCGCTCAATACGATCATGATCGACGGGACCGGCATGTGCGGCGGCTGCCGCGTCGAGGTGGATGGCAAGGCCAGGTTCGTCTGCGTGGATGGCCCGGAGTTCGACGGACACAAGGTGAACTTCGACCTGATGATCAAACGCCTGAACGCATACAAGAAGCTTGAGCAGCAGGCCTACGAGAAGTACAGGCAGCACGAATGCAGGATCGGTCTGCATGGATGAGCGACAGCGGCAGGGTGGGCGATGCCCACCGATTCCCGACGGAAACCCCCACGTGACAGAGCAAGAGAGAAGACAGTTGTTGCAGGAATTGTTGCAGAAGCAGGCCGATAGCGGGCTGAAGCCCAAAGACCGTCTGGCGATCCCGCCGCAGGAGATGCCTCAGCAGGACCCCGCCGTCCGTCGGGGCAATGTCAACGAGGTGACGTTGGGCTATACCGAGGAAGAGGCCCGGATCGAAGCGATGCGATGCCTGCAGTGCCGCAACGCCCCCTGTGTGGCGGGTTGCCCGGTTCGCATCCGCATTCGAGACTTCGTCGGAGCCATCGCACAGGGCGACTGCGACCAGGCCCTGGCAATCATCAAGGAGAATTCCCTGTTGCCGGCGGTGTGCGGCCGTGTCTGTCCACAGGAGGTTCAGTGCCAGGAGAAGTGTACCGTCGGGCTGAGCCTCAAGGATGTCTCGAAGGCCGTCTCCATCGGCCGGCTCGAGCGGTTCGTCGCCGACCGCGGCCGGGACAGTGCGGCGGCGCCCGCCGTCGCTCCTGCCACCGGCAGGAAAGTCGCGATCATCGGGTCCGGGCCGGGAGGCATCGTCGCCGCCGCCGACACGCGCAGGGCGGGCCATGATGTGACTGTCTTCGAGGCCTTCCACAAGCCGGGTGGGGTCATGGTCTACGGCATCCCGGAGTTCAGGCTGCCCAAAGCCATCGTGCAGCAGGAGCTTCAGACGCTCAAGAAGATGGGCGTCAAGATCGTCACGAACTTCATCGTGGGCCGGACGCGGACCATCGAGCAGCTCATGAAGCAGGATGGATTCGATGCCGTCTACGTCGGCGTCGGGGCCGGCCTGCCCAGTTTCATGAGCATTGAGGGCGAATCGCTCGTCGGGGTCTACAGCGCCAACGAATACCTGTCGCGGGCCAACCTGATGAAGGCCTACGACTTTGGCAAAGGGGCCGACACGCCCATTGCCAGGTCCAGGCGGGTGGCCGTAGTCGGAGGAGGCAACGTCGCCATGGACTCGGCTCGCACCGCGTTGCGTCTGGGGGCCGAGAAAGTCTATCTGATCTACCGCCGGACCGAGGCGGAAATGCCCGCCCGGGTCGAGGAGGTCCACCACGCCAAGGAAGAGGGGGTCGAGTTCCACCTGCTCCAGAACCCCAAGCGAATCCTCGGCGACGCCTCCGGCAGCGTGACTGCCGTCGAATGCCTTCGCTACGAGTTGGGCGAGCCCGACTCCTCCGGCCGACGGCGTCCGGTCACGATCCCGGGCTCGGAGTTTCAGATCGAGGTGGATACTGTCATCATCGCCATCGGCAATCTGGCCAACCCGCTGATCCGCCAGACCACGCCGGGGCTGGAGTTCGACAAGCGGGGCAATCTCGTGGTCGATGAGCACTGCCGGACCTCGATGCCGGGCGTCTTCGCCGGCGGCGACATTGTCCTCGGGGCCGCCACGGTGATCCTGGCCATGGGGCAGGGTCGAATCGCCGCCGCGGCCATGAACGAGTACCTCGCCAAGAAACGGGAAACCAACGACAGATAACCCAGAGGCCGGCGTGTTCGCGGTGACGTCGGATTGTGCTTCTTCCGATGCCTGTATGTGCAACGTGTCGTTCGACTGGAACCGATGTGTTTTGCGCCTTGCAGGATCGCCCAGTGGGATGTAGAGTCTACCTCACTGAACTTCGGCGCCCGTAGCTCAGTTGGATAGAGCAACGGATTTCTAATCCGTCGGTCGGGGGTTCGAATCCCTCCGGGCGCGATCTGTAAGTGACGGACGACCAGGCATTTGCGCTTGGCCAAGGTTTCTTGGCGGGTCGGACGACTTGAGCGATCCGGCCTTGGCAACCGGGAGCATCCTGACGCCGGTCGTCGGGGCGGATCGGGTATGGAGCAACTGGCAGGGTGAAAGGATTCTAATGTTCGAACGGTTCACCGAGCATGCGAGGCATGTGATGGAGTTGGCGGGGCGGGAGGCGCAGCGGTTTGGCAATGAGTACGTCGGGACCGAGCACCTCCTGTGGGGATTGGCAAAGGAAACCCACGGCGTCGCTGCGACGGTGCTGGAACACTTCCATGTCGATCTGAAGCCGCTGCGTCGGGAGATGGAGGAGATGCTCAAGAGCCGGCCGCACGTCGAAGATGTGGAGAAGCTGCCCCAGTCCGTCCATGTCAAGGAAGCCATCCAGTATGCGGTCGATGAGGCCCGCTCGATGCACCACAACTACGTGGGCACGGAACACATCCTTCTGGGTCTGATGCGCAACAGCCAGGCGGTCTCTGCCCAGGTTCTGGCGGATTTTGACCTCGATCTCGACGCTGTGCGAGAGGAGGTCCGCCGCGTGGCGGAGTCGGCAGGACCGTCCGAGAAACAGCAGGAGTAGTCTGGTGAAAGCAAAGAGGGAAGGCGGGTGAGAATCGCCGCTGGGAGACGTCGAAATGGGTCGAGGAAGGCTGACGGGGATCCTGGTTGGGGTGAGTTCAGGGGGTCTGTTCGTCCTGGCGTGCGTGCTCACGCCGGAGTTCATCGAGCGGCACCTGTCGCCCGACGGCCATATATTCGATCAAACGCGTCGCGTGATGGCTATATGGCGGGTGGGTATGGCCTGCACGGCTGTCCTGGTGGCGACTCTCTGGATTGTGAGGAAACCCTTGATCCGCCACTTCTCACGGTACGCAGTCCATCGTGGCCAGTCCCCCAGTGAAATGCTCTCGGCTCGCGATCTCATGGGAACCCCTCAACTCGGGTGGCCGGAGAAGGTCCTGTGGATCGTGCTTCCCGCGTGGCTTGTCGTCGTCGACGTGAGTTTCCTGTTTCAGATTCAATGGCCTCGATTCCTCCTGGATGAATATGGAGTTATTGAGAATGGCACGGCCCTGCTCTACCTGATCGGCGGCGTGTTCGCATTGGCGGTGGCGTTTCGCCGTCGCGGCAGGGACATGCCCGTGGGATTTCAGAGATGGTGGTTGCTGTTGCTGGGTGTGTTCTGCCTGTTTGTAGCGGGCGAGGAAGTGAACTGGGGCCAGACGTATTTCCACTTTCGCACGCCGGAAGTGATGACGCGGCTGAATTATCAGCAGCAGTTCAGCCTGCACAACATATGGTTTCCGGCCCATCTTCCTTTGCCGCAAGGGAACTGGGATCACATGCTGGGCCAGATGCTCTGCCTCACGGGGGCGGTCGGTCCCTGGTTGCTGTGTGTGAGCAGACGCCTTCGATGCCTGGTCTGGACCTGGGAGATTCCGATTCCGCCTCTGCTGTCGCAGGGGTATTTCGCCGCGGGAGTGCTCATGCCGACCGATGCGGTGTTGTTTGGCTACCAGATGCGTCCCACGGAAATGCGGGAGTTCAGCATGGCCGTAGCGTTCACCGTGTGGATCTTCAGCGAGAGGAATCGCAGGCGGCTCTACACCATCGCCGATTCCGCGGAGCGCCAGGACCCGCCGGCGGGCGCCGTCCCTCAGGATCGGTAACGCCGCTCTCCTGGCGACTCAGTTCTCCTGGGACCTGCCCCTTCCCTTCATTGGACTCGCCACTCGAGGATGCCGGCGGAGCGGTCGGGTTGTAGTTGTGCCTCGATCCGCAGGGCGGAGGTCTTCACCTCGTCGAAGGCCGCCTTGTTGAATTGGTCTTTGTCCACGCCGCAGCCGGAGAGGTTCGGGACGTCCTTCCAGGTGTCGCCGGCTTTGTAGAGCAGCTTCCATGATTGTGGGACGCGACAACCGCCGCCGGTGGTGGCGTCGTCGAACCAGTACACCTCGACCTTGCTCAGGGTTCGGGGCTCTGCAAAGTCGTACTGGACCCATTCGGTTGTCCCTTTGTGCGGCCACCACGTAAATCGTGCGATGTCCTGGTCGTTCGAGCTGGTTGGGGTGTCGCCATTGCTCAAGGCGGCGGTCGTGTCGGCCTCCCAGCAATGGGATGCATCGGCGGGGATCTTCGCCTTGCCCTGACGGGGTGGTTGCCACTCGTGGGCATTCGGTCCATCGCCGATCCAGGGGAACGCCGAGATTCGCAGGCGGGCCGCGCCCATCGGGATCAGCGTCACGGTCTCGACGGGCTCTTCGGACCTGACGGGACTGGGCTGGACCTCGCCAATCAAGTCCTGCGCATCCGGCTGCCAATTCGGGATCTTTCGGGCTTGGGCCGTGATCTCGATGGGGGCTGCCTCCGCCGCAAACGGTTGGCCGTCCGCAGGCCAACCCTTCGTGCGAACCTCGAGCTGCTTGGCCAGCGGCTTGGTCGGATCGATCACGAGGCCGTAATTCCAGGCGGTGGTCGGATAGACCTCGAAAGCGGGCCATGCGTCGGTCCCGCCGTGACGGACGTACTTCTCGCCGATCTTGAGCGAGTAGGTGAGCGGGCCGCGGTCCACGCAGACGCTGTTGCCGTTGCGAATCCAGTAGCGAAGCCGCAGTTCCATGGGGAAGCTCAGTTCCAACGAGTCCCCATCCTTCCATTGGCGATCCACGACGAGGAAGGTCCGTGGTCCGGCGTGAATCGGCGTGTTCTTGCCGTTGATCCGCAGCACGGGCCTCTCGCACCAGCCGGGCACGCGCAGGTACAAGGGGAACTTCGTCGGCTTATCTGCGCCGAAGGCGAGCCGGATCGTGTCCTCGAAGGGGTACTGCGTCTTGGCCTGGATTGTGACCTGTCTGCCGTTGCCGACCTTGGCGGTGACCTCGGAAGCCGCGTAGAAGACGGCGGCCAGACCATTGTCGGGTGTCGCCATCCACAGGTGCTCCGCGAAGTACGGCCAGCCATGCGCGACGTTGTGCTGGCAGCAGCGGTAGCTGTGCGGATTGTACGAGAACATGTCGCCGCCGTTCTGAATGCCGGGGGCCTTGTTGCCGCTGTCGAGCTGGCACTGGTTCGGACTGACTAAGTAGTGCAGGGCCTTGAGGTCCGCGGTCAGGGCCGGCGGGAACGTGTTGAACGCGACGTCCTCGCAGCGGTCCGCCCAGGTCAGGTCGCCCGCGATGGTCAGCAGCATCTCGCAGGAGAGCATGAATTCGACCGAGGCGCAGGTCTCGATTCCCTGTCGCGGTCCGTAGTAGCCCCTGCGGCAGTTCTCGTCGCCGCCGAACATGCCGCCGGGGACCTGGCCGTAGGTGCCCCAGGCCATTGCATAGTTCCGCTCGACCGCCTGGAGGAAATAGGGATCGTGCGACTGCTGGTAGTAGACCGCTGGGGCGCGGAAGCACTGGGCAATGTTCACGTTGTGCCAGCTCGCGACCGTCTCGGTCCAATTGGCCATGTTGCGCTGAATCTTCTCGGCCAGTTGGAGCAGGAATTCCCGACCCGTGCGGTTGTACAGCCAGTAGACGCTGGCGAGATTGTCGCCGGCTCGCTGCTCTTGCCAGAAGGGGGGCAGGAAATTCTCATCCGGCACAGCCAATTCCCATTTGAAGTACTCCTGCATGAGTTCGAGCACCCGCGGGTCGTTCGTGAACTCGTAGTAGGTTTGCAGCGCGTTGAGTGCGACCATGCTGGACCACAGGTCGGGAGCTTTCTTGCTGTCGCCCGCGCCGGTCTTGTTGGCGACCGGTCCGAACCAGCCATCGGCCTGGCGGCTGCTCAGGATGCCCTCGATCCAGACCTTGGCTTCGTCGATGATCCGTTGATCGCCGAGGACGTAGCCGGTGTCGCCGAAGCCCTTGAGCCAGTAGGGCAGCTCCTCCCAGGGGCTGTGTCCCTCGCCGTTGGGGGCGAGCCAGGCGTTGCCGTCCTTCTTGAGGAACTGGCTGATCTCGGTGAGATGTCCCGAGAAGCCGTCGGCCTGCAATTCGAGCTGCCGCCGGAGCCAGCCCTCGGGCTTGATCGCTCCGATGGGCAGCTTGATCAGCGGGCTCGGCATCAATGGTTTTTGATTGCTCACATAGAAATCGTTAGTCGTCGCCGTCGGCGGGACCGGCGCAACTCGAACTGCCGAAAGCAGCGGAGTTGCGATGGCCAGGACGATCAAGAGAAACAGAACCTTCGTGTTACACATTGAAACCTCCTGCGAATCGTGAAAGAACGTCGGTCTCGTGCTGCCCGCCGACAATCGGCAGTAGCATACCACATCAGAGCCCCAACGCAAATGCGAGGAGAATTCTGCAATAAATAACTTTTTTTCATTGACAAGTCAATGGTAATCGTTATCGTTTCAATTATATGCATGTTGGCGTTGGCGATTCGATAACCTCGTTTGGGAGAAACGACCATGAAATCCAGATTCCTTGCCGAGAACAGATGGCTGCTGAGGTTGTGCTCGAATGCGGCGCGTTTCGTAGGGCTTCTGGCGCTGCTCGGGACGGGCACTTTGCTCGCCCTGATCGTCGTTGTCGCGAAGATGTCGGGTTCGATCGGCACATGGGAGACGCTGCGCGATCCGCTCCTGGCGGCGCCGCTGATCCTGTTCTATGGATTTCTTGCCCTGGTGTTTGCCGAATTCATCTCCTACCTGCTGGCCGACGAGGGCGAGCCGAGATGGATCCTCCGGCATGGGGACAAAGTGATCTATGCCTACATTGTTTACTCCCTCGTGATGACGGTTCAGGTCGCCCTGCGGACCTCGAATACGCCGGAGGCTGGAGGAATCGATTACCACAGTGTTCTCAACCTCTCGCTTCTGATTGTTGGGAGCGTCGTGCAGGTGCTGATCTGGGTCGGCATCGGCATCGTGCTGCACAAAGTCGTCCCGATCATCCGGGAATCCAAGACGCTTGTGTAGAGGTGCCCACGATGATTCGAATACGACTTGGTCATCTGTTGCTGGACCGTGAGATGAAGCTCAAGGAGCTGGCGGAGCGGGCGGGCATCGCGGTCAACAACCTGTCGATTCTCAAGACGAACAAGGCCCGCGCCGTTCGTTTCTCGACCCTCGACATTCTGTGCAAGGTCTTGGAGTGCACCCCCGGCGAGTTGCTGGAATACATCCCGGATGAAGGGGAGCCGCAAGTCGTCAACGACCCTGTCGAAGATGAAGCTCAGATGTGAACAGCCTCCTCTGTCCGTTTCTGTTGTCCCGTCCTGCGCGCTGTGCTATCATCTCCGCAGTCCGTGCAGAAGTGGGTGTTTGTGATGTCGAACCGTGGAGCCCTATGACTACTTCCAGGAAACACCGATTGACCGAGATCGAGTGGCCGGCGTTTGGCGAATGTGCGCCGCCGCCGCGGCCGAGCGCCGCCGAGTTCCTGTTCAGGATCGATGCAGTTCTTGAGGCGATGGATGGACTCGGACTGACCCACCTGGTCGTCTATGGCGACCGCGAGCACTTCGCCAACATGGCATGGCTCACCGGCTTCGATCCTCGCTTCGAGGAGGCGGTGTTTCTCCTCGGTGGCCAGCGAGATCCGCTGCTCATCGTGGGCAATGAGTGCGAGGGGTATCTTCCGGTCAGTCCGCTCCTCGCGGTGGGCAGGCTGCGAAGCGAGCGATTCCAGCCTTTCTCGCTGCTGAATCAGCCAAGGGGAAACAGCCGGCTCATTCGGGAGATCTTTGCAGACGAGGGGATCGAGCCTGGGGCGAAGGTCGGATGCGTGGGATGGAAATACTTCGCCGATGCCGAACACCCCGATGGCAGGCACGCCATCGACCTGCCTTCCTACCTCACGGACACGCTGCGTGACTTGGCCGGGCGGGACAACGTGACGAACGCCACCGCCATCCTGATGCATCCGGGCGCCGGCCTGCGGACCTTCTGCTCGCCCGCCGAGATCGCGTATTTCGAGTACACCAATATCCTGGCGTCCGAGGGGATGAAACGCATGCTCTTCGGCCTGCGGGAAGGAATGACCGATTGCGAACTGGCCCAACTGGCTCATTACAACGGCGTGCCCCAGGGCTGTCACATGACTCTCGCCACCGGTGATCTGCCCGGCCTGTCGGGACCCGTGGGTGCTACCATCCGCAATGGGATGCCTCTGGCGACGAATATCTGCTACTGGGGCAGCAACATCTGTCGCGCGGGTTGGGTTGCTTCATCGGCATCCGATCTGCCTGCCAATGCAAGGGACTACGTCGAACAATTCGCCGGTCCCTACTTTCAGGTGATGAGCGAATGGTTCAACCTGCTGCGGATCGGCACGCCCGGCGGCGAGCTGGCCCGCCTGGTCGCCGAGAAGCTGCCTTTTGAGAAATTCGGGATCTTCCTCAATCCGGGCCACCTGATCCACCTCGACGAATGGCTCAGCTCGCCGATCTATCCAGGCTCGGATGTCCCGATCCATTCGGGCATGGCCATGCAGGTCGATGTCATTCCATCTTCGCCCATTTACTCCTCCACCCGAATGGAGGATGGCGTCGTGATTGCCGATGAGACGCTCCGCCGCGAGATTCAGGAGCAGTACCCCGACTGCTTCGCCCGCTGTAGGAAGCGTCGCGACTTCATGGCAAATGTGCTCGGCATTCCACTGCCCGAGGAGATCCTGCCCTTGTCCAACATCCCGGCTATCGTGCCTCCATTCTTCCTGAAGCCGAGCAAGATCCTGGCGATGGAGGCTTAGGGACACGAGCAATACGAACGCCATGAGGGTACGCGCGAGGAGAGAACTGACGATGTTCAAGAGTGTTCAGAGGATCACATATCGGGTTCCCGACGTCGAAAAGGCCAAACAGTGGTATCGCATGGTTCTGGAACGCGAGCCGTCGTTCGATGCCCCATTCTTCGTGTGTTTTGCCGTCGGCGACATCATGCTGGCTCTGGTTCCGACGAGCGGCGCATCGTCCGCATCGGACGAACGGATCGTCGCACACTGGGGCGTCGAGGACGCCGATGCGGCGTACAAACGCCTTCTGGAGTGCGGCGCCGCCGTGCACACGGAGATCGGCACGGTCCAGCATATGCGGGCCGCCAGGGTGATCGACCCATTCGGCAATGTCCTCGGGATCGTCAGCAAGCCGGGGGACTCACAGAGCCAGTCGGTGGAGAATCGACCTTCGGATTCCGCGATGGGGGTCACCATGTGCCGAGCGTTGGCGGCAAAGGATGAACGTCAGGGACTGAAGGGCCGCGACTGCCTCGCGGAGATCTTCCTCACCGACGAGCACAGGAAGCTGCTCCAGAGCCCCCAGTCGCGGGAGTACATCATCCAGAAGATGGTGACTCCGGCACTCTATGGATACATCCTGGCTCGCACCATCTATATGGATCAGATCTTCGAAGAGGCTCTCCAGGCGAATGTCCCGCAAATCGTCTGGCTCGGCGCCGGGTACGATAGCAGAGCGTACCGTTTCGATCGCCATATTCGGGATACCCGTCTGTTCGAGCTGGATATCCAGACGACGCAGCAGCGCAAAAGGCAGTTGCTGGAGCGGGCGAACGTCCCAATCCCGAAGCAACTGACCTTCGTTCCGATCAACTTCAAGACGCAGAAGATCGATGATGCCTTGCGCAGCGCGGGTTTCGACAAGGACAAGAAGACCCTGTTCCTGTGGGAGGGAGTCACGTACTACCTCAGCGACGAGACGGTCCATGCCACCCTGGATTCCGTCCGTCGCAACACCGTCGCAGGCAGCACGATCTGCTTCGACTACATGGCGCAGCACGTCAAATCCGTCTACGCAGGCGAACCGTTCCTATTCTGGATCGACCCAGGCCAACTGCCGGCTTTCCTGTCTGAGCGAGGGTACGCAGTCGTGGAGCACCTGGACCCGGGCGAGACCGAAAGGCAGTACCTCACGTTCCCCGACGGTTCGCCTATCGGCAAGACGCTGCCCTTCTTCAGTCTGGTGAAAGCGGCTGTTTCTGGTTGAGCGCGTGTCTTCCGGCCTACGGGTCGGAGCGGCCCACCGAGGATCTTGACTTCTCTCGGCCCGGCATGCTATCCTCCTCCCGGCGAAGGGAGGGGATTCGGATTGTTGGAAGTATCCGAGAGAAAGGATGGCCGCCATGAGCGACAAGACCGCCGCGTCGATCTTCCCGACCAGTGAAGCAATTCCCCAGGAGCATCGCATCGCGACCCCCATCGAGCAGCGGGAATATCTCTGCAATGGCCAAATTCGCACATGGGCCGGGCCGCAACAGGACGTCTTGTCCCCGATCTGCGAGGCGGCCGGCGGCGCGTGTCGGCAAAGGCGAATCGGCAGTTATCCGCTGCTTGGAGCTGAGCAGGCTCTGGAGGCCCTCGACGCCGCCTGCAAAGCCTACGACCATGGTCGGGGCCGCTGGCCGACGATGTCCGTCGAGGAGCGGATCAGGCACGTTGAGGGCTTCGCCTATCGAATGAAGGAGCGGCGGGACGACGTGGTCAAGCTCCTGATGTGGGAGATCGGCAAGACGCTGCCCGACGCCCAGAAGGAGTTCGACAGGACCGTGGACTACATTCGCGACACGATCGGGGCCCTGAAGGACCTGGATCGCGTGTCGTCGCGGTTCGTGATCGAGCAGGGGGTGATCGGGCAGATCCGCCGGGCGCCGCTGGGCGTCGTGCTGTGCATGGGACCGTTCAACTACCCGCTGAACGAGACCTTCACCACGCTGATTCCGGCGCTCATTATGGGCAACACGGTGATCTTCAAGCCGCCGCGGATGGGCGTGCTGCTGCATTGGCCGCTGCTGGAGGCGTTCCGCGACTCGTTCCCCGCCGGCGTGGTGAACACGGTGTATGGCAGCGGGCAGAAGGTCACCCAGCCCTTGATGGAGTCCGGGCGGATCGACGTGCTCGCGTTCATCGGCTCCAGCCGGGTGGCGGATATCCTGAAGAAGGAGCACCCCAAGCCGCACCGGCTCCGCTGCGTGCTCGGCCTGGAGGCCAAGGACGCTGGCATCGTCCTGAAGGACGCGGACCTCGACCTCGCGGTCAAGGAGTGCGTGCTTGGGTCGCTCTCCTACAACGGCCAGCGATGTACCGCTCTGAAGATCCTGTTCGTTCACGAGGCGATCGTCGACAAATTCCTCCCCAAGTTTGCGGAAGCGGTCGGTAAGCTTAAAGGAGGAATGCCCTGGGAGCCGGGAGTTCAGATCACGCCGCTGCCCGAGCCCGACAAGACGAAGTATCTCGGAGATCTCATCGCCGACGCCCAGGCCAAAGGCGCGAAAGTGATCGCCGGCGGCCAGGTGAGCGGTACTTTCATGTCGCCAGCGGTGGTCTACCCGGTCCGGCCGGGCATGAGACTCTATGTCGAGGAGCAGTTCGGACCGGTGGTTCCGATTGCGACGTTCAAAGACATCGAAGAACCGATGAACTACGTGATCGACTCGGACTACGGCCAGCAGGTGAGTCTCTTCGGCAGCGACGCGGACGTGATTGCCGACCTCGTCGATCCGTTGGTCAACCAGGTGTGCCGGGTCAACATCAACAGCCAGTGCCAGCGGGGTCCCGACACGTTCCCCTTCACCGGCCGCAAGGACTCCGCGGAAGGGACCCTATCCGTCTCCGACGCCCTGCGAGTCTTCACAATCCGGACCTTGGTCGCTGCCAAAGAAACCGACCTCAACAAGCAGCTCATCAAATCCATCGTGACAGCCAGGACCTCCCGCTTCCTCTCGACGGATTTCATCTTGTAGAACGGTCTTTGGGGGGAGGATTAGGCAGTTGGAGAATCTGGCTGTTCTGTGAAGACGCTTCGCCATCCTGTCGCGAGTATTGACTGTCGCCAATCTCGGTGGTATCCTCTCCTCTAATAGCGAATGTGAGCTGAGTGTTGGGAGTGCTTGAGAGAACTGATCCGTCGGATAGTCACCGCGATAGCTCGGCGGCTCTATCTCGCTCGTGATTGACCATCAGTACGCTCTTGGCGGCAAAGGAATCGATATGAAGATGATGGGAATTCTGCTGATATTCAATGCTCTCCTTCTCTCAACATGGTGGGTATGCACCGATCATCCGCACAAGACCTGGGCTATCCTCGTGGGTCTTGTGGCAATCTTCGTTGGCGTGTACTTTACAGTCCAGGATCGTGCTATAGAGATTACGATTGAGAAGGTTGGCACAATCAAGGCTGCTGCACAACAGGCGACTGCTGACGCACAGGCAGTGACCGAACTACGCAGGCGTATAGAAGCACAGAGTGCCACTGTCGATCTCGTAGCGGAATCGGCCACAAAGGCGCACAATCTAATCGAGGAGCTATCGCAGAAGAATGACGCAGCCGAGAACAAGATCTCCGAGCTTGAGCACGCGAGCGCAGATTTTCAGAGGACTGTTGCTGAATTGAAGGAGACGGCTGATTTCACATCCTTGGTTGCTGCAGCACAGAACGACGACCGGATCGCATTTGACAAGCTGACAGCATGGCATGGATGAACAACAAGACTTCTCCCTATTGGCAACACGCTGTAGATGCTATGGTGAGAGTTAGAGCAGACTTTGCCGGCCCAATCCAACGCGGACATATGAACATGCCTTGGCCTGAATCGACCGATCCTAAGAAGTTGCCACTCGCACTCCTGAAAGTGAAGTACGAGAATTCGGTACGAGTCTACAAACCTGCCATAGTCGAGACGGTGTGGGAAAGCGACGCAATTGACAAGAAGGACAAGGCCGAGTTCTTTGTCGCGATTCTCAAGAATGATGATAGCCTTAGTGCTACCTTTCTTGCAGGAAGGCATTTTGTGCAGATGGTCTCTGACCCGAGTCTGACGTGGAATCCGTTTGCGACGAAACCGCTGTTAGACTGGTGGGCTGCGAATGGGGACACTTTCGGTCAGGTGAAGAAGTAGAAGTATTGAACCATCGAACGGATCGTATCTTGCCATGTCCGCCGGGCTGCTCAGGAGAAGGGAAGATGAATTGGTCTCTCCGTGTTGTTCACACGTGCGCCGCCGGAATGCCCGGTCAGTTCTGAGTCATCTGTACGCCAAGGCGACGGCGCCGAGGACGGCGATGGCGCCGCCGATCAGGGAGCGGAGGGTGGGGTGTTCGTGGTCCAAGACCATCGTGAACGGGATCACCACCAGCGGCGTCGTGGCTACGATGGATAGGACGATCCCGGTCGGGGCGACCGCGAGGGCCCACTGGTAAAAGGCGACGCCTACGGCTGGGCCGCACAAAGCGTTGGCGATCACCCAGGGCCAGGCTCGTCGCCAGGGATGATCGGCTGAAGCAGCCTCCTGCGGTGCGGCGGGGGACTTGTGGAGGCGATGGAGGAGCAGGACGATGGCTGTCAGGAGTAGGCCGCCTATGATTCGCTGGTAGGCCGCGGTGCCTCCGTCGATGTGCTGGCCTGCATCTCGGGCTACATCGAAGGCCTTTCGCGTGAGGACCGCGCCGCTGCCTTGTCCGAAGGACGCGATGACACCCAAAAAGATCCCGACGAACCACGTGCGGGCGGGGACCGGGGTCCGCCTGTCCGGCGCGAGGGCGGCGAATACGCCCACTAAGATGGTCGAGCTCCAGAATATCTGCGGCCCGGTCAGCGTGGTGCCCAGCCAGAGCCATTCCATGATGGCCCCCAAGGGGACGGCCAGGCACAGGCACAGCAGCACCGCCAGTCTCGGGCCGATGCGGTAGTAGGCGCCGTAGAGCGCCAGGTCGCCCATGCCGAAACCGACGACCCCGCTGAGGAACAGCCAGGGCAACCCCGCGCCCCAAAGGCCTTGGCCGAACAGGTGCGCCCACAGGGCCAACACGATCGTGGCCAGCACCAGCCGGCTGAGATTCGCGACGCTCGCGCCGAGCAGACGGGTACTCCGTCCGGCGCTGACCGCCGACATCGCCCACAGAACGGAGGTTATGATAGCCTGAATCATTTGGGGATTACCCAGCCTGCCTTTGTCATAGAAGTCGAAGTGCCACAGGAGAACCGTACCGGCCGGGTTTGTCAAGAGGGCCGACCTGCCGGACCAGGGCAATTTCATGTCCCTTTGGGGCATTGTGATCGGATGAGGACTCACAGGTCGGTCGCGACATCCGGCAGGATCGCATTCGTTTGACGCAAGAGACGATCTCCTGTATAATGACTGGGTATTTCATCGGTCAGAGGTCGATTTGGGCGAAGTCCTCTTGCGGGAGGCAGTGGTTAGGAGGCAGCAGGTGGTGGATTCGTTCTCGGCTCGGCGGTTGACCTTGTTCCTGGTGTTGGTTGTGTCCGGCGGGATTGCATCGGCTGCAGCGACCCATTGGCAGTCGGTGGGAGTGGGTGACTGGTTCTTGGGAACGAACTGGGACGCGGGAGCGCCGAACGACACGAGCACCGCGATCATAGGCAATGGGGGCACCGCGCAGGTGGACGCCGGCTCTGCCGTCGCGTCGGTGCTCGATATCGGCGTCGCACTGAACAACACGCAGAGCGGCACGGTGACCGTTTCGGGCGGCAGTCTGACCTCGCCGACCATCTACGTCGGCGCCGCGACTACCGACACCAAAGGGGCCAGCGCAACGGGAACCGGCGCGCTCCAGATGTTCGACACCGTTTTCTCGTCTTCCACCCTGTTGCAGGTCGGCGTGGGATCTGCCTCCAACAAGAGCAACAACGTGGTCTCGACGGGCGTTGTGACGCTCTCCGGCGGGACCGCCGCCATCGATGACCTCCTTGTCGGCAGCGGCAGCGCCTATGAGGGCAGCAGTGCGACGGTCGATGCGAGTCTGCTCTTCGAGGATGTGGCGTTTGCCGGGACGGGCGTCTGGACCATCGGCGCCGCGGCCAAGACCGGCGGAGACGGATCTCGCACAACGGCAGCGGTCAATCAGGCCCAGGTCGTGATCGAGGGCGATGGCGGTTCGACCGCCAGTCTCAGCGGACTGAGCATCGGCAGTGCGATCGCCAGCCAGGGGACGGCTCGAACGAATGCGTCCCTGTCCTTTGCCGGTCAGAGTATGACCACGACCGGTCTGTCGCTGGGGACTGCTCACGGCAGTTCTGC
>JBDKRX010000232.1:0-1917 GCA_039683175.1 Phycisphaerales bacterium
ACCAGGTCGGCGCGGGCGGCCAACCGGCGACGGCCATGACCGTCACCGATGTCGAGCAGATCCTCCGCACGGCATTGGGCCTGAAGGAAACGGATTCCATCAAGGTCGTCAGCGCTCAATTCCATCGGTCCACGGAAGTCCTGGCCGAAGAGGAGTCGTCCCCCTGGCCACAGTATCTGGCCATGGCTCGCCAGCTCTCGCTCGGCATCATGGCAGTCTGCGCCATGGTCGTCCTGCGGATCTTCAGCCGCGCCAGGGGTAAGGCCGTCGCTGCCCAGACCGAGCTGCCGCAGGGCGCGGCCGCCGGGGGCATGTTGACCTCGGGCGAGCCGACCGTCGCCGAACCGCTGCTCGTGCGACGGCAAATCGCCCATGCCCTGAAGCAGAACCCCGACCAGGTCCGACAGATGTTCCTCAGTTGGATTGAAGAGAAGGAGTAGATGCACCGTGCCGTTGACCGGGAAACAAAGAGCCGCTTTGCTTCTGACCAGCCTGGACGCCGTTACGGCGTCTGAACTGCTCAAAGGAATCGACGCCGCCACCGTGCAGGAACTGGCGGTGGAGTTGACCTATCTCGACGTCAACGGCCAGCGAAGCGACCGGCAAACCGTGGATGTCGCGCGCCAGTTCTGCAAGTCCATCCAGAATGAACTGGGCTTCGGCTTCAAGAGATTCCTCAGCGAAATGCTCCGTAACACCGTCGGCGAGGAACAGGCCAAACGAATTCAGCAGGAGATTCAAACTCTTCTCCAGAAACGGGACCCGTTCATGTCCATCCGCTCGGCGGATCTGCCATCCCTGACGGCGGTCCTGCAAACGGAACACCCGCAGGCCATCGCGGTCATCCTGTCGGAACTGCCGCCCAGACGGGGATCGGAGGTGATCGGCACACTCGGCGAAGACGTGCGGGTCAGCGTGATCAGCAGGATGACGAGCGTCAGCAGCGTCACACCCGAGGCCAAGATGCGGATCGCCCAGATGGTCTGCGCGCGACTGGAGGAGACGAAAGCGTCGCAGAGCAGCGGGACGGCCATCCAGGTCAATCCGGAACAGTCGCTGCGGAAGGTCGCGGTGATCGTGCGGAATCTCGACAAGGAGGTCCGCGACGGAGTGCTCGAGGCGATTCGTCAGAAAGACCAGGAGGCCGGCGACAAGATCGCCAACCTGATGATCATCTGGGAAGATGTCGCGCTCGTGGGCGATCGCTCGCTCCAGCAGGCGCTACGCGGCATCGACGAGCGGCAGTTGGCCATGGCGTTGTACGAGGCCCCCGACGACATCTCCGGCAAGATCAAATCCAACATTTCGGAGCGTGCCGCAGCCATGGTGAGCGAGGAGGCGTCGCTGATGTCCTCCCCGAAGAAAGAAGACATTGCCCAGGCCAGAGAGAAAATCGTGGACGCCTTGCGGGAGTTGAACCAAAAGGGAGAGCTGACCTGGGAAGAAGAATGAACCCATGCCGAAAATGCTGACCATCCAACTCGCCCGGCCGATCGCACGAGTCCGCGTCCTTCACGCGGCCGGCGGCCCGTTCGTCGCGGGAAGCGATGAAGAACGGGCGGCGGCCGAACGGCTCGACAGCGTCATCCAGGCCGAGAGGGCCCGCATGGCGGAAGAGCTGAAACGGCAAAAGAGCCAGTTCACCGAGTTGTGTGAAACCGTCGGCAGCATCGCGAAGAGCCTGGACCAGCTCTATCAGGAAACCCTGACCAACAACCGCGCGGAGATCGCCCGGCTCGCGGTCGAGATCGCCAGGAAGATCCTCATGCGGAACGTCGCCCAGGGCGACTACGACATCCAGGCCATCGTCGAAGAAGCCCTCAAACAGGCCCCGACGCACAAGAGCATCGTGATTCGCCTGAACCCGGAGGACCTTCCGCGATGCCAGCAATACCAGCAGGAGAACCCCGACTTTCC
>JBDKRX010000233.1:0-9180 GCA_039683175.1 Phycisphaerales bacterium
GCGTACAAGTTTCCCGCCGAGCGGGCCCAGACGGTCGTGGAGTCCATCGCCGTGCAGGTGGGCAAGACGGGGAATTTGACGCCTGTAGCGAATTTGACGCCTGTGCTGCTTGCAGGGACGACCGTCAAACGCGCCAGTCTTCACAATTTCGACGAGATGCAGCGGCTGGACGTCCGGCCGGGCGACACCGTCCTGATCGAGAAGGCCGGCGAGATCATCCCGCAGGTGGTGGAGGTGAAAAAGGAACTTCGGCCGCCGGGGGCCAGGCCGTTTGCGGTGCCGAAGAAGTGCCCGAATTGCGGAACGGACGTCGTGAAGGACGAGGCGTATGTCTACGTCCGCTGCCCGAACCCGGACTGTTACGGCCAATTGAAGGAGCGGCTTCGCTACTTCGCCGGCCGGGACCAGATGGATATCGAGCACCTGGGCGTCGCATTGATCGAGCAGTTGCTCGATGCCGGGCTGGTCAAGACCTTCGCCGACCTCTATCGTCTCAAAAAAGACGACCTGATGGCCCTGGAACGAATGGGGGAGAAGAGCGTTCAGAACGTCCTGGCTGCGATCGAGGCGAGCAAGACCCGGCCGCTGTGGCGATTCCTTGCGGCGCTGGGCATCCGGCATGTGGGCGGCCAGTCCGCGGAGGTCCTGGCGGACCATTTCGGCTCGCTCGACGTCCTGATGAACGCCGGCCAGGGGGATTTGCAGACCGTAGAGCAGGTGGGCCCCGTGATGGCCGAGAGCGTTTATCGGTATTTTCGCAATCCCCGACATCGTGCGGTGATCGACGATCTACTTGCGGCGGGGGTCCGGCCGCAGCCGCCGACGCCGAAGAAGCGGACAGGCAGTCTCCAAGGCAAGACGCTCGTTGTCACCGGGACTCTGAAGGATTTCTCCCGCCAGCAGGCGGAACAGGCAATCAAGGAAGCCGGCGGGAAAGTCTCAGGCAGCGTGAGTAAAAAGACCGACTTTGTCGTCGTGGGCGAGGACCCCGGCAGCAAGCGGCAAAAGGCCCGCGAGCTGGGCGTCGAGGTGATCGACGAAGGACGGTTCAAGGAGTTGCTGGCAGGAAAGGAATCGTGACGTGAACGCACAGGACGAGAAGATCATGCAGTCGGCCTTGAAGCTGGCGGCCAAAGGCATCGGGGCGGTGGAGCCGAATCCCGCGGTGGGGTGCATCCTCGTGAAAGCGGGGCAGATCATCGGTCAGGGCTATCACAAGAGGTTCGGCGGGCCCCACGCGGAGGTGAACGCCATCGCGGACTGCGCCAGGCTCGGCGTCCGGCCGGAGGGCGCGACGATGTACGTCACGCTCGAACCGTGCTGTCACGTGGGCAAGACCGGCCCATGCACGCAGGCGATCCTCGACGCGAGAATTGCCCGCGTGGTGGCCGCGACGTGCGATCCCTCGGCCCACGCGAGCGGCCAGGGACTCGATCAGTTGCGGCGGGCCGGCGTCCAGGTGGAGGTGGGAGTGTGCGAGGACGAGGCCCGGCTGCTGAACGCCCCCTTCTTCAAGTACGCCGCGACGGGCAAGTGCTGGGTCGTGCTCAAGTGGGCCCAGAGCATCGACGGCAAGCTCGCCTACGCGGACTCGTCTTCGGAGAGGCGATGGATCAGCAACGAGCAGAGCCGGGCCGATGCGCACCGCCTGCGCCGCCGGGTGGGGGCGATCCTGGTGGGGATCAACACGGTGCTGGCGGACGATCCGATGCTCACGCCAAGGCCGAGCAAGGGGAAAAAGCCGATCCGTGTTGTCCTGGATAGTGGCCTGCGGATTCCGTTGAAGTCCCGGCTCCTGCGGACGACGAAGACGAGTCCTGTCCTGGTCTACACGCGCACGGCTGCGGTCGAAGCGAACGCCAAACACGCCGAGCGGATTCGCAAGAGGGGGGCGGAGGTGCTCGTCTGCGAGGATGCTGCGGAAGTTCCCGATCTGCATGTTCTGCTCGCACAACTGGGCGAGCGGGGCGTCCAGCAGGTGCTCGTCGAGGGCGGTCCTCGCGTGCTGGCCTCCTTCCTGCGGGAAGGGCTGGCCGACGAGATCCGCGTGTACATCGCGCCGAAGATCCTCGGCGCCGATGGGACCGCGTTCATCGGCGAGCCGATGACGGACCTGGTGCAGGGCATCGGCCTGGACCACGTGCAGATCAAGACCTTCGGCGAAGACGTCCGCCTGAGCGGGCTGCTCGCCTGACAATATTTCCGTCTTTATGACCCGTCGAATCGGAGAATCCATTTGACCGGCCGGCGATTATGTCGTATGATATAGATGTTGCGGGTGCAGACGGAGATCAGTGGGTCTCGCAAAGCACTACCCGCGGTACTGTGCATTCTGGCACACCGCAACAAGGAGACGGGCCTACAACCAGCTATCATCTACTCGCCTACGTCTCCTTTTTTTATGCGCACACAGAACCCGCCTGTCGATTCCATCGCTCTCCGCAGTACGCAGACCCTTGCACTACCGGTCTTTCTATGATCTGATGACGGCGCGGACCTCACGGTTCCATCGTGGGTTCCCGTTGTGTTGATACCTCTCACTGTGGAAGGAGACAGGGAATGACGCGAACAAGCGCAATGACGATCGGGGTGGGACTGATTGTGTCGGTGGCGGTCACGTCCGCGAGCGCGCAGGGTCTCGAGCCCGGCTGGATTTCGCTCTTCGACGGGACTTTGAAGGGCTGGAAGACGGCCGAGGAGAGTCCGGGGACCTTCTCCATCCGCGACGGCGCCATCGTGGCGAACGGGCCGAGGTGTCATCTGTTCTACGTCGGGCCGGTGGAGAATGCCGATTTCCAGGACTTTGAGTTGAAGGTCGATGTGAAGACCGAGCGAGGCTCCAACGGCGGCATCTACTTCCACACTCGCTGGCAGAAAGACGATTGGCCGGCCAGGGGATTCGAGGTCCAGGTCAACAACAGCTATCAGGCCGACCCCCGCAAGACAGCCAGCCTTTATCGGATGAAGGATATCACCGAGCAACTCGCCAATGACGGCGAGTGGTTCACCTTGCATATCGCCGTCTGGGGCAAGCACGTCAGCGTGAGCGTCAACGGCAAGGACGTCCTGGACTGGGCCGAGCCCATCCCGGCGAACCCGCCGTCGGCGATGTCCGGCCGGGCGCTCGATCGCGGCACGTTCGCCCTGCAGGGACACGATCCCGGCAGCACGGTCTATTACCGGAACATCCGCGTCAAGCCGCTGTCTGTGTTGACGGACTACCATGTCCACCTCAAAGGCGGCCTGACACTGGATGATGCGATCCAGATGGCCAGGGACCGACGAATGAAGTTCGGCATCGCGGAGAACTGCGGCGTGGGCTTCCCCACCACGAACGACGCGGCCCTGGAACCCTTTCTGGCGAGGCTCGACGGCAAGCCGGTGTGCAGGGCGATGCAGGCGGAGGGCCGCGAGTGGGTGACAATGTTTTCGCCGGCAACGATTGCCCGGTTCGACTATGTCTTTACTGATTCCATGACCTGGACGAACGATCGCGGCAAGCGGATGCGCCTGTGGATGCCGAACGAGGTCGAGGTCGGTGACAAGCAGGCCTTCATGGACATGCTCGTCGAGAGGACGGTGGGAATCCTGACCCATGAGCCCATCGACATCTATGTGAACCCAACGTTCCTGCCGGCGGCGATCGCCTCTGAGTACGATGCCCTCTGGACGGATGAGCGGATGGATCGCGTGATCCAGGCGGCGGTCAAGAACGGCGTCGCCATCGAGATCAACGCGCGGTACAAGCTGCCCGGCGAGAAGTTCATTGGCAGGGCGAAGGCCGCCGGAGCGAAATTCTCATTCGGAACCAACAACGGCGACAGAGACCTCGGCGATCTCGCCTACAGCAGGCTGATGGCACGGCGGTACAACCTGACAAAAGACGATCTGTTCGTTCCCAAGGCCGATGGCCAAAAGCCGATCCAACTCAAGGGATTGCCTCGATGAGAATCATCGCTGCAGAATCGGCGTCCGTGGGCACTCGCTCGTAATGACCTCGCAGCCGGTCTCGGTGATGAGGATCTCGTCTTCGATGCGGATGCCCAGCTTGTCGGGGAGGTACACGCCCGGCTCGATCGTGAGGATCTGCCCGACCCGGAGCTTGCCTTGGGCATTCTCCTTGAGGAAGGGGTTCTCGTGGATCTCCAGACCGATGCCGTGACCCGTCCCATGGCCGTAGACGGGCAGGCCGCTCTCGCGGATCACGGCCCTGGCGGCCGCATCGACCTCCACCAAATCAACCCCGGCTCGGGCCACCGCTATTGCGGCGGCCTGGGCCTTCTCCACGACCGCATAGGTCGCTCGGTAGGCGGGTGTGGGAGTGCCGAAGGCGAAGGAGCGGGTGATGTCGCTGCAATACCCCTCGTACCGGGCCCCGAAATCGATCAAGATCGTGTCTCGCGGCTTGAGCTTTCTTTGCGAGGGGTGGTGATGGGGCCGGGAGCCGTTGGCGCCGAAAGCCACGATGGTCTCAAATGCATTCTTGGCTCCGAGCTTTCGCATCTGGAAGTCGAGGGCGCCTGCCAGCTCATTCTCGGTGATGCCCGGCTCGATCTGTTGGAGGATCTCGCCGAAGGCCCGAGCGGAGATCGCCGCCGCGGCCATGATGGCAGCCGTCTCGTCCAGGTCCTTGATGGTCCGTGGCTCCTCGACGATGCCTGCCACCGGTTTCAACGAGATGCCGGCATTCTTCCGGAGCACCTCGAACATTCCGACCGGGATGGACGTCTCGACGCCGAGGGTCTTGATGGACTTGAGCTTTCGCAGGAACAGGCCGCCCGCTTGGGCGATCGGGTCTTTGCCCGCTCGCTGGAGGAGGGTCGTCCCAACGCATTCCTTCCGGGCCTGCTCGATGTAGCGGCTGTCGGTGACCAGATACACCCCGGTCTTCGTAACGATGGCCCAGCTATCTTCCCCGGCGAAGCCCGTCAGGTAGCTCACGTTCTCGGGTTTGGTGAGGACCAATCCGTCGAGGCCCCGCTCGCGGAGCCCGGACCGGACGATTCCGACGCGTTGTTTTCCGCTTTCTGCGTTCATGGCCTCCTTCATACCAGAAAAACGGCTGGGAATAAAGAGTTTTCGACCGGGCATTTGGCTCGACGGCCATTTGTTTCGATACTTTAAGTGACGGGGGAAAGGGAGAGGCGACATCTGGTATTCAGACCGTTCGCGGTGTTTTCTGCAGGGGAGAATGGGTCCCATGCGCGAGTGATCGCGTCTGGGACCCCGAATTATGCGCTCTCACGTCTCATTTCCAGGGAAGCGACGAAGGCAATCGGGTCTTCTTACGCCTTGTCTCCAACGGGTTGGGCCGCTACAATTGACTGGTTGATTTGACGATGCTGAACCGGACCCATTGGAAACCACTGAAGCATGTTACTACCCATCCGGACAAATATTTCGTTCCGGCGGACGCCGTATGCGAATTACGCGTTGATTCTTCTCAACGTGCTGGTATTTCTCCTCTCCTATGGCGGGCCCTATCGTTATGCGATTGCCGGCGAGATGGTCACCATTCCGATTCACCCTCGCGTGGCCCACTGGCTGCTCATCCCGGCCGCCTGGCAGTATCACGAGTTCCTGACCTATGCCTTCCTGCACAACGGCCTGCTCCACATCGTTGGGAACATGTTCTTCCTGTACCTCTTTGGCAACGGCATCAATGACAAGCTCGGCAACCTCGGGTACACCGTCTTCTACCTTGCGGGGGCGGTCTTCAGCGGCGTCGGCCACACGCTGATGCACCTGGATTCCTACGCCCCGACGCTCGGCGCCAGCGGGGCGGTCGCGGCGGTCACGGGGGCGTACCTGGTTCTGTATCCCCAGACCCTCGTCACGGTCCTGTACTGGTTTTTCTTCGTCGGCACGGTGGAGATTCCCGCTCTGTACTTCATCGGCATCAAAATGATCTTCCTCGACAACGTGCTCGTCCGCATGACCCAGGATGTGGCCTACGATGCCCATCTGGCGGGTTACGGCTACGGGATTCTGGTCACCCTGGGGCTTCTGGCCACCCGGCTCATCGGGCCGAGCAGCTTCGATCTGTGGTCCATGATCCGGCGGTGGAACCAGCGGCGGCAGTATCGCGACCTTGTGGCCGATGGGTACGATCCGTACGTGGGTACAGGGGACCGCAAGCGGGTGGCGGCCCGGGAAGTTCCCACGCCGGCGGAGGAACAGAAGCAGGCCAGAGTCGATCAAATCCGCCACGAGATCGCTCGCTGGCTCGCTCAGCGGAATGTAGCCGCGGCAGCCGCTCTGTACCTTGAACTGATGCGAGTGGACTCCGAACAGGTCCTGCCTCGCCAATCCCTGCTGGACATCGCCAACCAGTTGGCCAGCGAGAAGCGCGCCGCCGAGGCGGCCGGCGCCTACGAGCAGTTCCTGACGCACTACGGCGCCTACGAATATGCCGAGCAGGTGGAACTGATGGTCGGCATCCTCTATTCTCGATACCTGCACCGGCCCGAGCAGGCGGTCAGCCATCTCCAGAAGGCGGCAGAGCGTCTCCGAGATGCCGGCCAATTGAAGATGTGCCGCGAGGAACTTGCGAGACTGGGTTCCTCGCCCAAGTAAGCTGGGCAAGCGAAATGCGCCGCAGAGGACCCGCCGGACTTGCCCTTTTTTTCGCATTATGCGGTCCAAGTGGGCATTTGGGTATTGACACGCCGCAACAGGTGCAGTAAGTTAGGCCACTCGAAGGATCGCCCTACCTTGCGGGCAACTCCAAGGCATCTGTGGAATATCTTTTAGGAGGTAAGAGATGCGAGCTCGCGTGAATTCTCCCGTACGCACGGCGTGGACGATGGGGTCTGCGGGTGCGATGGTGCTTCTGTTGGCAGCCCTGGTGCTGGCGACGCCCGTTCCGGGCCTGGCCCAGCAGGACCCCGGCGCTGCGGCGGCGCAGCAGCCGGTCGTGGGGATCAACCAACCCGTCGCGCCCAAGACGCCGGCGGAGCCCTACGTCGCAGAGGCCACGGGCAACGATGTCTTCATCCGGTCCGGCCCGGGCACCAACTTCTACCAGTGCGGCAAGCTCTATGCGGGAGACCGCGTTCAGGTGATCAACGCCCAACTGGGCTGGTCCTGCATTGTTCCGCCGCCGGGGTGCTTCTCCTGGGTTTCGATGCAGTACGTCAGCATCAATCTGGAGAACCCGACGATGGGCATCATCACCGGGGACAATGTGGGGGTTTACGCCGGCTCGGACTTCGTGGAGCCGATGTGGTCGACCAGCAAGCAGGCCGTGCTCAATCGCGGCCAGACGGTGCGGCTGCTTGGGGAAGAGAAGGACGATTACTATAAGATTGCTCCGCCCCAGGGGGCGTACCTGTGGGTGAGCAGCCAGTTCCTCCAGGCGGCGGATCGGACGGTCGTCAAACCGGTCGAGACGACCGGCGCCGCTGGGGCGACGACATCGGCTGCCAAACCCGCCGGCACGGACCCGAACGCCGCTCCGAAGACCGATCTGGATATCTACTATGCTCTGGCGGGACAGGTCAGCGTGGAGCGGGCCAAGCCGCTTGCCGAGCAGGATTACGCCGAGGTCAAGGCCAAGCTGCAGGAGCTTGTCGCGAAGCAGGACGGCGGCCGCGCCATGCGGTACGCAGACTACACCCTCAAGCAGGTCGAGAGGTTCGAGCTGGCATGTAAGGTCGCCAAGGAAGTGGAACTCCAGAACAAGGAGCGAACGAAAGTTACGGGAAAGATCGATGAGGCCCGCGCCGCCAAGCTCGCGCAAGTCGTGGACACCAGCCGGTTTGCCATAATCGGCAAGCTCGAAAGTTCGAGCGTCTACGCCGACTCGCCGGTCAAACGATACCGTCTGCTCGACGAAACGGGCAAGACGGTTTCCTATGCGACGCCCACGGGAGCCGCCGCTGCGGATTGCGAGAAGCTTGTTGGGCACAAGGTCGGGCTCGTCGGAAAGGTCAAGCTGCAGGATGTCGCAGGCCGGGCGATCATCGAATTCTCCGAGATCGTTCCACTCGACTGAACTCCGTCTCCAATGAACCTCCCTGGCACGGGGTTCATGAAATACCCAAAACGAAGAAGTCGCACCCGCAAGAGTGCGACTTCTTGTTTTACAGACCGATGAGGCCGGAGCCTCTGTGTCAGGGAAGGCTTTACGCCTCTTTGCCCGGCACGGCGGGAATCTCGTCCGGCGGTGCGACCACCTGGCCGGTTTCGAAATCCACGGCTGCCGGCTTGCAGGTCAGGTTGTACCAGGGGGAACTCTCGTTCTCGACGATGTCCTTCCAGCGGACCAGCTTGCCGGTATAGGCCGAGATGCGGCCCATGATCGCAGTGAGCGTGGACTCCGCGACGTTGCGGGCCTCGTTGAGCGGCTTTTCCGCGATGATGCTGTTGAGCAGGTCGATGTGCTCCTGCACGTAGGGGTTGTGCTCGGGGAATTTGGGCACCTCAATCTGCTTGCTGCCCTTGAGCCCGCCGCCGCCACCGGTTTCGCCTTCGGTGCCGCGGAAGAACTCGCGGACGTCGCCGTCGGTGCCGTTGATCTGCCGGCACATGCTGTGGATACGGCAGCCGTTGCCGTAGTCGAAATCGATGCTGAAGAAATCGAACTGGTTCCCGGTCTTGCGCCGGGCCCGGCCGCCGAATCCGAGCGCCGTGAGAGGCGGGTGGCCGATGAACCAGTTGGCGACGTCGAGGTTGTGTACGTGCTGCTCGACGATGTGGTCGCCCGACATCTCAGTGAAGCTCACCCAGTTGCGGACCATGTAATCGGCGTCGCTCTCGCCGGGTTTCTTCGTCTGGAACCACAGGGCGCCGCCGCACCACCAGACGCATCCGCCTACGATCTGACCGATCGCTCCTCGCTCGACGGCGTACTGCGTCCGCAGGTAGGAGGCCTCATGCCGCCGCTGGGTGCCGGCCACGACGGCCAGACCCTTCTGCTTGGCGATTTCCCCGGCCGCGATCACTTTCCGGCCGCCCGGCGGGTCCACCGCTACCGGCTTCTCCATGAACACGTGCTTGCCCGCGTTGACGGCGGCCTCGAAGTGTACCGGCCGGAAGTTCGGCGACGTGGCGATCAGGACCACTTCTGCGTTGCTTTCGAGGACCTTCTTGTAGGCGTCGCCGCCGCTGAAGCACTTCGATGCGTCCAGGCCATACTTCTTGCCGGCGCCTTCCGCCCGGTCCTTGAACCAATCGGCG
>JBDKRX010000234.1:0-4578 GCA_039683175.1 Phycisphaerales bacterium
AAGCGCGTCGAAGGCGGGCTGCTCACCACGCAGGAGATTATCATCCTGGAGAAGGCGTTTCTCCAGACGTTTGCCCGTCGGGAGGCGCTCGAACGGCTGTACGCCCAGGGGCAGGACCCGCGCGCCAAGCAGGCGCCGTCCGGCTCGGCGGCCCAGGCCGGACTGATGATCGACGTACACGTCCCCGAGATCCGCCGGGAGGCGTTGGCCCTGCTTCGACTGTCTTACAAGACGGAGTCCGGCCGGCTGGACACGGCCACCGAGGCCCTCAATGAAGAGGAGACGCCGCGAAACAATCAGGTGCAGAAACTGATCGAGCACTATATGCTGGTGAAATAATCCGTCGCCGGAGGCGACTACGAGCATGTGGTCTGTCTGCGGGGAGCAGACGGCATAGAGGTGAAAGAAAGAGAGAAGAAACCATGAAATTGCACAAACTCGTCGTACAAGTGTTCATTCTGATTGCCGCGATGCTGTCCATCGGGGGCTGCGTTATCTCGGCTGGGGACTGGTCGCGGGCCCACTTTGAAAGGACCATCGAACTTCAGCATGCGATGGCGGACGGCTCGACCTTGAGCGTCGCGACCGCCAGCGGGTCCATAGGGATTGAGGGCCAGGCGGTGAGCGAGGCACGCGTCGTCGCGACGATTCGAGGCCAGGCGCCCACCGAGGAGGAGGCCCGGGAACTCGCGGAAGCGACCGAGATCCGGTTCGAGCCGGCCGGGGACCGGCTGACGATCAAGGCGGACACCCCGAGGACCGGCGGCAGCCGTTCGGTGAGCATCAGCTACGACATCGTCGTGCCGCAGCAGACGAGCATCGAGTGCGGCAGCGCATCGGGCTCCGTCGAAGCCACGAACCTGCAGGGCAGCGTCAAGGCCACCACCGCCAGCGGCTCGGTGACCTGCGAGGCCATCCGGGGCGGCAGCGTACACATGAGCACCGCCAGCGGCAGCGTGCGCCTCTCGGACGCGTCGGATCTCGGCTCCTGCGAATTGCGGAGTTCCTCCGGCCGGGCTCGCGCCGAGCAGGTGCAGGCCGACCGCATCCAGATCAGCTCAGCCAGCGGATCGGTCGAACTTCGCGATGCACGCGCACGCGAGATCGACATGCGAGGCTCGAGCGGGAGCGTGGACGGCAGCAAGATCGATTGCTCCCGCCTGTCGGCCGAGTCCGCCAGCGGCCGGGCGACGGTGGAGTTCTCCCCCTCGGCGCCGGCCGACGTCACGGCCAGCGTCAGCTCCGTCTCGGGCAGCGTCACCGTCGTCGCACCATCGGGATTCGCCGGTCGGGTGGAGATGTCCACGACGAGCGGGTCCGTCGACTGCGACCTGCCTCTGACGGTCCAGGGCCGGATGAGTCCCAGGCATATCAGCGGGACTGTCGGCCAGGGGACCGGCAGCCTGACCCTGCGAGCCACCAGCGGCTCGGTCCGCATTCGATGAAGACGCCTCCACCCGAGGCGCCTCCAGAACTGATGGGTGGCGCGCCCGAGCGTGGCGAGCGTGCCTGTCTGTGATGCAGAACGCGTCCGGACCGCGCGACCCAGCTCGTTTGACCGTGCCACCCGGTTCATGGGCCGCAATCCCCGGGGCCATCCGATTGTCTCTCGCATCGCCTTTTTGTCATTGCCTTCCCGCACAAGCGATTCATAATGATGCCGACTGAAGCCATGGACGTGCATCAGGAGCATAGGGCAATGAGATGGATGGGCAGAATATCGGCGAGTCGCTGCGTACCACAGGCAGCGGCGCTCGTGCTGGCCGTTCTCTGGCTGCACGGGTGTGGACCCGGGAGCCAGGCGAATCTTCACAGCCGGTCGAATATCGCGTGTTCATTGAAAGCCGATGCCGACTACAAGACCGTCTACGACCGAATCGCCCTGCGAGCCCGCTGGCAATACGCGCACATCCGGGAAGCGACGCACCAGCCCGGCGTAAGCGCCGACCTCTTCCCCGAGAGTCAGTCCGCCACCGTGACCTTGTGGGACAGCGGCGGCATCGGCCTGCGTTATCGGCTCAGCGCCCGGATTCAGGCAATCGACCCGACTCACACAAAGGTCGATCTCTTCGCGGCCGGCAAGAGCGACCGCCGGGAAGCCCGCCTTTGGGCCGCCTGGGCGTGCATGCCTTTGGAGAAATGAGCAGACGCGCTTCGCACAGGTGATGACGGGGGGAGGCGCCGACCCGCTCTCGCCTTGTCTTCAGTGATTGGGTTCGCGGGCCCCTGTGCAGACCGCGTCACCACGCGCCGATGCGCTTGGTCCCGAACCTGGGAGTGGAGGGAGTCTTCTCGCGGGCTTTCCGTTCCGAGGTTCCGGCAGCCCGTCTCACGGTCGTGTCCTCGGCAGTCACAGTCGGCACGGGGAGGACCTCGGCGTCCGGGGCCGGCTCCACGCGGACCGTCAGAATAGCCCCGTTGGGGTCCCAGGCCTGCGGATTCACCGCGTGTACGTGAATGCCGATCAGGCGAATCATCTCAGTCTGCATGGGCGTCGTGGCGATCGCGGCAGCTCGATCGGCCGCCAATCCAAGCACAGCGGGCTCGCAGGCATAGTATCGCCCGTCGCCGGCAGGACCGATGAGCGCCCCGGCCGCAATCTCCACCGGGACATTCGGATCGCAGCGCGCATTGACGGAGATCAGCGAGAACTTCAGGGCGAACGCCTCATACGGTCCCACGTCGAGCCCGACCAACGTCCGCTTTCCGGCGGCGCCGGAGGAGGTGTGATCGACGGAGCAGAGCGCCTTGGTGTTGCCTGGGAAACGGATGTCCAGCTCGACGCCGGTCCCGACGACCCGTTTGTCCAGGATCATGGAGCGTTCCACCGCCCTGCCGTTCCAGTCGAGGGCCATCAACTGCTCCGTGGAGAGCGTCACGGTGGTCGATGTCGGTGCAGGGGCAACCGGCTTGGCAACCGGCGAGGGGCGGCGTTCGCTCTGACCGCAGCCTGCGACCGCGAAAAGGACCGGCAACAAGCCCCAAACCAACAGATTCTTCTCCATCCTGGTACTCCTTCACCTCAGCGACCATCCGGAGCGGACAGTTCGATCTCCCCGAAACCAATCCGTCGTGAACGACGAACCATACACTGCGGCGCCGGCATCGGCGCCTGTCGTCTGCGAAACCGTGTTCATGTTACCACTTCCCGGCGACCTGTCAACGACCGATCTGCGGGGTCAAACCCGCTCGACAAGGTCCCGGACGCCCGATCCCGGCCGAACGATCAGGGCAATTGCACGTTCCCTTCTCTCGCAGCCATGCAGGGTCAAGACAGTGTGATCGGGTGGCTCGTAGTGACGCCGCAAGGCGTTATTCTCCGAACACACGGAAGATATGCCCTCACGGGCACACTGCAAACTGCTCAGCAATCCCGACGTGCAATTGTCCCGGCCGACCGGTCGCCGACCGTTGACAACCATGCCAATTCCGGCTATCCTGCCTCACAGGAATTGGCGATGGATGACTGGCGACTGAGAACTGAATCCGTGTGCGTCCGTGAAATCCGTGGCTCGGGCACGCACACGATCCGCTGGCGGTACAGCAAGAATGGCAGCGGCTCGGCCGGCGAGGACTGCGTCTGGGTGGATTACGTCCGCTGGTCGGGCACGATGCCCGATGCGGGCCCGTGGGGCCAGATCGAGTACGTCTACGACCCCTCCGGCCGCAGGATCGAGAAGAAGGTCGATGGGGATACGGAACTGAAGTTCCTCTACGACGGCGACCACATCATCGCGGAGTACGATGCGAACGACACGCTGCTTCGCAAGTACGTCCACGGCCCGTGCATCGACGAGCCGATCTGCCTGATCGAGTCGTCGGGCGACTACGCCGGCACGCAGTACTATCACTACGACGCGTTGGGCAGCGTGGTGGCGATGACGGACGCCTCCGGCGACGCGGTCCAACTCTACGAGTACAGCATCTACGGCCAGGTGGCGGCCAGCGACCCGAACCATCCCAACCGTTTCATGTTCACAGGCCGGGAGTTCGACAAGGACACGGGCCTCTACTACTACCGCGCCCGGTACTACCACCCGGAGATCGGAAGATTCCTACAGACCGACCCCACTGGCTACGGCGACGGTATCAACTGGTACCGATACTGCGCCAACAACCCAACCAACTTCATCGACCCGTCGGGTTTGGTTGCCATCGCCTTCTACGACGGAGGCGACATAGGAGACGGCGATGGAGATGGAAATTCCGATTGGAAAATCGCTAATGGCGATGATCTCAAGGAGGAGGCGGATGATTTTAACATATATGAAGCGGGTCTTACGGTGGAACTCGCGTTCGATTTGCGGACCGCCGAAACGCTGGGTATGTCCCATACGGAATATCTGATATGGGTTCTTGAGACTTGGAGTGATATGGGAGGTCTTTCCCCTATTACCGAGACATACATCTTTGATCACGGCAGCGAGTCGGGTCTACAGATTGGGGATGAAGGGTTAGAATTCTCAGGCATCGGTGCGGATGGTACTCTCACATGGGGCGAGGATTTCATAGATTTTTGTCAAGGACTTAAGGACAATACGAATCCAGATACAGTTATTCACTTTAGAGGCTGTAATA
>JBDKRX010000235.1:0-10062 GCA_039683175.1 Phycisphaerales bacterium
GCGGGATGAGACCCCGCAGATCAACGGGGTGTCCCATTTCCTGGAGCACATGTTGTTCAAGGGCAACGACCGGCTCAATGCGTTCGAAGTGAACGAGGCCTTCGACAGCCGGGGGGCGCAGTTCAACGCCTTCACGAGCGAGGAGCAGACGGTCTTCTATGCGGCCGTGCTGCCGGAGTACCTGATCGAGATCACGGAACTCTGGGCCGAGCTGATGCGGCCGGCCCTGCGCGACGACGACTTCACCATCGAGAAGAACGTCATCAAAGAAGAAATTGCGATGTACCAGGACACGCCGATGTTCGACGTGATGGACCGTTGTCGGAGCCTGCACTTCGGAACCCACCCGTGCGGCGCCAGTGTCCTTGGCACCGTCGAGAGCATCGACGCTTTGACGGCCGGGCAGATGCGAGAGTATTTCGCCCGCCGCTACGCACCGAACAACATGATCGTCGCCTGCGCGGGCAACTTCGACTGGGATCGATTCTGTGCGACGGTGGAAGCGGTTTCGGGTCGCTGGCCGACGGAACCGGTGGGCCGTCCGCTGGCCCATTTCGACGGCACCAAGGCCAGGACCCGGGCCGAGAAGGCAAACCTCAAACGCGAGCACATCTGCCTGATGCACACGGGCGTCTCCGCGCAGGACCCTCGCCGGTTCGCGGCGTCGCTATTGAGCATGATCGTCGGCGATGACTATGGGTCGCGGTTCTACTGGGACCTTGTGGACAAGGCCCTTACGGAAGAGGCCTCAATGCACTTCGGCCCGATGGACGGCACCGGGATGCTCTGCAGCTACCTTCGCTGCGGCACGCCGAACGTCGGGAAGGTCCTGGGCATTGTGGAGGGCATCTTTCGCGATCTGGCCGCAAACGGCATCCGGGAGGAAGAGCTGGTCAAGGCCCAGAACAAGGTCCTCAGTTCCCTGGTGCTCAAGAACGAGATCCCCATGGGACGCCTCGTAGACCTGGGTTTCAACTGGATGTACTCCGGCGAATATCGCTCCATCGAGCAGGACGTGGAGGCGGTCAAGGGGGTTCGCACCGACGAGGTGAATCGACTGATCCGCGAAATCGACCTCGGCAGCTACACACAGTATTCCCTGGGGCCGGTGAATGGTTGATTGTTGATGTCTGATTGTTGATCGAAAGAAGGGTCTGCCTCCGCGCGCAAATCGAAGATCGACAATCGCAAATCAACACCCTCTTGAGGAATTCCCCGTGGACAGAAGATAGTTCCTCAAAGCACCCGGCACAGCAGCAGGTTGGAGTCTGGGTGGCAGCGTCACGCGAATCCAGCCGGACAAGGTCAGATTGCAGACGTGGTTCACCGATGAGGACGGCGCCTCGCTCGCGACCTATTACGTGTACGCGGCCCACGTGTCCTGAGTGTCCGGCTGCCAGAAGGCTGAAGGAAAAACCTGGATGACGGCAGTGATCTCTGGCGAAACCGTGGAACGTGCGTTATCATGAGACCATGCACGAACAATAGAACGCTACGTCCGTCCGCGTTTACGCACAGGCATTCAGAGGAGGTTGGTTCCATCGTGGACGAGAAGGATAACAGCACGAAACCGAAACGCACGAGGGTGTTGCGTGCGACGGATGTCATCCCGCCGTTTGACAAGCTCCCCGACGGGGCGGCCGTCAACGGGAACGACAGAGAGTCGTCTGAGCGCGCGGACCCTCGATTGAGCGACAACGACCCCGATGCGGATCGCGACGTTGCCGCAGGAATCACGCCAGATGTGGCGCCCCCCTTGGTTGCCGATGCGGAGATCCCCAGATACGACCTCGCGGAGAATATCCTCGCCGAGCAGAGGCGGGTCGCCGCCAGGCGTCGTCGATCGCCGAGCCAGGCGCAGGAGCAACCCGTCGTCGTGCCCCAGTCAAGCGGCGTCAAACCCTCCCTTGCCGAGTTGCCTGCGGAGGATCTGCCAGAGCTCCAGCGAATCGTGGCGGAGATCGTAGCCAGGGACATCGACCGACTGTGCAGGCGGCCGACCCGGTAGAGCTCCCTGCGACAGGACAGCCGCTGCGCCGGCATGACAGAAACGCACACCTTTCGAGCGGAATCCGCACGGAACCGCTTCAGTTCATTTGCCCTGCATGCCGATACATCCCCTGTCAGCAGTTAGTCCCCTTCAGCAGGGAAGGTGCGTGTCATGCAGCGATTCTCCCGCAGATCAGTCGTCGTAGCGCTCTTTGCCACCATCAACATTCTGGGTCTGGCCTGGATTCATCACGACCTGACCCGTTCTCCCCGGGCGACGGTCCGTGTCCTGGCGGCTTCCCTGTTGCCGGATGCCGACAGCCCCGACCGGGTCAGACTGACGTTCGACCGGGAAATGGTCGCCGAAGATTCGGTCGGCCGGACGGAAGGAGCCGAGGTCTTCCATCTCGCGCCGTCGTGGCCGGGCAAGTGGGTGTGGTCGGCGCGGGACAGGCTCGAATACCTTCTGGACAAACCCCTGCCCGCGGGCTGCCTGCTGAAGCTGGCCGCGGCGGAGCAGTTCAAGGGAGCTACCGGCAGGAGCCTCGAAGGCGACACCCAATTCCAGCTTGCCGCTCGTCCGCTGCGGCTGGTGTCCTGCGCTGTGACGGCCTCCGATCCGCAGGACATCACGCTCCAGGTGACGTTCAACCAGCCGATCGATCCCGGGGACTTCCTTCGCCATGCGAGCTTCTATGATGGCGAGACGTCGCATCCGCTCGATGGGCCCGTTGCCATGGTGTCTGCTCCCCAGAGCGATGTGGTGATCCGACTGCGCCGCCCCGAGTCGAATCGGTTCCGGATGGCGCTCAGCGAGCATCTGAAGGGGTACGGCGCCGACGTGGGGCTCGACCAACCGGTGGAGATCGAGCAGGCTGTGTCGCCGGGCTTCGTTCTGCTGCATGCCGAGGTCGAAATGCCCGGTCTGGAGGAGACGATCCCGATCCTGCTCTATTTCTCGCAGTGGCTTGGCTCCGAACAGCAAGTGCCGCAAGTTGCCGTGGAGCCGGCGGTCGAGGGGCTTCAGACGCGCCTCGCCGGCAATGCCCTTGTCGCGACGGGCAAATTCAAGGCGGGCAGCCGGTACACGGTCCGGGTCCCTGGCACCCTCCTGTCGGCAGACGGCAGGACGCTGGGGGCGGATGCGCCCGTTGTTGTGCAGATCCCGGATTACGAGCCGGCCATTCAGTTCGAGCGGAGCGAGGGCATTCTGTCGCCCCTGGGCCGGCTCCAGCTTGACGCCAAAGGAGTCAACCTGCAGGAGGTCGGCTTGCAGGCCTGGCGGGTGCACGCCAACAACCTCGTGCCGCATCTGCACTGGACGGACGAATATGAGACATCGCGGTCGGTCCTGGACAAGAGTGTCTCCGTGGACCTGCCGCACAATCAGCCGGGCAAACTGGTCCTGGACCTCCAGGGACTACTGTCGCAGCCGTTGGGCATCTATCGAGTCGAGGCTTGGGCGGCGGACCATCGGTGGACCCGGGATTCGGCCATCGTCACGATCACGGACTTGGCGATCACGGCCAAACGCCATCACGATGGCTTCCTGGTGTGGGTGACCTCGCTGCGAACGGCTGAACCTGTATCGGACGTCGTGGTCAACGGCCTGACGTACAACAACCAGAAGGTGGCGACCGCCAAGACCGACGCGCAAGGCATCGCACAACTGCAATTTGCCGGCAACCATCCCGACGGCGGTATCTGGGTCATCACCGCCGCCAGGGACGGCGACCTGAGCTACCTGCAGCCAGGGGAGAACCAGTGGGTGATGGACGACGTCGAGCAGAAGGGTCGGCCCTATGGGGAGCACTACGAGACGATGCTCTACACCGACCGAGGGGTCTATCGGCCGGGAGAGACGGTCCATCTGACCGGGGTCATTCGCGACATGACCGGCGCGGTCCCGTCGCGCTTCCCGCTGTCCGTGAAGGTGTCCCGGCCTGACGGCCGTCGCGTCGCCGATCTGATAGTGAACCGGCGCGAGAGAGACCAGGGGATGTTCCACACGGATTTCACCTCATCCGCTGAGGCCCAGACCGGGCCATACCAGTTCTGCGTCACGTTGCCCGGGTCGGAGGAGCCGCTCGGCTCGACCGATGCGCTTGTGGAGGCCTTCGTGCCCGTCCGGATGGAAGTCACGGCTGTGCCGGCCGGCGAGCGGTTCGGCCCGAATGTGCCTCCTGGGATTCAGGTTGCCGGTCGGTATCTCTGGGACCAGCCGGCGGCCGACCTGCCCGTGCAGGTCGAAGGCACACTCCTGCGGATCGCCTTCGACTCGAAGACCCACCCCGATTTCCAGTTCGGCTCGACGGGGCGCGAGGCCGCCATCTTGCTGCCGACCGTCACAGGTCAACTCGATGAGCGGGGGCAATGTGAGATGCCGGTCCAACTGCCGGAAGACCTCAAGGCCGGACTGTACCGCATGCGGCTGTCCGCGACGGTCACCGAGCCCGGCGGGCGGTCCATATCCTCCAATACATCGGCGACCCTGGATCTGCTGGACACGCACGTCGGACTTCGCCTGCCCAAGGGACAGGTGGTCCCGGTGGCGGAGACCGTCGCGGTGGACTGGCTGCGATTGACAGGCGAGGATCAACTCGCCAAACCCGGCGAGATGACGGTGCAGTTGATGCGAGTGGAGTATGACACGGTTCTGAGGCAGGATGGGGACCGGCACGTCTGGCAATCCGTCGAGAAGACCGAGAAAGTGGGCGAGGACCGGGTGCTTACGCCGACCGATTCTCAAGGCGTCCTGGATATCGTCTGTCCGGCTTCGGGCGAGTATCGTGTCATCATTACCGATTCCGCCGGCGGCAGTTCCACCTGCCTGGAGTTCTACGCATCCGACGAAGGCGAGGGCTCCCAGAGCCTGGCGATGAATCAGCCCGAACGCATGGAGGTCATCACCGATAAGACGAAATACCTGCCGGGCGAGCAGGCGAAGGTCCTGCTCCGCAGTTCCATTGCCGGCACCGTGCTCTTCACCATCGAGACGGACACTGTCCTTGTCCATCAGATCGTCAAGATCGACGAGAATGCGTGCGAACTCGATGTGCCCCTACCGGCCGACCTACGGGGCAGCGCCTTTTTCACAGCCACAGTGGTGCGACCGGTCGATCCGAACCAGGAGAGCTGGCTGCCGCATCGTGGATTGGGCACGACCCAGGTGTTGATGGACCATGCCTCGCACCGAATCCCGGTGCGCATCGATGCTCCGGCCAAAGCGCAGCCGCGCGACGCGGTGACCGTCACAGTGGATGCTGGCCTTCCGAGCGATCCCAATCAACCTGCCCTTGTGCACGTGTGGGCGGTGGATGAAGGCATCCTCCTGGCCGGGGCCTATGAGACGCCCGAGCTATACGACTACTTCCTCGGGCCTCGGACTTCGGGTGTCTGGACGGCGGATATGTTCTACTGGCTGTTGCCCGACTACAAGCGGCCCGGCGGCATCACCCGCATCGGCGGCGATGGATACGATATGGACGCACTTCGCCGTAGCCCGGTGCCTGTCCGCACCCGCGAGCCGGCTGTGGTTTGGCAGGAGGCGGTCCCGGCCGACAACGATGGGAAGGTCACGGTGCAGATGCAATTGCCCGACCTGACCGGTGAACTACGGATCATGGCGGTGGCGGTGGACCAGGATCGATATGGCGCCGCCGAGCACGCGCTGACGCTGACGGCGCCGCTGCTCATGGAGGCGAGCTGGCCGCGTTTTGCCGCTCCGGGCGATCAATTCGCTGTGCCGGTCAAGTTCTTCAACTCGACGGATCGGCCCCTGAGCCTTGGGATCAAGGCGGAGATCTCAGGGCCCATCGAGCTATCGTTGGACGAAGCTCAGAAGGATCTCGTGGTCGAACCAGGCCGACCGCTCACTCGGCTGCTGCACGTCAAGGCGACCGCGATCGGGCCGGCCCAGGTGAGGATTGAGGCCGTCGAACAGGGCGATGCCCAGTCGCCGCTTAGCGCTCATAGCGTCGCCGTGCTGCCTGTTCGGCCCGCGACGGCGCTGCACAGCGCAGTCGAGCTGAGGGCCGTGCCAGCGGGGGAAGAGGTCCGGATCGAGCCGCCCGATCTCTTCCTGAAAGAGACAGTCCGCATGACTGTCTCCGTCAGCGGCCGGCCGAGTGTGAACCTGGAAGCCGCCCTGGAGGAGCAGATTCGCTACCCGTATGGCTGCGTGGAGCAGACGAGCAGTCGGCTTTTCTCCCTGCTCTATGCCTCGCAGATTCTGGGTCCCAGCCGGGCTAAGGCAATCGATGATATGGTCAAAGCGGGCATCGCAAGGCTCTGGTCGATGCAGACCTGTTCCGGCGGCTTGAGCTACTGGCCGGGCGAGGCGACGCCGTGCCTGTGGGGTACGGCTTACGCCGCCTCCTGCCTGGTCGAAGCCCGCAGCGCCGGCTACGAGATCGACCAGAGGTTCACAAGCGAGCTGGTCAAGTACCTGGAGAGCCGGCTGCGAGCCACCGAGGAGGGGGCTACGGACCTCGGCACGAAGGCCCTGATCTGCCGGGTGTTGGCGACATTCGGGGACCCGCCCCATGGCTGGATGGCGAGACTGGCTGAGCAGAAGGACGAGTTGGACGTGGCTGCGCTGGCGCACTTGGCGGGGGCATTCCATGCTGCCGGGAACAAGGAGAAAGCCCTGTCCCTGTTGCCCGATACGCCTCCGGCGAGAGCGGCCGCCACGACGACGGCCGGGCGATTGACCTCGCAGATCCAGCAGGAGGCGGTCTGGCTGAGCGCGCTGCTGGAGATCGAGCCGAATCACCCGATGGTCGCCCCCCTGGCGGCGAGTCTGGACAAGGCCCGCTCCAACGGCCAATGGGGCAGCACGCTGAACAATGCCGCCGTGATCGCCGCATTGGCCCGATATCAGGCGATGACGGCCGGGGCTCCGCCGCAGTTTGCTGGGACGATACAAGCCGGCGCCGGCGAGGCGGTCCCATTCACCCAGGATGAGCCTGTTTCGCTGGAGGTCAGTAACGCGCTTGAACCGGTTCGGATCTCCTCCGCCGGTGAGGGCACCCTCTACGTGATCGCGACGAGCAGGGGGCTGGTCCGAGACGATCTGGTCGAGCCCTACGACCGAGGGCTCCACGTCGAGCGCCGCTGGCTGGATCGAGAGGGCAACCCAGTGGATGTGAACGACCTCGCAGTGGGCGACCTCGTCCGGGTCGAGATCGTTGTCCGCACGAATGGCGAACCCATCCATAATATCGCCATCGTGGACGCACTGCCCGGCGGGCTGGAGGTGGAGAACCCCCGGCTTGCGACATCTGCCGGGATGGACGATTCCGGTCGAGAGCAGCCGGACCACGTGGAGTTCATGGACGACCGTGTTGTGCTGTTCTGTACGGCGGACTCCGAGCCCAGGACCTATCGGTACGCCCTCCGGGCGATTACGGCAGGGGAGTTTTCGCTGCCTCCCATCCAGGGTTCGTGTATGTACGACCCGGCTGTCGCCTCCCTGGGGACCGCCGGTCGCGTGACCATTCGCAATCGGTAGATTGTTGGACTTGAGACTGCGTGGACGTGAGAAGACCGGTCAGAATCCTGAAGCGTCTCTCCAGGGCGGCAACTCTCATGTTGACTGTTCTGGTTGCTGGATTTGTGCTGATCTGGCATCTGTGCCCGTTCCCCGTCGAGCGTCTGCGGAAGTGGTCCGCGAGTCCCGCCGTGCTCGACGCGAAGGGCAGACCCATGTTCAGCATCGTCGGGCCCGACCAGCAATGGCGATATCCTGTCTCTCTGAGGGATGTCTCGCCCTGGTTGATTCAAGCGACCATCGCAGTCGAGGACGAACGATTCTGCCACCATCCCGGCGTGGACCTGCTGGCCGTCGTCCGCGCCGTTGGGCAGAACCTGTCCGCCGGACGGATCGTGTCCGGGGCCAGCACGCTGGATATGCAGGTGTGCCGGATGATGGACAACCGGCCGCGAACGTGCCGTGCCAAGCTTGTCGAGGCGTTCAGGTCGCTCCAGTTGAATCGCCTGATGGGCAAGGAGCAGATTCTGGAACTCTACCTGAACGTCGCGCCCTACGGCGGCAATTTGCAGGGGGTGGAGGTGGCCTCGTTGAAGTACTTCGGCAAGCGGGCGAGAGACCTGTCTCTGGCGGAGGCGGCCCTCCTGGCGGGTCTGCCGCAGTCGCCGAGCCGCTATCGGCCGGACAGGAACCCTGACGCTGCCCTGGAGCGTCAGCGAGTCGTCCTTCGCAGCATGCTCAGGAAAGGGCTGATTACCGAGCAGCAGTCCGCGGACGCTCTGTCCTGTCCCGTCGAAATCGGAAGGCGGACCTGCCTTTTTCCAGCCCGGCGAGCGATCCACACGAGCTTCCTGGCGTTGAGCCGCAGGCCGGCGGGGGGGCAAACGACAATCGATCTGGATATCCAGGACCAGGTGGAGAGACTGGCCTATGAGCATCTCGCGACGCTGCCGGAGGGGACCGAACTGGCCGTGGTCGTCATCGATGTTGCGGAATCGGCCATTGTGGCTCTGCTCGGCTCGGGCGATCCCGCCGACCCCGTCGATGGCCAGGTCAACGGGGTCCTGGCCCAGCGCAGTCCCGGCTCGACGCTCAAGCCTTTCCTCTATGCGACAGCCTTCGAGATGGAGCGGCTCAACGGCGATTCCATCGTACACGATATCCCCATCTCGCGGGGCGCCTGGACGCCGGCGAATTTCGACAGGACGCACGCGGAGCAGATCAGCGTCGCCGAGGCTCTCCGGAGATCGCTGAATGTCCCGGCGATTCTGGTGGCCGAAGGGGTCGGCCTGGCCCGCTGTTGCGGCGTCCTGGAGGCCGTTGGGGTCCATCTGCCGCCGGACGCGCAGCAGCGAGGGGGCTTGGCCTTGGCGGTCGGTGGCATTGAAGTGAGCCTGCTGGACTTGACCAACGCATATGCTACGCTGGCTCGCGATGGCGTCCGTGGGCAGCCGCGGTTGTTCGTGGATGAGTCCAGCGAGGCCGTCCGTGCCTTGAAGCCGGAGGTCTGCGCCTCGATCAGCGACATTCTCTCTTCCCGGCAACGTTTGCCCTCTGCCCTCCGAGAGGGGACCGAGGACAACGTGCCCTGGTTCATGTGGAAGACAGGGACGAGTTCCGGCCGCAGGGACGCCTGGGCCGTCGGGCACAACGATCGATATGCGATTGGCGTGTGGGCAGGGCGATTCCGGGGCACGGGCCGGCTCGAATATGTCGGCGCCGAGGCAGCCGAGCCGCTCCTGTGCAGGCTGTTCGGCCTGGCGCAGCTCCGAGCGGATGCCGACCCGCCTAAGCCTGGCTCGATCAAGGTCTGCAAACCGCTCACGCTGCCGAGAGAATTGGCGGAGGACCTCCGGATCACCGCGCCTGGCAACAATGAGACATTCGTCGCCTTCGACGAGACGGCTGTCGTTCATGCCTCCGCCAACCGGGACGACGGGAACCAGTGGTTCCTGGATGGAAAGCTCAAAGGCAGTGGCAAGACCCAGCGGCTTGTCCTGACGCCGGGAGTCCACGAACTCCATTGCATCGACCAGCGAGGGGCCTCCTCCACCGTGCAACTCATGGTGCGCCCCGATGGCGGTTAGAACTTCCTGCAAATTTTCTTGTACAGCCGGCCGGTCCGGTGTAAACTCAAGAGGCTTCGGTTTCTTCAGGCCGGTGCGGATGCATGCCGCAGAGTGCCTGGAGGTGATCTGAGTTGTTACAAGTGAATACTTTGGAGAGGTGGCCGAGCGGCTTAAGGCGACGGTTTGCTAAACCGTTGTAGGGGGTAAACCCCTACCTCGGGTTCGAATCCCGACCTCTCCGTTTCATTCAGGGGTTGCGCCAGCGATAGTTGAACCGGCGGTTCGGGGCGCTGAGGCTGTGAAAGAATTCGAATTATAACAGCACCTCTGTTTTATCTCTGTGACGAGGTCGGGCTTCGTTTATTCGGTAGATCGCAACCGACTCTGACATGCCCGAATGTCCGTCGCCTCTGCTGCTATCCTATTTCATCGTCACGGTGGCAATCTGTACCCTTCCTTGAGTTTCACTGGCTCAGCAACACCCGGCCGAAGTGCATCAGGTTGTACGCCAGC
>JBDKRX010000236.1:0-3751 GCA_039683175.1 Phycisphaerales bacterium
CTGATTACCTTCGTCAGTAATTCACGTCGGCAGGAGTCTGCCTATCTCATCAGGATTCCTCCTCTCTTGTCTCCTCATCTCCTCTGCAAAAACGGCAGAAGTCGAGCTTAGTCATCATCGCAGTCCATGACTCCTCGTGCACCGGAGCATCTCTGCAGAACGCAAACCAGGATCTTCTGGACCTTTCAGTGGTTCCGTTCAGAGTGGCTGTGGACTCCCCCGTGGACGATCGTATGCAGTATGTGAGGCGAGGCACTGGACGGACGATTGACACCTATGGCATTACCCGCTTTCCCAGTGTTCTGATCATTAACAAGGACGGACAGGTCGAGGCTGTGGAGCATACTACATCGGAGAATCGCATCCACATGCTTCTCTATGGGCGGCCTATGCCGCAACCAACGGCCCTCTCGCGGCTGTTGGCGGCCAATCGGCAGTTGTTCCTTACGACCGGCGCCGCGGTTGTACTGATCCTGATCCTTGGGATTGTTCTGGTTGCATTGTGGTTTCGCCGTTCGAAGATCACCGTCCGCGAGTAGGTGCGAATTGCTTTGATTCAGCAAGGCTTCGGTTGGTATACTTGAGTCATGGAGACTGTCCGCTACATCTACTGGCAAGACAAAGACATGTGGCTGGGGCACCTGGAAGAGTACCCGGACTATCTGACCCAGGGCCAGACTATGGAGGAACTTCAGGAGAATCTGAAAGATCTCTACGAGGAACTGGCCAGCGGTCGGATCCCCGGCGTGCGACGGGTGGCGGAGCTTCGGATCGCATGAAGCGCACCGATCTGATTCGTCAAATCGAACGCGATGGATGTGTCCTCCTGCGACATGGCGCGCGTCACGATTGGTATCAGAACCCGAGGACCGGTGCGTGTCAGCCTATACCCCGACACCGTGAGCTTAACGAACACTTGGCGTACCACATCCTCCGCAAGCTTCAGGGATAGCGGTCATTCCCTTCGGCGTGCTTCACTAGGTGACTCCAATCAGCGGGAGAGCCCCTTATCTGGGCACGGTTGCTCCCTGTTTCTCTTTGACCTTCAACTCGCTTTGCGGTAGTGTCTTGGCCCTATGGACTGGAAACGTCTGATTGCCACGTGTTTGGGGTTGGGCTGGATGCCGGTGGCGCCGGGGACCTGGGGTTCGCTGCCGCCTGCGGTTGTGTTTGGTGTGCTGGCCTGCTGTGGCGCATCGGGTGCGGCGACGACGGTGGTTATGGTCCTGATGATGGCTGCCGGGTGTGTCGGGTGCGTTCTCTGTGCGCCGGCTTCCATCAAGGCTACGGGCAAGATAGACCCCGGCGAGGTCGTCGCCGACGAGTTTGCAGGACAGGCCGTCGCGTTTCTGGCTGTGCCGCTGGTGGCACGTCACGGGCTGAGCGGTTGGGAGGGCCTCGTGGTCGCCTTCTGCGGATTTCTTGCCTTTCGCGTGATCGATATCTTCAAGCCCGGGCCGATCAAGAAGCTCGAACGATTCCCTGCCGGCTGGGGTATTCTGGCGGACGACCTCGCGGCCGGAGCGGTTGCGGCGGTCTTTGTGTGCATCGCCACGGCGATTGCGGTTCGGGGGTAGCCGAGGCGTCATGGTCGAGTGGATTGCCGTTATCGTGCTGGGGTTGATCGAGGGAATCACCGAATTCCTCCCGGTTTCGTCCACCGGGCATCTGCTGCTGGCGGAATGCGCGTTCAGGGAGTGGCTCGGGCTGCCGCAACGGTCGGACCTGTTCAACACGGTGATCCAGTGCGGGGCGGTCCTGGCCGTCGTCGTCCTGTTCACTCGTCGCGTCGAACAGATGCTCTTTCATTGGCGCGACCCCACAGTGCGCCGGTTCCTACTCAAGCTCGCGGCGGCGTTCTTCATTACCGGCGTCGGCGGTGTCATCATGAAGAAGACCGGTCTCGAACTGCCCGAGACGGCGGGTCCCGTCGCCTGGGCGACGCTGGTCGGCGGGTTCGTGATATTCGGGATCGAGCGATGGGTGAAGGGCCGAACGCCGCAGGAGGAGATGGGGTGGCTCTCGGCTGTGGTGGTGGGATTCGCCCAACTGCTCGCGGCGGCGTTTCCCGGGACCTCCCGGTCCGGGGCCACGATCCTGGCGGCCATGGTCGCGGGCACCTCCCGCAAGTCCGCCACGGAGTTTTCCTTCCTCCTGGGTATCCCGACATTGCTCTCGGCGGGCGTCTTCCAGATCGTCGATGCCTGGCAGAATGCCCAGGCACAGGGCGCTGCAATGACCGAGAACTGGGCCCAACTCATCGTCGCGGGCGTCGTGGCTGCCGTCACTGCCTTCGCGGCGGTGGAATGGCTCCTGAAGTTCGTGCAGCACCACACGTTTATTGCTTTTGGGTGGTATCGCATCGGACTGGGCCTGCTGATCCTCGCTGCTCTGCGATGAGCGGCGTGCTCCTCTGTCCGGCGGCAGGACGGGCATCCCGGCAATTTGCATACGACGGAATCTGGGAAGCGGCGGCAATTGCGCGAAATAGTGCGAGGAATTGCAGGTTCCGGCTGAAAAAAGATTTAGGAAATCGCCACAGGTGCTATAATGAACGTGAATCGAGCCGGTGCAGGCCCGAAGTTCGGGTGCAACACGGCTCGATGGAATACTGGAAGATTTCTGTGGAGGGTTCATCCCCCATGGCGACGAATAGCTTCGGCTCTCTGTGCGATGATTTCTACATCGACATGTATGTGAATACGGAACTGGACCTGCCGACGGAACGGGATACGATCCTGACGTTTTTCGATCGCATCCAACGGCAGTTTCCCACAATGGGCCGGTTTGCCCGTAGGGATAACGGGGAATACTGCCTGGAGGAAGACCCGGTCTCGGGGCAATACCGCTGGGTCAGCCTGGAGGTGGATCGGGTGGGTTCCGGCGCGGTGAATCCCGCGAACACGGAGGATGTCCGCCAGCAGAACAAGCTGATCCTCGACCTGATGCCGTACATGCTGGGCATTACGGCACTGGATATCGACTCCCTGGACTTGACGTTCGCCATGGATTTCGACTGCGCCGGCAACCACGACGAGGTGATTTCCGAGGCGTTGTTCGGTTCGAGCGCCTTCGGGTGGCTCATGGACTGGCCGCAGACCCGGCCGATCGTGTTCTCGCCCGCCATGGTGGTTTCGCTGGCCGAGGATGACCATATGCAGGCCCGCGTGAGCATCGAATCCAAGACGAGCATCTACGAGCCCGGCGAGAAAGAGCCCAATCGCGATGAGGCGATCACCCTGTCGCTGACGGTCCGCCAGTACCCGAAGGGGAACGAGCGATTCGATCCCGTGGCCTCCTTCGAGCAGCAGTGGCAGGTGGTGGAGGAGCTGATGTCGGAGAAGATCCTTCGTTATTTCGTGCAGCCTCTGGCGGAGGTGATCGCGCAACGACGGTCGTCGTAGGTTCGCATGGGGGCTTCCTCGCGGACACATGTTTGATCTACTTGGGGAAGGAAGAATCTTTCGCTTGATTTTTCCTTCCCAAACTGTTGATATTTGCCAAAGCGTGTGTCAGGCCGGTTCTTCGTGGCGGCTCGAAAGACGATCTCCGGGAAGAACAGGGGCCTGATTTCCATCTTGTGGAAGGCCGGGTACAGAGCAAGTGGGAGTCGCCGATGGCATTGGAAGCGCCGCTGAGCAAGTACAAGCGAAACAATTTCTATATCGGTATGGCCGTGTGCATCGTGATGGCCTTGTGGTTTGGTTACGATGGATACCTCAGCGAGGGTTTCATCAAAGACCACACCGAT
>JBDKRX010000237.1:0-24177 GCA_039683175.1 Phycisphaerales bacterium
TCCCAACAAAAGAACGCCAAGAACTCTTGCAGGGTGCGAACCGCCACCCCGGCGGCCAGGGCGATCGGCTCGATCGATTTGCGTTTGACATCGGACAGCAGACCCAGGATGTACTTCTCCAGGTAGCCGAACGTCTTGTGGCGTTCGAAAAACGGACGGAACTGTTCCAACAGCTTCGACAACGCCGGTTGCAGCGAAGCAATCTGCTCTGAGTTCATCTCCAGATTCTCCAAAATATCTACCGTCAGGAGAATCATCGGATCACATCTCACAAACTCTTGAGCCAAAGTAGCGCTGTCGTATTAGGAGGCGGTTAGCAGACTGTTAGAATTCCGTTAATCGTGGCACGCCGCGCAACGGAGGCGTATAATCATGCTGTTGGCCCGGCCCTGGATGCCGGGCTGCCGTTCGAGGTCATAGGTCCGTCCAGGTTCTGGAAGGAGAGATCGATGTCGAAAGCCACCATCCTGGTCGTGGACGATGAAGAGGATATTCGGGAGCTCGTGGCGCTGAATCTGGATCGCGAGGGATACACGATCCTGACCTGCGAAACGGGTGAGCAGGCGCTTGCCTTGGCGAGGGCGAAGACGCCGGACCTGGTCCTGCTCGATCTGATGCTGCCCGGCATCGACGGCCTGGAGGTCTGCAAGCGGTTGAAGGCCGACCCGGCTCAGCAGCACGTCCCGGTGGTCATGCTGACCGCCAAGGGCGAGGAGTCGGATATCGTCGCGGGGCTCGAGCTGGGAGCGGATGATTATGTCACGAAGCCCTTCAGCGGCAAGGTGCTCGTCGCGAGGGTCCGCCGGCTCCTGCGCAAGGTGGCCGAGACCGCCGACGACAAGGCCCTCGTGAAGGTCCACGGCCTGGTGATCGATCCGGCGCGACATGAAGTCCTGTTGAACGGCAAGCCCATCACCCTGACCCTGACGGAGTTCAACATTCTGCATACGCTCTCCCGGCGTCCCGGCCTGGTGTTCACGCGTTACCAGATCGTGGACGCCATCCACGGCGACGACTACCTTGTGACGGACCGCGCCGTCGATGTGCAGATCGTCGCCTTGCGAAGGAAGCTCGGGTCGTGCGGGAAGCTCATCGAGACCGTCCGCGGGGTCGGATACAAGTTCAAGGATTGACGCCCATGTTCCGAACGCGACTGATTTGGCGGTTGTATCCCTGGTTCCTGGCTGTGACCCTCGTGGCGGTCGTGGCCGGAATGGCCTACTTCTCCCACGAGTTCCGCGCATTTCACCGCGGGCAGGCTCGTGACGAGTTGCAGGCGCTGGCCGGTGTGGCCGCCCCGGAGATTGCCCGGGTTCTCGAAGCCGATTCTGCCGAAGTCGATACGCTGTGCAAGCGGTTCGGCCAAGCGGGCGGCGACCGCCTGCGATTCACCGTCGTGGCGTCCGGCGGCCGGGTCCTTGGAGATTCCCTCGAAGATCCCGCGAACATGAAGAACCACTCCGACCGGCCGGAGATCCAGGCGGCGTTCCACAAGGGCTATGGCGAGTCGATTCGTCCCAGTCCCACTCTCGGCAGGGACATGCTGTACGTCGCGGTTCCCATCGACGCGAAGAATCCTCCGCGAGCCGTGATTCGCGTCGCCATCTCGGCGTATGCGATGGAAGCGGTGATCGCGAAGATGCGGGCGCACATCCTCTGGGCGGGTCTGATCATCGTGGTCTGCGTGGCGCTGCTGAGTTTGGTGATCTCCCGCAGCATCAGCGAGCCGATCGTGAGCATGAGACGGATCGCGCAGTCGTTCGCCCATGGGCAACTCAACATCCGGGTTCCCGCCGCGGGGGCCGCCGAGTTGGACGATCTGGGCAAGGCGCTCAACGAAATGGCGACCCAGCTCGGAGAACGGATTCTCACCATCACCCGGCACCGCAACGAGCTGGAAACCGTCTTGTCGAGCATGATCGAAGGGGTCTTCGCGGTCGATTCTCGCGGGACTATCGTCAGCATCAACAAGGCAGCCGCTGAGCTGCTCAGCATCGATCCGGCGTGGGCGCAGGGCCGCAGCGTCGAGGAGGTGGTCCGCAACGTTGACCTTCAGCAGTTCGCCCGGGACACGCTCGTGAGCGACAAGCCGACGGAGGCCGATGTCTCGTTCCCCGGTGCCGGGGAGCGGTTCTTTCACGTCCAGGGGGCCCGCCTCGTGGATTCGCGAGGGGAGCGCGCCGGCGCCGTGATCGTCCTGAGCGATATGACCCGCGTCCATCGGCTGGAGAACCTGCGCCGGGATTTTGTGGCCAACGTCTCCCACGAGCTCAAGACGCCCGTGACGTCGATCCAGGGATTCGCCGAGGCGCTCCAGGAGGGGGGCGTGGCGGATGCCGAGCAAATGCGCCGCTATGCGAGCATCATCTTCAAGCATTCCCAGCGGCTCAACGCGATCATCGACGACCTGCTGAGCCTGTCCCGGCTCGAAGACGGGAGCGAACGTCGTGCCATCTCCTTCGAGAGTCACCGGCTCAAGGAGGTCCTCCAGGGGGCGATCGAGCTGTCCGCCATCAAGGCCGAGGCCAAGCAGATGAAGGTGAGCCTTGTCTGTCCGGAGGACGCGGAAGCGCCGGTCAATGCGCCGCTGCTGGAGCAGGCGGTCGTCAATCTCATCGACAACGCGGTCAAATACAGCGAGACCGGGACCCCTGTCGAGATTCGCGTCGATTCCGGGCCGGCGGAGACTGCGATTCACGTCAAGGACGCCGGTTGCGGCATCCCGGCGGAGCATCTTTCGAGGGTTTTCGAAAGATTTTACGTGGTGGACAAGAGCCGCAGCCGCAAGCTCGGCGGGACTGGCCTGGGCCTGGCGATCGTCAAGCATATCGCCCAGGTTCACGGCGGGCACGTCACGGTCGAAAGCACGCCGGGCAAGGGGAGCACCTTCACCATGCACCTGCCCCGTGGATAATACCGGACCTCTACCGGCCCCCGTCGCTCTGTGCCCTCTCAACGGGAGGATCCTGGTTCCCCACCCGTTTTGTCCTCCTATCAGTACTGGGAATCCGGTCCGGTGTCTCCTTTAACGAGAATCTAACGCCCCATTGATTTGCCCTTAACACAGGCCGGCTACTGTGACCTGCGTGCAGTGGCTGGCGACTCCCCGGGATTGGCTCGGGGGAGGCAGTTTGCACGACATCATTTTTGGAGGCGCTACGATGTCGAAGGGACAACGGCGGAAATGGAGTTTGAGTCTTGGGGTTCTCTGTGTGGCGGCGTTGTCGTGGCCGGCGGTCGCAGGGGCCCAGGAAGACGTGAACGGATTGAAGGCCGAGTTGCAGGCCCAGAGGCAGCGGCAGGCGGAGCTGGAGGACAAGATCAACCAGCTCGAGGCCAGGCAGAAACTCAAGGAACGAGCGCTGACCGAGAAGATCGAACAAGTGGCGGCGGCGAAACCTCAGGAGGAGAAGAAGGCGGACGTCATCCCCGATGCCTTGAAGTGGGCGTCGAAGCTGAACTGGTACGGCGATTTCCGCTATCGGTACGAGTACATCGACGACGACAGCGCCTCATCGGACCGGCATCGCAACCGCATCCGCGCCCGGCTGGGGCTCACCGCCAAGGTCAGCGACGAGTGGGACCTCGGGTTCCGCATCGCCACCGGCAACGGCGAGGTCTCGGGCGACCCCGTCTCGACGAACCAGACGTTCGACGAAGCCTTCTCGAAGAAGCCGATCTGGCTGGACCAGGCATTCGTCGGCTATCACCCGCAGTGGTTCGAGAGCTTGAACGTGATCGCGGGCAAGATGGAGAACCCGTTCTACAAGCCCGGCAAGAACCAGTTGATCTGGGACGGCGACCTGACGCCGGAAGGCGCCGCCCTGACCTACAGCCACCCGTTCAACGAGAAGACCGGGATCAACCTTGCGGCGGGCGGGTTCTGGGTGAACGAGGAATCCAGCGGCGGCGACACCTCGCTCTGGGGTTTCCAGGCTTACCTCAAGCACCAGATCGACAAGCCGACCTACGTCCTCGGCGGCGCCGGCTGGTACGACTACGGCAATATCCAGGGCGAAGAGAGCCTCGCGGATGAGTGGGACGACGACGGCGAGGCCTTCTTCGGCAACAGCGCCACGGCGGACGACACCTACGCCCTGGATTACGACTTGCTGGAGCTCTTTGCGGAGTTCGGCACGGAAATCGCCAAGCTGCCTGTGGCGGTCTTCGGGCAGTACGTCCAGAACACCGTGGCCGACGACGAGGACACCGGCTGGCTCATCGGCGGTCAGATCAACAAGGCCAAGGACCCGGGCACATGGCAGTTCGAATACGATTACCGCGAGGCCGAGCTCGACGCGGTGGTTGGGCAGTTCAGTGACTCGGACTTCATCGGGGGCGGCACAGGCGGCGAGGGCCATCGGTTTGCGTTCACCTACATGGTGGCCAAGAACGTGGCTGCGGGTCTGACGTACTTCGCCGACGAATACGACGGCCGCAAGGACGACGCGGACTACAGCCGGCTCCAGGCGGACGTTGGGGTCAAGTTCTGAGCCGGGGATTTTCTGTGTCCTGAATCGGATCGTAACACAGTGCTAACGTTTCCCTAACAGGAATGGCGTACAGTTTGGAAGAAGACATGAGAAAGAGAGGTTCAGACATGAAGAGAGTTCTGGTTGGCATGATCGTGGCGGTTCTGGCGATGGCCGCCGGCGTGCATGGCGAGACGCTTCAGATCGACGGCTCGACGACGGTCGGGCCGATTGCGGACGCCTTCGTGGAGTATTTCAAGAGCATCCAGCCCGATCTGGCGATTACGGTGAAGAAGACCGGCAGCGGCGACGGGGCCGCGGCCCTGATCGATGGGCGGTGCGACATCGCGACGATGAGCCGGTTCATGAAGCCCGAGGAGTTCGAGAAAGCGGTCGCGAACAAAGTGCTGCCGGTGGCCCACGTCGTCGCGATGGACGGCGTGTGCGTCGCGGTGCACCCGTCGAACCCGGTCAAGGCGCTGACCAGCGCCCAGGTCCGCGACATCTACATGGGCAAGATCACGAACTGGAGCCAGGTGGGCGGGTCGAACACGCCCATCGTCGTGATCAGCCGGGACACGTCCTCCGGCACGTACGAGACGTTCGAGAGCCTCATCATGAAGAAGGCCGCGATGGCCGCGGGGGTGGAATACGTCAACGCCAATCCGCAGGCCCAGTCGCGGGTCCGCACGACACCTGGCGCAATCGGCTACGTGGGGTTGGGATTCCTGGAGGGCGTCAAGGCCCTGGCCATCGACGGGATCGCCCCGACGCGGCAGACGGTGGCGAGCGGGACGTACCCGGTGAGCCGGCCGCTGTTTTTGTTCACCAACGGGTACCCGAAGCTCGGCTCGGTGGTTCACAAGTTCGTCACGTTCCATCTGACCGAGAAGGGCCAGGAACTGGTCGAGGCCAAGGGGTATGTGCCGTTGACGAATTATTAAGGGGAAGTACGAAGTGTGAAGTCAGAGGCTTTGCAGTCCGCAATGCCGGCTCTCACTTCAAACACCAAACTTGAGACTTCCGTCAATGATGAGCAACGCAGAGCTGACACTCACACTGGAGCCAGCGGCCGACACACGTCGGCCGCTGGCGCTAACGCCCGGCGAAGACCTGCGGGGGTATGTTGCCTCGCACCTCGGTCGGGCGGCTCTGTTTCTGGTGACTCTCACGTCGGTCCTGGCGGTCGTGCTCATCCTGCTGTTCGTCATCGTTCGATCCCTGGGCTTCCTGTCGGGCTACAGCATCATCGAGTTCCTGAGCGGTCTGGACTGGCGTCCGACGGCGGACAGCCCGGTCTTCGGGTCGCTGGCGATTGTCGTCGGATCGTTGTACGTATCCTTCGCGGCCCTGGTGTTCGCGGTGCCGGTCGGCATCCTGGCGGCGGTTTTCCTCAGCGACGTCCTTTCCTGGCGGGCGAGGAACCTCGTCAAACCGGTCGTGGAGATCCTGGCGGCGATCCCGTCCGTCGCCTACGGGTTCTTCGCGGTCCTGGTCCTGGCGCCCTGGATGCAGAGAGAATTCGGGTTCAGCACCGGGACGAATGCCCTGAACGCCTCGCTGATCCTGGCGGTCATGGCGCTGCCGACGATCATCAGCGTGGCGGAGGACTCGATCTCGGCCCTGGGCCGGGAGCTTCGCGAGGCCTCCTACAGTTGCGGAGCGACCCGGATGGAGACGATGATCAAGGTGGTGATCCCGGCCGCCCACAGCGGGATCATCGCGGCGGTCGTGCTCGGCATGATGCGGGCCATCGGCGAGACCATGGTCGTCTGGATGGCCTCGGGCAACGCCACCCAGATCCCGCACCCCTGGTGGGACGTGTCCCAGTCGATCCGGACAATGACCGCCACGATCGCCGGCGAGATGGGCGAGGCGCCGGAGGGTTCCGGGCATCGCAGCGCCCTGTTCGCCATCGGCGTGCTGCTGCTGGTCCTGACGTTCGGTCTGAATATCGTCAGCGAGTACTTCCTCTCGCGGGCCAAGAAGGCGGCGGGGAGGTCGTGACATGAACCTGAGAGTCCGTGGAAAACTCGATCAGCTCTTTACCCTGGCCACCGGCTTGTCGGTTGTGCTGTTGGCGCTGGTCCTGATCGCGGTCTTAGGTCCGATGATCTGCCGGGGCAGCAGCGCGGTCTTCTTCCAGGGCACCGTCGAGTTCCGCAAGATGCAACGGGACCTGTTCAAACGGGTCGACGAAGCCTCGTTGAACGCCGAGATCGCCGAGACGGAACAGTTCCGCTCGCAGGTCTATACGATGATCGACGAGTTCCGCAAGGGCGTCGATGTCGAAGCGATGTCCGCCCAGGTGCGGGAGGTCCATCGGCAGTTCGGCGAGGAGTTGCGGGACAAGAGCCTTCCGGCCGACCGGTACACCGAACTGCGGGGCCTGACCCGCGAGATCCGGGACAACCTGGAAAAGGCGTTCGCCGGCCGGGACAAGCAGGAGATCCGGCGGATCGTCGAGGGGGTGCTCGCACACGAACAGAATCCCGCGTTCCAGGGGACCTCGGCCCAACAGTTCTTCGAGATTGCCCGTGGCTTCCTGGCCACCGCGGAAAAGGTCGATCTGGCCCACCAGCAGGAATACGCCGAGGCGCTGCGAGAGGTGGAGACGATTCTGTTCCATTCGCAGGACCTGCCCGGTTTGCTGGGTCCTCGTCCGGATGAGCCGGCGCCGCTGCTGGTCATGCTCCGTTACGGCGCAACCCGCTGGGACCAGGCCGAGAAACTGATCGACAAGTTCCTGTGGGTCGAGGAGTGGATCGAGGCCAGGCCGGGCGAACCCCTGGTGATGCAGCGAAGGCCCCGGGCGGACCTGTTCCCCGAGACGTTGCAGCCGCTGTTCGCCTACGTCGAGCAGAACACGGACAAGATGCTCAAGCCGAAGTTCACCGCCTATTGGCAGTTCTTCTTCGACGACAACGTCAACGGCCACTACTTTGGCGGGGTCGGACCGGAGATCCTGGGCACCGTGCTCATTACGGTCGTGGGCATGCTCTTCGTCATCCCGCTGGGCGTCATCTCGGCGGCCTACTTAGTCGAATGTTCTTCGGACGGCCAGGTGATGCGGATCATCCGCATGTGCATCAACACGCTGGCGGGCGTGCCGAGCATCGTGTTCGGCCTGTTCGGGCTGGCGTTCTTCGTGCTGTTCCTGTTCCCGCTGCTTGGGTTCGAGTCCAAGCCGTGCATCCTGGCGGCTTCGATGACCCTGGCGGTTCTGACGCTGCCCGTGATGATCCGCGCCAGCGAGGAGGCGATCCGCGCGGTCCCGCAGTCGTACAAGGAAGGGGCGCTGGCCCTCGGGTCCAGCCGGTTCCATACGTTCGTGACCGTGACGCTGCCGGCGGCCCTGCCGGGCATCCTGACGGGCGTGATCCTGAGCCTCAGCCGGATCGCGGGCGAGACGGCCCCGATCCTCTTCACCGGCGCGGTGTCCCTGGGCGACGTCCCGAAATCCGTCTTCGACCCGACGCGGACGTTGTCCTACGGCAGCTACGACATGGCGGTGGGGGATCGCCTGGCCATGATGGTTCCGCACAACCAGTACGGCATGGTCGTCACGCTCGTGATGCTCATCCTGATCCTGAACGCCATGGCCGTCGTGTTGCGATCGCACGTGTTCAAGAAACTCAGAGGACAGTAGGTTCAACTGCCAATGCCGGAAAATGGAGACCCTATGCCTGTGACAGCAGCGAATCACATCGGGAAGCCGGACAGAGCTGTTCGTAGTGTGCCAGTAAGGGCATATCTTCCCCACGAGGAAGAAACGCCTTACGGCGTCACTACAGACTGCAAGTGCGCGATCGTCCGGTCCGACCGCTTCAGTCTCTATTACGGCTCGAAGGCAGGGGTCAAGGACATCACGATGGACATCTACCCTTGCACCGTCACCGCGATCATCGGTCCCAGCGGCTGCGGCAAGAGCACCTTCCTGCGGAGCATCAACCGGATGAACGACCTGATCCCGCACGTCCGCACAACCGGCCGGCTCGAAGTGGACGGCCACCCCATCTACGACAAGCGGACGAACCTCGTGAACCTCCGCCAGCAGGTGGGCATGGTCTTCCAGAAACCGAATCCGTTCCCCAAGAGCATCTTCGACAACGTCGCCTACGGCCCCCGCCTCCAGGGCGGCAATCGCAAGGGCGAACTCCAGCACATCGTCGAGCAGAGCCTGCGGGCGGCGGCTTTGTGGGACGAGGTGAAAGACGACCTGAGCAAATCCGCCCTGGCCCTTTCCGGCGGGCAGCAGCAGAGGCTCTGCATCGCCCGCGCCTTGGCCACGAAGCCCCGCGTGCTCCTGATGGACGAGCCCTGCTCGGCGCTCGACCCCATCGCGACGGGCCGGATCGAGGACCTCATCGGCCAGCTCCAGAGCGTCTATACCATCGTAATCGTCACGCACAACATGCAGCAGGCGGCCCGCGTCAGCGAGTACGCGGCCTTCTTCTGCTTAGGCGAACTCATCGAATACGACCACACCGCCAAAATCTTCAGCAACCCCGCCAACAAGCAAACCGAAGACTACATCACAGGCCGATTCGGCTGAGCCGCCACCACTCTATTTCGCCGCATCGGTTGATACGCCGTTTGTAGTGTGCCCGTAAGGGCATATCTTCAGGGGGTCAGGAAGACAACGCCTCACGGCGTCACTACAAACGGGATTTGCGGCAGAGAAGGTCAGTCCATGCAATCGGGGCTCTGTTGCCCGAAAGTTTGTACAGACACAGATGCCGACCGCCAATGATGAATCTTCGCGGATTCGCCTTGACGCAATGGGGGTGGGTCTGGCAGAATAGCGGTGGCAGAGAAGACGCGTCGTGGGTCTGTCGCGAAAAGCAGCTCCTGTTGGGAGAAAGGAGCGAATGCGATGGCGGGTCGGGCGAAACGGGTGAGAGGCGGGAAGGCGGCTTCGGCCGGGGCGGTCGCGCACGCGAATCATCAATCGTAAATCGTCAATCGTAAATCCTGCCGGTTTCACGCTGATCGAGCTGCTTGTCGTCATTTCCATCATAGTCCTGCTGATGGCGGTCCTGCTGCCGACGCTGGGACGGGCGCGGAAGCAGGCCCGGGCGGTGGCTTGCCAGGCCAAGCTGCGGCAGTGGGGGCTGGCCTTCTCGATGTACGCCGATGACAGCGACCGCCCGTATCCTCTTGCGGAGATCTGCAGAATTGATCATGGTGGCTGGCCGCGTTCCCTGCGGCCCTATTGCAGCGACAGCAACGACATGCTCCTTTGCCCCATGGCGACTCGATACGAAGACAACGAGAACGATTGGTACCTCGACGACAAGTGCCAGGGCTTGGGCAGTAAGTACACGGCATGGAAGGCCTCTTTCGTCGTCGGAAACGGGCCGGTATACGGGGGGACCTATTATGGAAGCTACGGGATAAACTACCTTGTTGGTGACGCGCGGCGGTACGCGGCGCAGACGCCCCTGTTGCTGGACTGCGCGAGTGCTGGATTCTCTGCGATGCGCACAGACGGTCCGCAGGCGTTTGATGGCCAGCTCCTCGGGATGCTGTCGCATGCCTGCATCGACCGGCATCAAGGCGGGATCAACGGTCTCTTCTGCGGTATGACAGTCCGGAAGGTCGGATTGAAGGAGCTCTGGACCCTCAATTGGCACCCCGAATGGGACACGGCCAACCGCTGGACGAAGGCCGGCGGCGTCCAGCCGGAGGATTGGCCGGCGTGGATGCGGGGGTTCAAGGACTACTGATGTCGCGGGGCGACGCGTAGAAGCGTGCAAGCGTAGATGCGTAGAAGCGTGAAGGGGAGCGCACGTCGGTGCGCAAAGGCAATGGGTGGCGAAGGCACACAAATCGTAAATCGCAAATCGTCAATCGTAAATCCTGACGGCTTCACGCTGATCGAGCTGCTTGTCGTCATTTCCATTGTAGTCCTGCTGATGGCGGTCCTGCTGCCGACGCTGGGGCGGGCGCGGAAGCAGGCCCGGGCGGTGGCTTGCCAGGCCAGGCTGCGCCAGTGGGGGCTGGTCTTCTCGATGTACTTCGATGACAGCGACCGCCGGTATCCTCTTGCGGAGATCTGCAGAAATGATCCCTGGTGGTTTTCCCCGCGGTCCTATTGCAGCGGCAGCAGGGACCTACTCCTCTGTCCCATGGCGACTCGATACGAAGACAACGAGAACGATCCCTACCGCGACAAGGACTACAGCCTGGGCAGTAAGTACACGACCTGGATGCACTCTATCAGCGTGGGAACCGGGCAGGCGGCCGAGGAGACCTATTATGGAAGCTACGGGCTGAACTACCTTCTTGACGCTGTTGACACTGTGGGAGGGTACACGGCGCAGACGCCCCTGTTGCTGGACTGCGCGGGTAGTGGAGTCATGCCACGGCCAAATGATGGCCCGCCGGTGTTTGATGGCCAGCTCCCCGGGGGTGTGGGGGCCCTGTCGCACGCTTGCATCGACCGGCATCAGGGCGGGATCAACGGCCTTTTCTGCGGTATGACAGTCCGGAAGATCGGATTGAAGGAACTCTGGACCCTCAATTGGCACCCCAAATGGCACAAATACGATGCGATGAATCACTGGATCAAGGCCAGCGGCGTCCAACCAGAGGACTGGCCGGCGTGGATGCGGGGGTTCAAGGATTATTAGCCGGATCTCGTATCTCAGCGGTTGCGAGTTGTGCCGGGACCCCACAAAGACGGTTGCTCTGGCGCGTTGTTTCAACTATAACCTTGCCTCAAGTACTGTCCATGCAACGGTGACACTTTCAAGGAGGTCTTGGTACGGCGCAGGACGATCTGAGAATCGAAGGGGGCATTTCCGCGGACGAGAGCCCGGACGTTGTGCCTGAGTCCCTGCACACGTTCTTCTGCGAGAATGGGGAGGTGCTGGGCCATCTCGTCATCGACTCGAGCATCGGCGGGCTGAGCGGAGGCGGCATCCGGATGGTTCCGGGCACGTCCGTCAAGGAATTGTGCTACCTGGCCCGCGCCATGACGTGGAAGTACTCGTTCCTCCAGTGGCCTTACGGCGGGGCGAAAGCCGCCATCGCCGTTCCGGGCGGCGACCTGACGGCCCAAAAGAGACAGGAACGCATCGAGTTGTTCGCCCGCCGGCTGGCCGCGTTTCGAGGTCGATACATGCCGGGGGAGGACGCAGGAACGAATACCGACGATCTGAATCTGATCCGCCGCATCGCCCACCTGGACCGTGCGGGTCCCCGCACGCTGGATTCCTCCTTCCACACGGCGCTGACCCTGCGGATTTGTGCGGAGCAGATCGTGCGGGAGTTGAAGCTCGATCCTACGACATCCACTGTGGCAATCGAGGGCTTTGGCAAGGTCGGAGGCTGGGTCGCCAGGCAGCTTCGGGAGATCGGGTGCCGGGTGGTCGCAGTTTCGACGAGCAAGGGCGCCATTCATCACGCGGACGGCCTGGACATCGACCGGCTCCTTCAGGCACGCGAGTCCCACGGCGACGATTGTGTCGCCCAGTACAAAGGGGCCCGCCGGATCGAGAGAGAGCAGTTGGTGTCTGTGCAGGCCGATCTGCTGGTCCCCTGCGCCCTGTCCTGGAGCATCACGAGCGCGAACGTGGGCGAGATCCAGGCCCGAGTGATCCTCTGCGGCGCGAACAACCCGGTCACGGAGAAGGCCAAAGGCATCCTGGCTGCAAAGGGCGTCATGTACTTCCCCGATTTCGTCTCGAACAGCGGCGGGGTGCTCGGGAGCATCATCGAGACGCTGTGCATGGACCACGCGAAGGCGGTCGCAGTGCTCCGCGAGGTCTTTGAGCCGAAAGCGGAGCGTGTTCTCTCGCAGGCCAGGAGCACGGGGCAATCGCTGGAAGCCGCGGCCAGAGCGATCGCGACGGAGAACCGCCGCCGGATGCAGCAGCGTGCAGAGACCGTCGGAGGCAAGCCATCCTCATGGCTCGGCGCGGCGTACCAGCATGGCCTGCTCCCGCGCAGGCTCGTCAAGATGTTCGGTGCGTCGTATATCCGGAAGGCGATGACCTGAGCACGACGAGCGGATGCGCCGCCAATTCTGCGAGACTCCGGTTCGGGCGGTCAACCGCGTTTCACTAAGGAGACCACCGTGGCGTACTTATGATGCCCGGGTTTCCTGGGGATGTCCTCCAGCGTTTCCAGCTCGACGTTCACCTGGTCTTTCAGGATCATGCCGAAACGATGGCGGATGTCGCGCCCGATGTCGCTGTCGTGGGCGAAGGACACATCCCGGGCCTCCGGCGTCTGATCCTTGACGAGCAGCACGCGGATGAAGTCCGGTCGTTCCTGGCGGATCTGGAACTTGTTCAGGTGTGGGACGTGCTCCAGCGCCAGCGTCAGACTGTAGGGATGCACGGTCTGGCCGTCCGGGAGGATGACCGAATCCACCATTCTGCCCTCCACCCTCGCCAGAAGAGGCAGGGGCCTGCCGCAGGAGCACATGGCCTCTTTGCGGATCGCATAGTCGCCGAGGCCGGCGTAGCGGATCAGCGGCGTAGCCCGGTTGAACAGGTCGGTGACCACGACGCGGCCGGCTTCGCCCTCGCGGATGTCCCCGCCGTTCTCGTCGAGCAGCTCGACGAGGACCTTCCACTTGAAGATGTGCAGCCCTTCATGCTTCGGGCATTCACAGGCGATGAAACCGAACTCGATGCTGCCGTAGGAATCGAGCAACTCCGTCTGGAACGTCTGCTTCACGAGGGCCCGCAGATGGGCGTCGCTCACCTCTCCGGTGGTCATGATGAGCTTCGGCCGGTGCATCTTGACGCCGCTCTCCCTGGCCGCGATGCAGATGTTGCGGAGCGTGCTCGGATACGTGTAAATGTACCAGGGTCTTCTCTTGTTGATCTCCGCGATGTGGACATTGGCCGGCAGGAGAGAATCCACGACCGTATGGCTCATGATCCAGAACACGCGGCTGTAGAGGCTCTCATAGGCGAGTTCCTCTTTCACGATGATCGACATGTACGTGATATTCCGCCGGACAAGATAGTCTCGAATGGCCCGGCGAGCCGTGATGGGAGCCATCCCCCCCATGTACCTTGGCAGGTTCATCCCGAAATCGAGCATGGCCTTGTCGAGGTCGAGAAACAGTCGGACCGGGGTGCCGGTGGAGCCGGAAGTTCCGACGGTGTAGCAATCCTCAGGTTTGAACTCCTTCGACAGGATGTCGTTTGGGAACCCCTGCCGGAAGTCGTCCTTCGTCACGATCGGGAGTTTCTTGAGATCTGCGAGCGTCTTGATGTCGTCGGGATGCACCCCGACCTGCCGCCACTTCCTGTTGTACAGCTCGACCTGGTCATACGCATACCTGACAATTTCCCGCAGCCGCTGCTGCTGGAATTCGCGCAGCTCGCGTTCGTCGAGTTGCATCATTTCGGCGGCCTTTCGCAGGCTCCGTGCATACCGAACGCCCAGGACAGCGTTGTCGATGCCGGTCCGCCTCAGCAGGTTGCGTATGGTCCTATTCACTCTCATGCAGGACTCCTATTGCGACTCACGAGCTTGTGTGATGCTTGCCACGTATCGACTCTTGTTGCGCCTGCCGATCCGGATCATCAGCGGCCTGAGCGCGCGTTTGATTCGCGGACTGAAGTAGCACGCTGTGGCGATCCATTTGCTGAATCGGGGAATCGCCCGTTCCCGGCGGCCGTCGCAGGCGCACGCCAGGATGAGCCTGGCGACCTGTTCGGATGAGCTCATGGAAGACGAGAACGCGAAGTCGGCAATGTCGCCGATCTGTCCCTTGAAGAACTCCGTATCCACCGGGCCTGGCGAGACGACCGACACGCTGATCCCGCTTCCCTCCAGCTCCTCAGCCAGCGACAGGCTGAACATCCGCAGGCCGAACTTCGTGGCGCAGTAGACCGCCGCGCCGGCAAACGGCACGTGGCCCGCCAGGGAAGCCACATTGACGATGGCGCCGCCGCCGGCCCGTTTCAGATAGGGCAGGACCATCCGGCATAGCGCGATGGGCGCCCGCAGGTTCACGTCCACCATCTGCGTCAGGTCCGGGACCTCCTTTTCGCTCACCGGCCCGCGCGCGTGGCAGCCCGCATTGTTGACGAGGATATCGATCCGGCCGAATCGCGCCTGGACCTGTTCCAGCATGCCGGCGGCGCTCTCGGTGTCCGTCACGTCCAGGGGGATGACGAGGCGCCGATCCGGATCCATGGACTTGGCGACCATTTCCATGGCCTCTCTGCGCCGGGCCGCCAGCACGACGCAGGCGCCCTCGGCGGCGAACCGGCGGGCCGCCTCGGCCCCGATGCCGGAAGACGCTCCCGTGACGATCACCGTCTTGTCGGCGAATCGTTTGTCCATGTGAATCACTCCGATTGAACAACCACCACCAGTTGAGGATCGGCGTGATTCTACGTGCCGGGGCCCTTCATCACAAGGTTTTTGTCCGCAGCCCCGTTTGGAGCCGCCACCCCATGTCGGCCGCGTCATTCATGCCTGACATCGTTGATTCCCTTGCAGTATCGCACGCCGGCATTGCATCCTGGCCGGCGATCCGGTACTCTACGACGCAGATGTTCTCAGGGGCGCGTTCTGTGAACGGCCCAAACACTCCAAGAGAGGATGGCACATGGTACAGACAGGTCCGATTTCGAGGCGTGACACACTCCAGGGCATCGGTGCGGTCGGGGCGGCAGGCCTGCTTGGTTCCGTCGTTGGCGTGCCCGCGGCGGCATCCGCAAAGACACCTCGCGGCATCGCTGCACGCACGCGGGCGAATCCGGCGATTGTCGAGAAGGTGTTCCAGACGCCGCTGATCGATACGCACGAGCATTTGATGGAGGAGAAGGAGCGACTGGAGGCGGCATCGCGCCCGCGCGATGAGGGCGATGACTGGAGCCTGCTGTTGAGCCATTACCTGGACTCCGATCTCTGTGTGGCGGGCATGTCGGGAGATGCGTACGATCGGTTCTTCTCGCCGAAGACCGACCCCGTGGACAAGTGGCGGCTCCTGGAGCCATACTGGCCTGCCGTCAAGAACACCGGTTACGGCCAGGCCGTGCGGATCGCGATGCGACAGCTCTACGAAGTGGACGACCTGTCCGCCGGCACCGTGAAGAAGGTGCAGGCCGGCTATGAGAAGACCCGACAGGCAGGCTTCTACCGGCGAATCCTCTGCGAGATGAGCAAGATCGAATCCTGCCAGGTGAATTGCCTGGGCGCGCCGTTCGGGGAATCGGATATGCCCACGCTGCTGATGCAGGATATCAGCATTCTCGGGATGTACGTTGGCCCGAACTTCGACGCCTTCGGCAAGCCGACCGGGATCGAGGTCCACTCCCTGGCCGACTGGCACCGGGTCATCGACTGGTGGTTCGAGAAGTACGGCAAGTACGCGGTCGCCGTCAAATCGCAGGACGCGTACCACCGGGACATCGACTACGAACAGGTCCCCGCCGAGAAGGTCGAAGGGATCTTCAAGAAGCGGCTCGCCGACGAGTCTGTGACCGGCGAAGAAAAGAAAAGCCTGGAGGACCACCTGTTCTGGTACGCCGCGCAGAAGGCCACCGAGCACAAGCTGCCGGTGAAGCTGCATACAGGCTACTACGCGGGCCACAACTACATGCCGCTCGGCCGGCTCCAGCGCAACGCCGCCTCGATCACGGATGTGTGCCGCCAGGCTCCCGAGACGCGGTTCGTCTTCATGCACATCTGCTATCCATACTACGAGGAGTTGCTCGCGGCGGCCAAGCACTACGCGAACGCCTACGTTGATATGTGCTGGGCCTGGATCATCAACCCGGTGGCGGCCAAGGATTTCCTGAAGAAGTTCCTGGTGACCGCTCCCGCCAACAAGATCCTCACCTTCGGCGGCGACTACATCCCGGTCGAGCCGGTCCTCGGCCACGCGACCATCGCCCGTCAGGGCATCGCCCTGGCGCTGAGCGAACTGGTCGAGGAAGGCTGGCTGAGCCTGTCCGACGCGATGGAACTCGTGGACTTCATCATGCACAACAATGCTCGCCGGATCTTCAACCTGTCGGAGAAGACCCGTGTTCTCGAAAGCGCGTCCTGGGCCTGACCTTTTCTCTCGTGAGTCTTGCCGCATGGACGGATGTGAAGGATCATCCTCTACACACCAGGCGAGGAGGGACCGGGTGTCGAGGGCGTGACGGAGTGGCTGGTTCCGTCTGAGGTGTGCACGTATGCGCACAATTGCCGGAGAGATTCCCCAAATTGCCCTTGACGGGCTCTCATAAATCGGTTCTATTAACATTCCGCAGCCGGGTCGGCTGTGTGTCGTCGGTTGCGTCGAGGTCCTGAGCGATCCGCTCATTTCTTATGGGACTCTATAACGGATTTTCATTCTTGGAAAGGATTGAGCAATGCGGAGCGTGAAACTGTCGACCATCCTGGTTGTCCTGGGCATGTTCGTTGGGATGGGGTTTGTGAGTGGCTGCAACTCACAAATGAAGGACCTGGAGAACCGCAACCGCATCCAGGCCACCCGTATCACGGAACTGGAGAACCAGTTGCAGGCGGCCCAGTTGCAGTTGGCCCAGCTCAAGAGCCAGCTCGATGCGGCCAACGCCACGGGCGGGGTCGAGGTCGAGACGCTTCGCCAGAAGATCGCGGCCCTCGAAGAGGATATCAGCAAGAAGGAAGCCCTCATCAAGTCCATGCAGGACCGTCTGATGGGTGTCTCTGTGTTGCCGGTGGAGTTGAATGATGCCCTGGAGGAATTCGCCAAGGGCAACGACATGGTGGAATACGACGCCAGCCGGGGTTTGGTCAAGTTCAAGAGCGACCTGCTCTTCGAGAAGGGCAGCGATGTCGTGACGAGCCAGGCCGCCGAAAACGTGCGGAAGCTCGCGGAGATCCTCAATTCCGAGCAGGCCAAGCAATTCCACATCATCGTGGCCGGACACACGGACGACATCCCGATCCAGAAGCCCGACACGCGCGTCAAGCATCCGACGAATCGCCACCTGTCATCGCACCGGGCAATCTCCGTCGTGGAGGTCATGGAGAAGAGCGGCGTCGAAGCGACCCGTCTGAGCACGCGCGGCTTCGGCGAGTACCGCCCGATCGAGCCCAACGCCTCCGGCAAGAAGGGCAATCCCAAGAACCGCCGGGTTGAGATCTATATCGTGCCCGCCGGCGCTTGATCGCCCATTACTGCAATCACCGACACAACCGAGCAGGTCTTCATGTGACAGAGCATGAAGACCTGCTCTTGTTTTTACAGCGTCGCGATGTCGTGGAGCATCTGCTGTTTGGCGTCCTCGGGCAGGCGGGCCAGGCCGAAGCTGTCGCCCCAGCCGTTGGTGACACCGACGGCAGCACGCACCTTGCGGGCGAGGTCCACCTGGGCCGGCCAGAGGGATTTGTACAGCCATGCGCAGGGCAGCCAGGCCTTCTCGCCCAGAGCGGCCATGTAGCGGATCGGCGGTTTGCGATAGAGGTCATTGCCGAGCAGGCGGTCGTAGCAGTGATCGCCGGATTCGCCGTCGCCCCAGAGACAGAAGTTGCCCATCGAGCAATCGCTGGCGAACAGCGCCTTGTCGCGACCGAAGGACCGCACCACGGCGCGGAGCCTGCGCATCAGGTCGATGCCGCCCGGCGAGAGGGGGCCGCCGTGCTCTTTGTGGTGGTCCCAGCCCCAGGCGGTGAAGGTCTCGTCGAGGACGATGGCGTCCGGGTTGAACAGCTCCATGATCCACCGAGCCTGCTGGACGAGATGATCTCGCCATTGCGGCGAGGCAGGGGACATCCTCCAGGTCTTCTTGATGACGTCCGGTCCTTCCCAGCCGAAGACGGTCGGATTGCCTTGCGCGTCCACCTGGATCGAGTCCCTCATCTTCTCGAACAGAGGCGACCCTTCGTCCAGGATCGTATAGTGCATGTAGATTGCGGGATGCACGCCGGCTCGGCGCGTGGCGTCGACGCGGGCCTTGATCTTCTCGATGGTCATGGTCACCGCGCCGGCGGCATCGTTCGGCATCGCCTTCCACTCCTTGCGGTCGGGGTGGATGAAGTCGCCGTAGGAGAGGTAGTAGCCGTGCTGGGTGGCCATGCCCACGTGGAATTCGCCGAAGTGCGTCAGGTCGAGATCGTAGCCGCCGCCACGGGGGCCGTCGGCCGCGACCGAGGAGAGGAAGTCGAAGTAGTGGACGCGGACCTCGCGCGGCCATGCGATAGCCGGGAAATCCTCCCGGTGGCCGAACTGGTGGAATGCCTTCCAGGCCTCCGTGGCGTCGCCGGGGTGCAGGAACAGGTATGCCTTGAGTACCTGGGACTGGCCTGGATCGAGACGTACGCGCCGCGCCATCCGCCATGCCCGAGAGGACGGGCCCTGCAATGCCTGAAAGAGCACCGGCTCCACGGATGACCCGAACAACGCGATGTGATACGGTCCGGCGTCCGCGAAGATCTCCACGACCGGCGCCAGCAGCGCCGCACGGGTCGTCGATTGGCGTGGATCGCTCGCCTGTGGTTCGAGATAGTGGGCCAGGAATCCGTCCGTGCCGACGGTCTGGCGGCAATCCTTCAGACGGCGTCTCTTGTCGTCGTCGGGATCGCGGAGTCCGCTTGCGGAAACCGGCACGTACACCTGTTGATTGCCTGCGTCGGCGCAGGGGCGCGCGCCGGTGAGGAAACCACAGAAGACCTCGCACGACCGGTCGGCTCGGGAACGCAGCGTCAGGGTCGCCTCCAGAAGGTCCTCCGTAGCGCCGCCGGAAGAGGAACGCAAGTGATGACTCAGTGAGATCGTGACCGGTCCGCAATCGCCTTGGGGCCGACTGTTGCCGAACAGAATCTCACGACTGAGCTTGTCTTCCTCGATCACCTGGCAGAAACCGTCGAATGGGCCGACGCCTTCTTCCGGAATGAGCAGTGGCCGGCCGTCGATGGCGACTCCATCGAACAGGCCGGAGTCTTTGTGACGTCGCCAGCGAATTCCCGAGCCGCCCCGTTCGGCAAAGGCACAGCCTGCGCCGACCGCTGTGCCGCACAGGGTTGCTCCGCCCATCGCGATAAACTCACGTCGGTTCATATGATTCCTCAGTCGATCTTCTCGCAAATGACATTGATTACGTCGAATGCCTGGCCCTGCGACTTCTCGTTCTTGCCGACGATTTTGAACAGCAGATGATTCGTGCCCTCGGCCAGTTCGAGTGTGCCCATCTCGATGCCTGGGCTTCGCTCCCTGGTCTCGGCGTAGAAATCCACCCTCGGCCCGACGGGCGCCTCATCCATGGACAACTGCACCTGTCCCTGGGCGGGCCCTTTGATCGTGTCCACGCTGATTTTGTAGACGCCGGCCGCGGGAAGCTCGCACGCGAAGCTGACGAAGTGATTGCCGAACGCGTCGCCGCCTTTCGTCTGCAACGAAAGGAACTGGACATTCTGGTCGCCGATCTTCTCGGCGCCCTTGACGAGCATTGCGTCCCGGTATGAAAACGCGTGGATCGGGATATTCCACCACGCCGCGAACACGATCCGCTTGAGGTCCACCACCTTGCGCTGGTCTGCCTCAGGCAGCGAGATCTTGCAGGTCGGCCGGTCCTGCGAGTACAGGAACGTCACGCCGCAGTAGTCGTTGATGAGATCGTTGCCGGTCGGGGCGTGCTCGATCGTTTGGAGGATGCTCTTGCGATAAGCGTAGGCGTCGCCCAGGAAGAGCCGATACGCGCCGGTCCTGCCCAGGTGCTTCTTGTAGTCCAAGCAGCCGCTGAAGGGGAACGACCTTCGCGATTCCCACCGGCCGGCGACGTCGTACCAGCCGCCGTTGTAGAAATCCTCCGTGCCTGTGCCGTGGATGGTAAGCTCGCCGTCGATGGTCGTCTGGTCGTCTCCTTCGAAGAAGTAGGTGTTGCCCGATTCGAGCCCCTGTGATTGCTGAATGAGCCCGACCAGATGTCCGCGTCCCTCGGTCTCGATGAAGGTGAAAGGCTTGCCCTTGGTCGTCGGGTTCTCCCGGCGCCAGACGGCATAGAACTTGCCTTCGTTCTTCTGCCTGGCGATGGGGACGAACAACACCTCGGCCTGCACCGAGACGCTCCGTCCTGACCCCGGCTCGGCGTATAGCTCGATTCGCCCCGACCGGTCGAACGGCATCGGGAAATAGCAGTAGTTCACACCACCGGCTGTACCGACGACGAGGGATTTCGTCGCGGGCTCACCCCATGCGTAGCCGAAGAAGTCACCCGCTGGGACCGCAATCGCCGGTTCGGCGTCTCCGTCCCAGAAGGCCCGCAGGACGATGTCGCGGCCCTTGCCGGCCAGAGCATCCGCAGGCGCCAGGCGAATTCCGACGACCCTGCCCGGCCGGTCCACGTCCAGGAGGGTTGCCGCCTTGCCGGGTTCGAGGGTCACCTTGGACGCGAGGGTCTCGACCCTGCCGCCCGCGGGCACGACGTACTCGCTGATGTCCTTACCCGTCAGGCTCACCAGCTTCACGGCCTTCTCCAGATGCCTTTGCTGCTCGGCGCTCGGCTCGGCAGAAAAGCTCCGGATGGGCGTGCCCTTCGGATAGGTCGCGTAGTTGAGCTGGTAGAACTGCGTCCGCTCGGCCTTCAGAAAGACCTTGCAGGACTTCTCATAGGGCAGCGGGACGTAGGAGTAGAATCCGCCCGCCCCGAACCCGACGAGAGGTCGCGGAAAGGCGGGATACCTGCCCGTGAACAGATCTCGGTATTTCACCTGGATCCTCGGCGTTTGTTCGCCGTCGAAGTAGAACTCGAGCATATCGTCGCTCGGCGTGGGGGTGTGGAGCCGGTAGATGACTCCAGGCCCTTCCAGGTCGGCGAGGACGAGTCCGCCGTTCTCTTTGCGAACGTACGAGTAGCGGCCGCTGAACCCGTCGTCGTTGCCGCCGGTGCGGTCGTAGCTGGAGAGCGACGCGACCTTCGAGCATTCTCGGAGGACCGCGAGGCGATCCAGGCGGTACAGGTCCTGGATTCCGGGCGTCCATTCGTCCTGGGCGAGAAGTTGCGTCACGGCTGCGAACAGCACGAGCGAGGCGACAATCGACAGACGGGTCGGACCGGACGGCAGGCTGTTTCTCATATCTACTCCCTTCAGTGCAAGTCGATGCTTTCGTGGATATCGTGACATCGCAAGATTGCGCGCCATCGGGATTCTATCGCATCCGGGCCATTCTGGCAACGACTGCGTGGCCCGCCGCAGGAATGGGTTGCATCGGCTCATCCGGTAGGGCACAATAGGCCCAGGTCCCGCGAGAGTCTCGGGATTGGGTCGTTTCTTCTGGGCCAGGGATAGTGAGGAATCCTTTATGCTGACAGCGTGTTCTCGTCCGATGTTTCATCGATCCTTCTGCATCGCGGTGCTGATGGCCGGCCTGTTTGTACCGCAAGGTGCTCCCGCCGCTACACAAGGCGGCCCCCTGGCGGACAGTATCGACCTGCGTCCGGCCTTCGAGAAATGGCAACTGGAGCGTCGCGTTCAGGGCAAACGGAATACCTGCTCGGTCTTCACGGTGACCGGCGCGATCGAGTACGCAGTCGCGAGCAGGACGGATCGTCCGACGAGACTGAGCGTCGAGTTCCTCAACTGGGCCTCGAACCAGGCGGCCCACGACACCGACGACGGCAGCTTCTTCTCCGATCTCTGGAAGGGATTCGTGGTCTACGGCGCGTGCCCCGAGCAGGACATGCCCTATCAGGACAAGTTCGACGCGGCGCGGATACCCAGTGAGACTGCGACGGACCATGCGAAGCAATTGCACGACATGGGTCTGCGTTTGCATTGGATCAAGCCCTGGGACCCGAATACGGGACTCGATGAAACGCACGTCGTTGCGATCAAGCGGGTCCTCAACCAGCAATGGCCCGTCTGTGGCGGGTTCCGCTGGCCCAAGAAGGTGGAGTGGACGAACGATGTCCTCGGGATGGCCCCGCCGGAAGGCGTCTTCGACGGGCACAGCGTCCTGCTCGTCGGCTATCGCGACGACCCGCAGCAGCCGGGCGGCGGTATGTTCCTTTTCCGCAACTCGAACAACAACGGTCGCGACGGCTGGATGACCTACGAGTACGCCCGCGCGTACATGAACGACGCCGTGTGGATCGACTGCGACCAGGACCGTCCGACGGCATCGGTCGATGTCCTTGGTCCGCTCGGTGCCTGGCCCGAGGGGCGGAGCCGGCGTGTGTCGAGCAATCAGCAGCCCTGGCACACCGAGAACCTCGACATGACCTGGCTGATGCCGGGCGAGTCGGTCAATATGCCCATCCTGGAAGGGCCGGGCGTCGTCACGCACATCTGGATGACCAGCCACGCGGGATGGGTGGGGGAGTTGAACGCCCTCGTGCTGCGGATCTACTACGACGATGCGAAAGAACCCGGCGTCGAGGTCCCGCTCGGCGATTTCTTCGCGGTGGGGCACGGCAGACCCGCATCGGTCGAGAGCGTCCCGGTCCAGGTCTCGCCCACAGGTTCGCTGAGTTGCTTTTGGCGGATGCCATTCCGCAAGAGCGCGAGGATCGTCGTGACCAACGACAATCCCGACCGTTCGACCGGCCTGTACTGGCAGGTGGACTGGATGCAGTTGGACGACTGGCCGTCGGGGACGCCGTACTTCTACGCCCGCTATCGCCAGGAATACCCGGCCCTCGCAGGCGATGACTACCTGCTGGCCGATCTGACCGGCGCCGGCTGGTACGTCGGCACGGTGATGTCCGTCACGCTGGGCCAGAGCGGCTGGTTCGGCGAAGGCGACGATTTCTTCTACATCGACGGCGAGAAGGTCCCCAGTCTCCAGGGGACCGGCAGCGAGGACTACTTCAACGACGCTTGGGGATTCCGCGTTCGGACAGGTCCGTGGTTCGGACAGCCCCGCTGGCAGGACTACGTCCCCGGCGACAGCGGCGTCTGCTACCGTTGGCACCTGCTCGACCCGGTCCGGTTCACGAAGTCGCTCAAGGTCGCCATCGAGCACCGGGGCAACTTCGACGAGTCGGAAGACGGGTTCTTCCTCGAACGTCCGGATTTCTTCAGTAGCGTCGCCTACTGGTACCAGGCGGGCGAACTGAAGACCACGTTCGGCCCGCTGCCCGGCTGGCACGAGCGGCGCGTCCCGTGGGAACAGCACCATCTGGTGAAGGCCTTCCGACAGGCGCAGACCTCGGGCAAGGCCAAGGTCCAGGTGCAGACGCAGGGCTTTTTCGGCGCTCGGCCCGTCCTCCTGTGGCCCAACGATGAAGCGGGGGCGACGCTCACTCTGCCCTTCGAATCCTCGCAGGATGGTCGCTTTGCGGTGCGTCTGACCGCAGCCAGCGGCCCTCGCAACGGGGTATACGATGTCGAATTGGACGGCAGGAAAGTCGTCACCGCCGATTTCCGCGCAGCCGAGGAAGGCGAGATGGACCTTGTGCTCGGGATTCACGAGCTGAGCAAGGGCGGTCACACGATCTCGTTCCGCGCGAGCGGGGACGCAGGTCGGGTCGGGCCGCTGGGCGTGGAGGTCCTGCGCCTGCTGGAGCTGCCGCCCGAGGTCCAGCGGATCGAGAAGACGCATCACGAGGCCCACTTCATCCGCCTGGGCATCGGCCGGGCCATCTACGCGTACCACCTGGCATTCGACGCCTTGCCCGATTCGCTCGAGACGCTGGTCGAGAAGGGCTTCATGCCCGAGCGCTATCTGCGCGATGAGAACAATCTGCCGTTGAAGGCCTGGCGCGAGGGCGACTCAGTGCTCGTCGAGAGCCCGGGCAAGGACCACTGGAAA